>MGJK01000001.1 GCA_001794215.1 Candidatus Yanofskybacteria bacterium RIFCSPHIGHO2_01_FULL_44_24
GCACGTAAGAACGTGCTATGCCCATTCTCCCGCCACTTCAGAGGCTCCCTATCTGACGACGCCTCTTACGTGGCGGGTTTTCTGTATTGAAGTAAATAAACGCCTTGATGATCAGGAATCCGGAACTGCCGTTCCCCTGCTCCCCCAAGAACTGGAAAGAAATTGAAATAATCTCACTGAATGATAAGCCAAAAAATCTCGAAGACAGATATTTCGATCTGCAGAAAGGCCTATTTAGAGATTTAAAATACCTCGGAATCGACGGATAATACGGGACCCTCGCGGGTCCTTTTAGTTATCCTCTTCCCAATGCAGATCAATATTTTTATAATAATCCCAAAGTTCTTTTACAAATGAGGCAACGATGTCGGAACCGCTTCAGAAAAAAACTGTGGAAGCCCAGATTGATGCCCTTAAGAAATACCTTCGCTATGATATCCGATATAGCCTTCCGCGACCGTTCATTATTGAATTTACCGGCCCCCCATCTTCGGGCAAGACCACGGTAGTGAAAGAAATAGATGACTATTTGCGGCCCCTCGGTTTAGCCAAAATTTATCCGCCGAATGAAGCCCCGCGCGAAATCAGACATATAGCTCGATTAGAACCGGACTACAACATGCGGACGGCCCTTTATACCCTGAGTCAGCTTCTCGACGAAGCCCATTCTGCAAGGATCGATATGTTGCTTATCGATCGCGGGCCCTTCGATGCCTATTGTTGGCCGGAATACTGGCTTAACAAGGGCAAGATAACCTTATCGGAAAAAGAGAATCTCCAATCTTACTACACCAACCGCCAGTTTATTTCCAAGGTGGATATTTGCTACTTCTTGGTTTGCGAGGCCGAAACAGCTCTTCAAAGAGAACTTAGGGTAGCAATCGACGACTCTCCGCGTGAAACTACTAATCTTGAGAGCATGAAAAGACTTGAAAGAATATGGCGCAACGCCCAAGTTCAAGTATCGACCCTTCATCCGAATGTCCGGCTGATAGACACCACGAATATGACCGAAGTTCAAATGATCAAAATAATAGCCGCCGACCTGCTCAATACTCTCGAACAAAAAACAAAAAAAGGACTATAACAAGTCCTTTTTGCTTACCTTAATCAAGGCGGTAAATTTCTGAATATTTTTGAGTAATATAATCTATAAAGTATTTACTGGATAGTTTCTCTCCGGTTGCTCTTTGGACAAGCTCATCGGCTGAGTAGAGCCTTCCGTGGATATGAATATTCTTTCTAAGCCAGCTAAGGAGGTTTCCGAAATGGCCGGACGCAATCTCTTCTTCAAGATTCAATATATCTCTTTTCGCCGCCCCGTAGAACTGGGCGGAATAAAGATTCCCAAGGGTATAGGTCGGAAAATAACCGATGGATCCGCCCGACCAATGCACATCCTGCAACACGCCGAGAGAATCGCTCGGAACTTCTATGCCTAAATACTGGCCCATCTTGCTATTCCAGATAGCCGGCAAATCTTCGATTCCGATACTGCCCTCGATCAATTCTTTCTCTATTTCGTACCTTAAAATAACATGGAGATTATATGTAACTTCGTCGGCCTCGGTTCTGATAAGCGAAGACCCGACGCAATTTAACGCCCGGTAAAAATCTTCCAGAGAGATGGCCCCGAAGGGCTCGGGGAAGATTTCCTGAATTCGAGGATAAAAGTACCGCCAAAATACCCTACTTTTACCCACCAAATTTTCCCACATCCGCGATTGAGACTCGTGGATTCCCAAAGACGCTGCCTCGCCCAGCGGCGTACCAAAATGCTCCTTGAGAAGACCCTGCTCATATAGGGCGTGACCGACCTCGTGTATCGTGCTTAGTATTCCATAGCCGAAAAGGTCGTTGTCTTTGTAGCGCGTAGTGATTCTGACATCTTCCGGATGAAAACTCGTCGAAAACGGATGCGTGCTCACATCCAACCGTCCCCGGTCAAAGCCGAATCCTATTTTTTCTGCAATTTGAGCGGTAAACTTTTTTTGTTCTTCAATGGGGAAATTTCCGCTAAGTATCCCGGAATTTATTTTTACGGAAGATTTTTTTATCTTATCCGTAAAAGCCATCAGAAAAACTTTGACCTCCTCTAAAACCGGGGAAATTTCATCGACGGTAGCGCCTGGTTCATACAAATCCAAAAGGGCGTCGTAGGGTGACTTCTTAAAGCCGAGGATCTGGGCCTTCCGCCTCTTTAATTCAACGATTTTCTTAAGATATGGGGCAAAAGAATTGAAGTCTGAATCCTGACGAGCCCGAACCCAAACATGATGAGCCTCCGAAGTCAGTCGGGCAGATTCTTCAATAAACTCCTTCGGAAGCTTCTTTTGCTTCTCAAAATCCCTTGCCACCTCTCTAACCACGCACGATTCTTCTGCCGACAGTTCGCCTGCGTTCATTTGAACGACAAGCGCCGAAAGCATTTCCTCAAATTCTTTAGAAACCGCTTTCTCGTGAGCTAAGCCGGCCAAGTAGGCAGTGGTTGCTCCACGGCCGGTGCTTCCTCGGGCGGGCATATTGACCTGCTCATCCCAGCCTAAAACAGTCAGGGCCGAGTTTATGTGGCTTATTTCAACGAGCCTTTGTCTGAACTTATTAAATAAATTCGATTTATTTGCCATTTTCTTATCCTTTTAAAAGATCGTCAGCGAATTCTACCATGGCAACCTCTTGCGTCAAATAGCCTCAACCGCCGGAAATGCACTGATTTACGGCTTGAATTTGATCGTTATAACGGCTGATCAGCTGTTTAGTTTCGCTAACCAGATTATTGTATTCTTCGACTAAAATATTATACTCCTCTACTTTTTGGTTATAATCCGGTCCGCGCTTCGGACGCGTATTTTCCAACTCTTCCTTCTTCTGATCAAGCTCAGACTTAAGACTCTCGATACGGCTTTCATTGAATTCAATTCGAGTCTTAAGAGCGCTGTCGGGTTGAGGACAGGCTGAAACCGGCCGGCCGAAAACCTGGACCGCAATCCAGGTCGTTTTACCCTCAAAAACTCCGCGTAAAACGGATATGCCTATCTTCTCATAGCGTTCGTTCAGGATGTTGGCTCTGTGGCCTGGGCTATCCATCCAGGCCTGAACCAATTCCTGATCGTCTTTGAAATTACCTAAAGCCAAGTTTTCTCCTATCATAAGGTATTGATAATGGACGACATCAACGGCATATCCTACGTCCTTACCGATCGGCGATTCATGGGCAAAATACTGATTTTCAAACATATCCTTGGCTCTGATACCGGCCGCTGAATTCAATTCAGCGCTCTCGGCCAAAGAGGAAAAACCGTTATTGTTTCGCTGGATATTGGTCCATTGCAAAACTCCGCTTCGGGTAAGAAACGAATTGTCAGAATCCTTCGACGACCTTAAGGGCGGAGGAACGGAAAACTCTTTCTTAAGTTCCTGAACCCGGCCCGTGAACTCCTCAAGGCCGGGCAGTTTGAAATCATTTTTAATTACTAAATATAAAAACAGGCCGGAGATGCCTAAAACAACTAAAATAACAATCGACTTTTTCATTAAAAGAGTTACAAAAGCCTTGCCTGCCAGTGAGAATCTATATAAGAGGCGGCCTCGCTTAGTCTTAGGGATGTGGTACCGTTCCCGGTTCTGATATAGAATTCCTCGTTTTCTTCGCTTCTTAGATAGGTCGGTTTAGTGCTCGGGGAAACACGGATAACGCAGAAATCCTTTCCCTCAAAAGCATGCCAAGTCAGCCTGACGTACTGCCTGAATTCCGGACCGATCATTGCATGAAACACATTGGTAAAATGGTTTTCAAATCCATCGAAATTGCTCTTTGGCAAAGAATTAAAATCTTCTTTAAGGCCGACCACCTTTTGATCATCGCCTACTCCGATATAAAGATGACCGCCGTCGGAATTTAAAAATGCGGCGATTGTTTTCATGGCCGACTTCTCAAGGTTTTTATTAACCTTGCCCTGGCGCAGATCCCAGCGGAAGGAAGATTTAAATTCGAGCCTTTCGTTTTCTTCATTAGCGATCATTTCTCCCAAATTAGATGCCCCGAAAACTGACTTATCCATAATTTTTGACTTCAAAAAGCCGGTTATCAATTCGACGTATTTTTGGGGTTCCGGTATGTAGCTCAGCTTCGTATTCCGGCCAGCACCGGTGCTAAGCTCGATTGTTCCGTACTGGGTTAGCTTGCCCAGGGGTCCCTGACGATAGCTGACCGCGTGAACCGTCTCAAGGGGAATCATATTTTTATGCCTGAACAGAATTCCTTTGGCATGGACGATCCGGTCGGTTTTAAATTCATAGTATTCCTTGTACCAGCTGAAAAAAATATAGAAGACCAGAACGGTTTCAAAAAAGAAAATAAACAGTATTTCCGCAACACGATACGAGACTGAATCGGCAAAATAAAGCCCCTTATAAATCTCCCCGTAATCGGCCGCGACGCCGGCTAAAAAGAAAACTGCCATTGACGCCAGCTGGAGGGCGATGAAGTTCTTAACTATGACTACCGGACTTTTCTTTAGTATTAGAGGTTTATAGATTCCCATGGCCGTTAATCAGAGTATTATAGATACTGCCGGATAACGCAAACCCAAAAATCCACAGCTCTATGGCTGTGGATTTTATAGTTCGGAAATCATTTTATCCAGTTCCTCGAGTTCTCTATCGAAATCCTCGTCAAAAGAGTTTAAATCTCCATCGGCTTCCATAAACTGCGCCTCTTCGGTCGGTTTAATCAGTCGGTATGAATTAGCCCAATATGAATCGAGGTCATAGCTGTCCTGGCTGATTTGAGCCGAAACAAAGCTCGTAGCCATCAGCGCGATAAAAATCGCTAAAAACAGGTACAATCCGCTTCTGGTATCATTATCCGTATTCATGTGACTATTATAAACTTTCTTCCAAATTATTCAATACTCGATGTTGATAATGCCATTACGAGCCTAAGTGTCTGGCCCGATAGATAACCCCCGCCTTATCATCGGATATATACATGACTCCGCCGGGTTGAATCAGAAGACCGACCGGCCGCCCCGATGCTTCTCCATTACTAAGCCAGCCTGATATAAAGTCTTCCGTACCAAGATAATTACCGCGGGAATCTAATTTTACCCTGACTACCTTATATCCCGTAGGTTCGCTCCTGTTCCAGGACCCGTGATAAGCGACAAAAAGATTATACCAGTACTCCTCGGGCCAACCCTCTTCCGGAACGAATACCAGCCCCAATGGCGCTGAATGAGCCGGTATGTCTATGTGCGAACCGGCTTCGAAAGGTTCCATGCAGGGATTGCGGATGTAGGTGTTTTTATCAAAATTAACGTCATGAATATTTTTGCCGTAGCAATTCGGCCAGCCGTAATTCTTGCCCTCTTCAATTATATTGATCTCATCCGGCGGCAAATCATCGCCTAAAAGATCTCGTCCCATTTCCGTCGCCCACATTCGCCCGTCAACGTAGCTCCAGGTAAAAAATACGGCATTGCGCAAACCTCTCGCAAATTCTTTAAAATCTCCGCCATCCCGATTCATTGCAAATATTTTTGCCCTGCGATCGTCTTTTTCGTTGCATACATTGCATGATGAACCTATGGAAACATAAAGCCTGTCATCCGGACCAAAAGCGATAGTCCTGGTAAAGTGCCCTCCGCCCGAAGGAAGGTCTGCGATCTTTTCTAATCCACTGTCTGAAGAAGTGGGTGCCCTTGAAATGCGATGCTCCTCGGCCACATACAACATGGTCGGGAATTTATAGTCAAAAACTATTCCGTGAGGTTTCTTAAGGTTTCGGAAGATATCATTTTGCCTGACAACCTTGCCATTTTCAGTTTCAAGCATGGTAACCGCTCCATACGAAGTCCTGCTTACCCACATATTCCCGAACGGGTCAAAAGCCATTACTCTCGCCCCCGGAACGTCTTTGGCAAAAATTTCAATAGAGAAGCCGTCCGGCAGTTTAAGCGGAAAATCTGTTTTGTTTTCAAATGGCCCCGGCGTCGCCTCGATTTCTTTAACTATGTCGCCGGCAGGCAGTTTTATCGCCGGACCGATTCCCCTGAGATTTTGCCAGTAAAAAACTCCCAACCATACAACCCCTGCACAAACAGCAACCAGGCAGATTATATAAAGCAGCCTTTTAACCATAAGTTGAATAAATTATATCATGAAAACGAAAACGGCCAGTCGGGGCCGTTTAACTTTGGAGCTGGAATGTCTTGCAAAATCTAAGAATCTGATCCTCGAAATTACCAAGCTCTGAAGAATAATTTAAAATAGTGAAATCCGCCTGGGCTCCGAGCCGAGGAATATCCCTTTCAGTCAGAGCATCTTCTTGGGCTAAAAATTCGTCCCATGCTATCTCTGACTCTCCTGCTTTCTCGCTGCTCCCCCTTCTTCTTTCGTACCTCAATTCTGCCGGAGCAGTTATATAAAGAAGGATTGAATCCGGGCCTAAGCTTTTAACAGCGTCGAAATCTGTCTGCCACCTGACACTGTCAAAAACCACGATATCCGCATCGCTGCGAGATATCTTGTCCATTACGGCCCTGGACAGAGTTCCCGCACCGTAAACTCGATCCATGGCCTCGGCCAATTTTTGGAGATTTACTCTGGAAGTTTCGACTCCCCATTTATTCAGAGTCTCAAACAGGATATCTGATGAGCTGACCCTTTCGACTTTTTTATCATACCCGATACCTAAGATATTCTTTAACATAGCCGTAAAAAGACCCTTTCCGGATCCCTTTTCACCGATAAGTCCTATGATTCTCATCAACCCTCGCCCTATTCAAGGAACCGGCTAATTATGCAACAGAACCAAGGCTGATGCAACTATAGCCGCTGTTTCGGCCCTGAGAGTAAGTTTGCCCAAATTTATGATAGTGAATCCGCCATTCCGAGCAAAAGAAATTTCATTTGAAGTCCAGCCGCCTTCGGGCCCTATCCACACCCCCAATGGGTAATTTCCAATTTCCAATTTACAATTTCCAAAAAATTCTCCAGAAGAATCAAAGAGAAGATTCAGAGAGTTATCTTTTGCCATTCCAACGGCCTTATTAAAATCAACTGGTTCGTGCAAAATCGGAACTTTTCCTCGGCCGGATTGTTCAGCCGCTTCCTTAGCAATTTTTTCTAAACGATCCGTTCTTAAATCAAGTTTTACCGTCCTCTCAGATATGATCGGTGCGATCTCTTTGATTCCTATCTCAGTCGACTTCTGAACTACGGTTTCGAAATTCTCTTTTTTTAAAACCGCGCAATACAAAACCACCCGCCTTCCTGATTCATTCCTGTTCTGTTCTATTTTTGTAATCTCAACATCGACGCTGTTTTTGCCGTACCCGGTTATTTCGGCTAAAGCTTCGTTCAGACCGCCATCGCCAAGAATAATTTTTTCGCCCGCCTTGAGTTTTAAAACATTCCTGATTTGATTAAAAAGTTCCCGATCATATATCGTTGAGCTGCCGACGGCTAAACCAAATTTTCCCATAAAACGATGTATTTTCATTATTTCAGAGTAGTCTAAGGAGTCTCAAATTTCAAGATAGTTTATCTCTGGGAATTTGCGCAAGCCGACCGGTCAAGGCGAAGGTTCACGTGAGGAACTCGGCGGGAATCGCCTCGAAGAGCAAAAGGCGAAATTTCAGGAGAAATTTACGCCGTGCCCCAGAGATGAATTTCTTGAAATTATTTTATAGAATTACGCTCAACAATCCTTAAACTACTTTTTTATTTTAAACGGCCACTAATGTGGCCGGTACCCCCTCAATTCACTGTATTATTCGGGGGATTTAAGGAAACGAAAGAGATAGTCTTTATCGGGTCGCTGGTGAAAAACTTGAAGTCGCCAAGGTACACTTCAATGCACATACCCGCGCCTATCCAGCCTTCCCTGATTAAGCCCACCTGTTTCCAGAAAATCTTGGATGGAGCCCCTCCGAAGGTCGAACCGGTAAGTCTGCCCTCCGCCGGATTCCTAATCGTATCGCAGTTTTCACTGCTCAACCTTATCTTTCCAGCCTTAGGATCCAGCACCAAAAGCCTGTACAACGTGCCAAAAGTAGTCTCAAGGAGCAGAATCGTCCCTGCGGACAAAGAACTCAACATTAAACCGTTACCCTCGCTTAGCTCGCCAAACCCTTCCAAAGTACGAACCTTGGGAACTTTGACTCCGTCCATGTTACACCTTCTCTCCCTCATTAGTCGATATTGTCCAGATTATAGCACCGAAGTAAATACTCGTCAATACCAAGGTTGACTAACTCATACATATGTACTATAATGATCAGTGCGGATAAGGGAGGAAGAGAAATGCGCAGAACGGTTGCAGTACTGTTCTTTTTAATCTTTACTGTCGGATGCCGCTCGGAAGGTGACATTATCCGTCACGGAAAAATCGAGAATATTGTCCGGGTATTCATGACCGCCCCCAATGAATACGCCTTCTTGGTAAAGAACCTTGAAACAGGAGAAATGTCGCTAAAGATCCTTCACAACCAGCACCGGCTCGGCGAGAAGAAAATCATAGCCGACGTACCCGCCGGCAATCTGATGTGGATAGAATATCGTGAAGCTTACACAGATCAAGTACTCAGCCCCAAATCATTTCTCCACATACACGTCTACTCCGAAGACAGCATCGAAGGCGGAGGCTGGAAAGAGCGTGTCGGAAAACATTATGAAGACCGGACTACAGCAGTGGTAAGGTAGTCAGGTCTTATGCCCGGAATAATTCCGGGTTTTTAAATTCTTAAAATAAGGGTGGTCCGAACCTATTTGAGCAACTTCAGCATATCCTGCCACGAACGAGTATTTATAATATCTGATTTTTTAGCCCAGCCTCTGCGAGCTTGAGCAATACCGTATTCTAAATATTGGAAATGAGGCATTGAATGCGCGTCGGAATCAATCGAAAATTTTACCCCCATCTCAATCCCCTTGCGGATATACTCGTCTTTCAGATCTAATCGATCCGGAAAAGCGTCTATCTCCATCGCCGTCCCGGTCCGCTTGGCTGCCTTTAATAATTCTTCGACATCGACTTTGTATGCCTCCCGCCTATTTATAATCCGGCCGGTGGGATGGAAGATAATATCGACATTGGGATTTTCCATCGCCCGAATGATCCTATTCGTCATCTCCTTTTCCGGCATATTAAAATTAGAGTGAACCGCCGCGCCCACGACATCCAGCATGGCCAACGTCTTATCGTCGATGTCTAACTTTCCGTCTTTCATAATATTAACCTCTGCACCTTTAAGAATTTTAAACTTTAAATTTTTAAACTCGCGATTAATCTCATCAATTGCCGCCATTTGCTTTAATAACTTCTTCTCATCGCTTCCCCCGGTCATGGCCAAAGAACGAGTATGGTCGGTTATACAGATATACTCCAAGCCCATTTTTTGAGCCGCTTCGGCCATTTGTTTAATAGAGTGCTCCCCGTCGGTCCAGTCCGTCTGAACCTGCAAATCTCCCTTTAAATCGCCGTAACCGATGAGATCGGGCAATGAACTTTTCTGAGAGGCTTCTATCTCCCCGTGATTCGTCCTTATTTCCGGCGGCATCCATTCAAGGCCTAATTTATTATATATTTCTTTTTCATCGTCGGCAGCTATTATTTTTCCCTCGCCCTTCCGAAGTCTTGACGAAGGAGGGTTCCCTTTAAATAAGCCGTACTCGCTCAGCTTATACCCCTTCTTGATCGCGATCTCCCGAACCAAGATATTGTGGTATTTATCGCCCGTAAAGTACTGCAAAGCCGCTCCGAAAGATTCCGGCGGCAGAACCCTTAGATCGGCATCAATTCCAATTTTCAAACGAACCGAGGATTTGGTTTTGCCCTTTGAATAAACTGCTTCTACTTCGGGCATAGCCACAAAAAAATCCATCACCTTGGAAGGATTCCTCGAAATCGCTAATATATCAAGGTCTCCGACGGTTTCCTGCATTCTTCTTGCAGAACCGGCTAATTCGACCTTCTGGACTCCGGGAACCTTCTTTATCCTGCCGAGAATTGACCTGAAAACCGGCATGGCAAATCCTAAAACTAATCTCCCGCCAGAACGATTTAAGAAGTCTATCCCGCGCAAAATATTCTCTTCCGTTTTCTGCCCTAAGCCTTCTATGCCTCTGAGCTTCCCGGCCTTGGCAGCTTTCTCTAACTGATCCCGATTCTTTATTCCTAATTTCTTGTACAGCTTGAGAATCATCTTGGGACCGACGCCCTCAACCGACTTTAAACCCTCGATATCTACCGGGATTTGCTTTTTAAGCTGTTGGTATTCTTTGATATGCCCGGTTTTTATATACTCCTCTATCTTCTCGGCGATACTCTTGCCGACTCCGGGTATTTCCTCGATCTCTTTCAACCCGCCCCTTCGGTAAATATCTCGCAAATCCTGCTCTAACGATCCGACGGTATCGGCTACTTTCTCATATGCCCGAGGCTTGAAAGGAACTTCTTTCATCTCAAGAATAACCGCAATTTCCCGGAATATTTTTGAGAGTTCTTGGTTGATCATCGCTTAGGGTAGTTTACCGTCGGCCGGCCTGACCGTTCCTTGAGGAACCTTCTCTTTGAGATCCTTGAATATTTTTATTTCATATGTGCTTGCCATTATGGCAACAACTCCGGCTATCACGAAAACAAGGCTAAATCCGAATTTTTCAGCGATAACACCGCCCAAAGCGGCGGCCCCGGCAGCGCCTATTCCAACCGCTATCGACTTGAAGGTCCACTCGATATTCTCTTTCTCCTTATCAATATGGCGGCTGAAAATTGCAAATCTGGGAGGAACAAAAAATGCCAAACCGATGCCGTAAACAGCACTGATAATATAGATATGATTGACCGTGGAGGCGAACAAATACATGAACGGAGCCATGGACATTAGAAAGCTTCCGAAGACCATGGAGTAAAAATCGTCGTATTCGCCATGATTCTTATCGAGATATTTAGCAATGGGTATCTCAAGGATGATTTTGCATATTTGAGTCAAGGCGGCGGCAAAACCCACAACTTGCAATGACCCTCCGTTAATCTGGCCGGTCACAAAAACGGCAAAAATAGGAGCGAAAAAGGCCAAGCCTGACTCAAGATAAAAATCAGACCAGACCAGTGTTTTGACTACATGGTTAATGCGCATGGATTTATTCTATCAAACAAACCAGACCCCGCAAAGAGCGGGGTCTGGGAAATATTCAAAAAATTTATAGCTATCGGAGCTGTGGTAATCCGAAACCTGATGCATCATCGTCAACGGGCAAGCCTTCTTCCGATAAAAGACCCAGGTCATGAGCAAAGTCCTGCAAAAGTCCTCTGGTAGCTCCCGCCTGATCAAGGGCTTCTACTTGCCATAATTTAGCCGCTAAACCAGCGACGTGAGGCGTGGCCATCGAAGTACCCGACGAAACTGCGTAACCGCCGTCTTTCCATGTCGATTCAATGCTTACCCCGGGCGCGGCAAACTCAACATCGCCCTCTTCAACAACGTAAGGTTCAGATGAAGAATTCAACCCTCGGGAACTCCAGCCAGGAACATCTTTGGCGGCATCTACGGCCGCAACGGCGACAACGCTAGAATAAGCTCCGGGATAGTCAATGCTTCCGACATACGGACCGTCATTACCGGCCGCAGCAACAACTAAAACACCCGCCGCAGTAGCATAGCTCACGGCGTCGGCAATCAGCTGATTGGAGGCATCGCTGCCCAAGCTAAGATTTACGACATTGGCTCCTCTATCAGCCGCAGTCATCAACGCGGAAGCAATATCGTCAGACCAGCAAGAACCGTTCGTACCGCAAACCTTATAAGCCCAGACATTGGCTTCCGGAGCAACACCGTATATACCCCTGGCATCGTCTCCTCCGTCAGCGGCTATAACGCCAGCGACATGGGTGCCGTGGCCATTTTTATCTTCGCACTGGCCGTTGACTATGGGCTGCTTGAGGCTCGTAAAATCTTTGCAGTCTTTAATTCTATTTTTCAGATCAGGATGGGTTTTTAAAACTCCTGTATCCAAAATAGCAACATTTACATCAAGTCCTCCGGAACTTTTTTCTAAGGTCGAATCATTATAAATCATCTTGATTCCCCATTGAACCTGAGCGCTCGGAACCTGCCTCGAAACCGGCCGACCCTTGGCGGAAGTTTGAGTTAAAGTTGCGGCCTCGGCTTCCGGTAAAATATAGAGCTTCCTTACCGGCTCAACCTCCAGGCCGAACATACCGGCAACCTTTAATTGCCAGGCTGATAAATCTGCAGTAAAGCCGTTCCCAAAAACATGTCTTGCACCAAGGGACTTCCTCCAAAGGCCCGATGCCGATTTAACGAAGTATCGGGTATCCTCCGAGGCTCCATAACTGAAATTAGCCCCCAATAATAGGCTTAAAATGACTATAAAATAGGCTATTTTCTTTGTTTTCATATTATGCTTAATAGTACCATATCCTGCTTAATTAAACAATCCACAGCCGGGTAGCAGAAGTTCCGATGGGCTCCCCTAAAGAGGCATTGAACCGTCATGATGTTCCCCGTTGCCAAGAATCTTATCGATCCGATTCTTTAACCTATCCCCTATCTTTTTCAGTCTTTCTCCGACGAAAAGAGATTTTATAAATACAGAATCAAATACCCACCTCAAAAAGTAGATCAAACCCATTGCTCCTCCAAGAAAAATAATGCCGTAAGCAAGATCCTTAACATAGATCAAAAATAACTTATAGCTTTGACCGAAGAAATACCCGACCGACATGGCAAGAACGGACCAGCACACAGAGTTAATAAAGCTGTAGAGGCTGTATTTCTTCAGATCGTATTTTAACGACCCGGCCATGATCTGGGTAGCGGTGGCAAGAGAAAAAGTGAATTTGGTTATAAAAAGAGCCTTTCCGCTGTGGCGGTGAAAATATTTTTCGACTTTTTCGATTATTCTCCTGCTCCTTTCCTTGCTTCGCCCCCATTTATCCAGCGACTTGGATCCGGTATAATAGCCGACTGCATACCAAATATAGCTGTTGAGGATTTGGCCGAGAATGAAAACAGCTAAAGCCGGGAAAAAACTGATCAGGCGGGCCGAGAACAAAAAACCTCCGATGATTATCGTGCTCATTCCCTCAAGCGCCGCCCCCACAAACAAAAAAAGATATTTGTGCGATAAGAGGATCGGGAAATTGGTCTGGATAAAATTAAAAAGGTTTTCCATCGGAATTGCCGTGTTGTTTCGCGAACCGCTTTAGAATCTTAAAATCATCGATCAGTGTTGTTTTCATGTTCGAATTATATACGGCCACGGCCGGATGATACAGAGGTATGATTTTAATTTTCCCGAATAAAGTTTCGGCCTCAAAAATCTTACCGTGCATCTGGCTTATTGCTTTGAGCTCCGAGCTTAGCCCGAATTTCCTCATTATATAATCCATAGAAAATCTGCCCAAGGTTACGATCGTTTTAGGTCGGATAATATCAATCTGCCGGTCAAGAAAAGGAGCATAGATCTCTATCTCTTCGGGCAACGGATCTCTGTTAAAAGGCGGACGGTCTTTCACAATATTGGTAATATAAACATCCTGCCTTGGAACGGCGATGGACTCAAGCAACTGATCCAGGATTTTCCCGGCCGCTCCGCAAAATGGCCGGCCCGTTGCCGCCTCATTCTTCCCCGGAGCCTCCCCAATAAACATAATACCGGCATAGTGACTGCCTTCGCCTATAACCGGAAAGGTTTTATTCTTAACCCTGTCCTTATAAAGGGGCGACGAAGTCAGGCCCAAAACTTCGTCCTTAATTTTTCTTAATAATTCCGTCCTGTCATCATTAGGCATAACAGCCCTCATAATACGAAAATTACCAAAATAAATCCACGGCCGTGCCGTGGAAACAATGACATCCTCCCCGCACTCCGCTAACGCTGCGTGCGGGGTTTCCTTACGCTTCGCTATTTTCATTCGAA
>MGJK01000002.1 GCA_001794215.1 Candidatus Yanofskybacteria bacterium RIFCSPHIGHO2_01_FULL_44_24
AATTTCAAAAACATTAGCCGAAGTTTTGCAAAATCCTTTCCCCAGAAAATAGTTTTTGCAAAACTTCGTCCATTTTGCTGAACGGCTCACTTACTGGCATTTGAGCCGTTCGGTACATTTGTACATTTCCGCTCTCTCGTTTGGCGAGAGCACGCGCGTACTCGCGCGTGAGGGCTTTGCCCTGCGGAATGTTCCGACTATTTATTTTGAAAATAGGTTCTAACTTGGTATAGTAAAGACACCAAACCTCAGTGGACGCGTAGCTCAGTCCGGTAGAGCACCCGGCTTTTAACCGGAGGGTCGGGGGTTCAAATCCCTCCGCGTCCACCATCACATCAACTACTTGATGTGATAAGGGATTGAAAGGCGGAACGATGTCGCAACCAGCAGGTTGCGACCGTGAGCCGGGGTCGCGAAATCAGCGAGCGACGGAGAGCTGATATTTGTGACCAAATCCCTCCGCGTCCGTCCACCAATCCCTTGTGTGCCTGTAGCTCAGCTGGATAGAGCATCGGCCTTCTAAGCCGAGGGTCGGGGGTTCGAATTCCTCCAGGCACACCAACCTCTCTTGTCAGACAAGAGAGGACTTTTGTTTTTTATGGATTGATTGCTGGAGTCGGTTAAGATATAATGGAAGTATGTCAGAATCGATTAAGGAACTAAGGGCTATATTTAAGCCAAAATATCAAAGAGCCTTCTTGGGCCTTATAAAACAATCACTTAAATTAGATAATCAAGGCGTTGCTGACATGATTGGGGTTAGTAGACGGGCTGTTAGCGATTGGCAAGTTGAGAAGTTCTCTATACCGCTGGTTGCCGTTAAAAATTTATGTAAAAAAGCAAAGTTAGGTGTACCCAAAGAAATAGAAACAAGAGATCGCTACTGGTACACACACGGAGGTGGTAATGCCGGTGGCGTAGAAGTATATAAAAAATACGGTTACATTGGAGGAGATCCCGAATATCGAAAAAAGAAATGGTATGAGTGGTGGGACGAAAAGGGTAAATTTAATAAGAATGCCATAACGGCCACTCTACCAATCCACATCCCAAGGCAATCGGCAGATTTGGCTGAATTCTTCGGCATATTATTAGGTGATGGCGGCATATCAAGGAGGCAGGTTACGGTGACTGTTCATAAAATTGACGATAAAAAATACGCGGATTACATAAAAAATCTTATAAAAAGACTTTTTAAGATAGTCCCTTCTTTTTATCTGAGTAAGAAGGATAACGTGATTGATATAGTTGTGTCCCGCTCAGAACTGGTAAAGTTTTTGGTCAATTCTGGCTTACCGATAGGGAGTAAGGTCAGGCATCAAGTAGATGTACCCCAGTGGATTAAGAGATCCGATAAATTTAGTGCGAGCTGTATCAGAGGCTTGTTCGACACAGATGGTTGCCTATATACGGATAAGCACCTAATAAGAGGCAAATCTTATCTTAACTGTGGCATGAACTTTACAAACAGATCAATTCCCCTACTCAACTTTTTTAGATCAAAGTTAGAGAAGCTCGGCTATCATCCGACACAAAAAACCCAATTCAGTATTTTCTTAAGAAGAGAGCAAGAGATACTGCGTTATTTTAAAGAAATTGGCTCAAAGAATTTTAAGTGTAATAATAAGTTGAATGAATTTCTGAAATACAAGTACGGTGAGGTACCGAAGTGGTCATAACGGGGGCGCCTCGAAAGCGTCTTGCCCTGAAAGGGGCCCGTGGGTTCGAATCCCACCCTCACCGCCTTCGGTCCGCCGAAGCGGACCTATGGCGTGACGCAGTCCGCCGGGTTTGCGAAGGCGACATAGCAATAGGTGTTACGTTTATAGTTTAAAATGTAAAGATGGTTTTTATGTTGGTTGCACTGATAACTTGGAGGAAAGGATAGAAAAACACAGAAATGATCATGTCCCAGGAACATCAAAACGATTACCGATCGAGCTTGATTTTTATGTTGCAATCCCAGATAAATATAAAGCATTTAGATTTGAAATATATCTAAAGTCTGGATCTGGTCTCGCATTTATAAATAAGCACCTATCATGACCGAGCCACTTATACCATCTGCTGATAAATTTATGCTTAAACTAAATACCAAAGCTCCAAGTTTCTCTCTTTTGGATCAAGACGGAAAAACTCACTCGCTTATTGATTACCGGGGCGGATGGGTTTTAATTTACTTTTATCCCAAAGATGATACGCCCGGATGTATAAAGGAGGCCTGTAGTATTCGTGATAATTGGCCCAAGTTTGAAAAGTTGGACTGTATTGTTTTAGGAATTAGCGCCGATTCGGTTAAAAGTCATGAAAAATTTTCGAAAAAGTATAAGTTGCCGTTTGTTATTTTGGCCGATCATAAGAAGGAAATCATTAAAATGTATGGTGCATGGCAGAAAAAGAAATTTATGGGCAAAGAGTATATGGGAATAAAGAGGATGTCTTATTTGGTTAATCCCGAGGGCGCGATTGTTAAGGTTTATCCGGAAGTTAAGGCCGAAAAACATGCCGATGAGGTCCTGTCCGATCTCATGTCTTTTTATAGGGACAAGAAGTAGATTGACGACTCAAAAACTAAATCCCGGCTCAGGCGGGATTTAGTTTGTAAAAAGTGGCTTAAAATGTTAAGATTTTGAGGTCCAATGACAGATAAATCACAAAACAGTAATGTAAAAATAAGGCCACCTATCGTGGTTATTTTGGGTCATGTTGATCATGGCAAGACAAAGCTTTTGGATACGATCAGAAGCACCAAAGTAGCCGAGGGTGAGTCCGGGGGAATTACGCAGCATATAGGCGCTTATCAGACCGAGGTTAACGGCAAAAAAATTACCTTTTTAGATACGCCGGGCCACGAAGCTTTTACGGCCATCCGATCGCGCGGAGTGAAGGTGGCGGACATAGCAGTTTTGGTTATTGCCGCTGACGAAAGCGTAAAGCCTCAAACCAAGGAAGCGATCAGGATAATCAAGGAAGAAAAGATACCCCTTGTGGTTGCGGTGAATAAGATAGACAAAGAAGGCGCTAACATCGAGAGGGTTAAGCAGGATTTAGCAGCCGAGGACATTTTAGTAGAAGATTGGGGCGGAAAGGTGCCCTTAGTCCAGATATCGGCCAAGCAGAATAAAAATATCGACGATCTCTTGGATATGATTTTACTGATTGCAGATTTAGAAGCTTTGGAAGAAGATTTGTCGGGTCCGGCCGAAGGAGTGATCATTGAGTCAAATCTTGATAAAAGGAGGGGCTATGTGGCTACGGCGATTGTCCTGAAGGGTATTTTAAAGATAGGCAATTGGGTAGCCATCGGCACTTCAGTGGGGAAGGTTAAATCAATGGAAAACTTTTTAGGCAAGCCGGTTTTTGAGTCTGTGCCTTCTGAGCCTGTCTTGATCACGGGCTGGTCATCGGCCCCGGATATAGGCAAGAAATTCATTACGACCGAGTCAAAAGAAGAAGCTCTTAAGATTTCGGCGGCTAACGTAAACCTCGATCCCCTGTTTGTTTTTCTTAAGGGTGAAAAAGAAAATCCTGAAGATCCCAAAAAGAAGATTTTGAATTTAGTAATTAAGTCAGACGTGTCGAGCTCTCTTGAGGCGATCGACACTTCCCTGAAGGCGATTAAGTCAGATGAGGTGGAATTTAGGGTTATTACTTACGACATCGGTAATATTAATGAGGCAGATATCAAAACTGCCATTGGAGCAAAGGCAGAGGTGATCGGTTTCAGGGTTGGCGTAGATGAATCGGTCAAAAAAATGGCGGAACGGGAGGGTGTTAAGATAGCTTCATTTGATATCATCTATCAGCTGATAGAATTTGTCCGGAAAGAAATGGCCGGGTTGCTTGATCCGGAAATAAAGAAGATTCCGTTGGGAAAACTTAAAATCCTGGCAGTTTTCAAAAAGGATCCAAAGTGGCAAATTGTTGGCGGAAAGGTTGTGTCAGGAAAAATTATGCGAGGAGCGATGGCTGATGCCTTAAGGGGCAACGTCGCGATCGGTAGCGGTAAGATAAGCCAGCTCCAACATAACAAAGAGGACACTCAGGAGGTAAAAGAGGGCTTCGAGTGCGGTATAAGATTTGATACTGCAGGCAAGGAATTCAAAGAGATTAAGGTCGGCGATATTCTGGATGTATATGAAGAAGAGAAATTAGCTAGGTCATTGTAAATATAAATCTTGCAGTACATATCATTACCACCTATAATTAGTTAATGGGGATAAGATACAGAGTTAATGAGGCGTTCTTTGATAGGTGGAGCCCGAAAATGGCATATGTTTTAGGGTATTGGTATGCCGACGGTTCAATATATCCATCAGCTCGAGGCAGTTATCTAAGCGCAACGAGTATTGATAGGGAGATTATTTATAAGATTAAAGATTGGTTAAAATCAGAACATACGATTAGAGAAGAAAAGCCCGCCGGGTTAAATAGAAAAACTAGGTTTATTTTAAGAATAGGAAATAAAAGTTTATATAATGCTCTTCGAAAATTGGGTATTTATCCAAGTAAGTCATTGACAGTAAAGTTTCCGAATATCCCAAGTCATTTTTTAAGTCATTTTGTGAGAGGCTATTTTGATGGAGATGGGTGTATATTTCTAGAAATGAGGAAAGGTATAACCAGAGATCGGATTATAAAGAGACTGTCGGCAATATTTACCTCGGGTAGCCAGAATTTTCTAGTAGAGTTATGTAAATTGCTTGGACGCTCATTAAAACTTAAGCAGAGCAAGATTTACAGAGGCCATCGATCTTATCAGTTAAGGTATTTTACCTCTGATAGTATAGAGTTATTTAAATTTATGTATGGAAACTGCAGTAGGGGCGCCTATCTGACAAGAAAATTCGACTATTTTGGAAGATATTTTAAGTTACGTCCGCAAAAGTTAGATGTTAGTATTAAAAAAATACTTGATAAACATGGCCACGTGGCGAAGTAGCAAACGCATCGGTCTGCAAAACCGACATTCGTGGGTGCAAGTCCCATCGTGGCCTCAAGTTATGAAAATACCACCCCAACCTATTGCCGAAATTTATCCGAATAATTTGTCGACAGGTTATCAAAAGAATATGATTTATAAAAATATCTTAGTCACCGGCGGATGCGGGTTTATAGGCAGTCACTTTATACGTTATTTAGTCGATAGATATCCAAACGCTAATATAGTAAACGTTGATTTGCTGACTTACTGCGGGAACCCCGAGAATGTTAAAGATGTTTCAACCCATCCCCGTTACAAGTTCTATAGAGCCGATATAGGCGATTTCAAGGCGATGCGGGATATATTAAATCAGCATCAGATTGAGTGTATAGTTAACTTTGCGGCCGAATCCGATAATAATAAGGCCGTACTATCCCCCGCTGACTTTATCCGTACCAATGCTTTTGGTACGGGCATTCTTCTTGAAGCGGCTCGCCAGTCCGAGACTATTAAAAGATTTCATCATATTTCAACCTGTGAAGTATTCGGTCAGCTTCCTCTGAAAAGCAAGTCAAAATTCAAGGAAAATTCTCCATACCAGCCTCGAACTCCCTACAATGCTTCAAAGGCCTCGGGTGATTTGGTAGCTAAGAGCTATTACCACACCTTCGGACTTCCGGTCACGATAAGTTATTGTGCAAATAATTACGGGAGTCACCAGTTTCCGGAGAAAGTCATACCGGTTTTTGCCATCAGAGCCCTGAAAAACGAACCTCTCCCGGTCTTTAAATCCTCAGGCAATAAGAGAGAGTGGATTCACGTTTCTGATCATTGCCGGGCCATAGACTTGATTTTAGAAAAAGGAAAAGTCGGGGAAGCCTATAATATCGGAACCGGTTTAGAAAAAACAGTTACTAATATCGCAGACGATATCTTAAAGATATTAAAAAAGCCCCAGACTCTGAAGCGAGTTGTCCCTGATCGTCCCGGTCACGATTCAAGATATCTTCTGGATTCCTCAAAGATGAAGAAACTTGGCTGGAAGCCTAAGGTTAGCTGGAAGGACGGCTTTGCAGAAACAGTAAATTGGTACAAAGATAACTCGTCATGGTGGGAGCCGCTTTTGGCTAAATCTCATTCGTGGAAGTAGCGATGAAATACAAAAGGCCAAAGATATATGTTCTTGGAGCAAGTGGGTTTTTGGGTTCCAGGTTCGTGGATTATATGAAGGGTAAAGAATTTGAAATTATAACAGAAAAACTTGATATTACTGATTTATCTAATCTTCGTAAATCATTCAAAAAAATAAAACCCGATGTGGTTATTAACTTTGCAGGAGTAAGGGCTCATCCAAATATTGACTGGTGCGAGGACCATAAGATAGAGACTGTTCAGGTAAATGTTACGGGTGCGGCCAATGCCATGCTCGCTTCTTTAGAGATTGGTTCATACCCGATCCAGATATCGTCAGGATGTATTTATTCGGGCGGGATAGAGTCTGAATTTACTGAAGATGATCAGCCTAATTTTTATGGAAGTTTTTATTCGAGAATGCGAATAGTTATGCAGGACTTACTAAAAGAATTACCGGTATTGCAAGTCAGGATTAGGATGCCCATTTCATCATTTTTTCACCCTCGAAACACAATCACCAAGCTTATTTCTTATAAAAAGGTAATTTCGATTCCTAATTCCGTGACCTTGATTGAGGATCTTTATCCGGCCCTTGAAAGATTAATTGATATTAAACCAACCGGTATTCTTAACTTAACTAATGAAGGCTACATAAGCCATGAGCAAATTCTGAAGGCCTACAAGAGAATTATTGATCCGGGACATAAATATCAACTGATTAGTCTTAATGAGCTGGACGGGCCCGGAGGAATATTGAAAGCAAAACGCAGCAATTGTGTCCTATCTGCAAAGAAAGCCAAGGGTCTTGGTGTCGGTATGCCACGAT
Source organism: Candidatus Yanofskybacteria bacterium RIFCSPHIGHO2_01_FULL_44_24 (assembly GCA_001794215.1). Taxonomy (GTDB): domain Bacteria; phylum Patescibacteriota; class Minisyncoccia; order 2-02-FULL-40-12; family GWA2-44-9; genus GWA2-44-9. The sequence continues at coordinate 6,885 of MGJK01000002.1, forward strand.
TGACTGATGAGAGAATTGAGGAAATAATGAGAAAATATAAAATCAACATAGCCCACAAGGCATCACTATGAAAGGAGTCATTCTTGCGGGAGGCCTGGGAACAAGATTGCGGCCTCTTACAAATATAACCAATAAACACCTAATTCCGGTTTACAATAAACCGATGATTTTATATCCTCTTGAGACACTGATAAAATCAGGAATTAGAGACATTTTAATCGTTTCCGGCCGTGAACACGCCGGTCATTTTGTGGAATTTTTAGGATCCGGTAAAGAATACGGAGTCCGGTTAACCTATCGAGTTCAGGATGAGGCCGGCGGTATCGCTCAGGCGTTGTTACTGGCCGGAGACTTCGCTGATCGAAAACCTGTCATGGTTATTCTCGGGGACAATATCTTTGAAGATAATTTTTCTAAATATGTCAAAAGCTTTCGTAAAGGTGCCCGCATATTCTTGAAAAAGGTTCCGGATGCTAAACGATTTGGCGTTCCGGTGCTTGAAGGCAAAAACGTGGTTAATATTCTCGAAAAACCAATGCCACCCCCTAACGACCATGCCGTAACCGGAATATACCAGTACGACGGAGATGTTTTCAAAATCATTAAAAAACTAAGACCCTCTGATAGGGGCGAGCTTGAGATTACCGACGTTAATAACGCCTATATAAAAAGAAGAAACCTTAAGGCCGAAATAGTGAGGGGTTTTTGGAGCGATGCCGGAACATTTGACTCTTTAGCCCGGGCTACTCAATGGGCCCTTCGACAGTTCGATAAGATCACCGCAGGGAAGCTCAAGGGCAGACCCCTCAGATAATCCTCTAATGAGTTTTAGCGGTAAAGTTTTATTGAAAAACAGGAGAAAATAGGCTAATATTAACCAAAATTGCCGGCATGGCGGAATTGGCATACGCAACGCACTTAAGATGCGTCGCCCGTAAGGGATTGTGGGTCCGACTCCCACTGCCGGCACACTTCAACAAGCTGGTTCGACTTTCTTTAATTACATTCAGGGCAAGTTATTCACCACAAGCTCAGTGTAAACCAAAAAGAAAAAGGTCTCTCCGAAGAGGACCTTTTCCGAACTTTCGTTCGGTTCGAGAGCCGAAGCTCTCTAATAGGAACTGACCTAATAATACCATCTCCATTAATATATGCAACATATTCTTGTGGGTAACTTTTTACGCTTCATCTACGACTCCTTCTATGTCTCTTTTTTACACTCGTAAAGGCGATAAAGGCAAGAGCTATGTCGGTAAAAGGTTTGTAAAGAAAACCTGTCTTGAGGTTGAAGCTCTTGGCGAACTCGACGAGTTGAATAGCCTTCTTGGTCTAATCAAGAGCGGAAGGGTAAGTAAAAAATTCCAGGGGCTTATTCATAATATTCAAGAGAATCTTTTTATAATCCAGTCTCGGGTGGCTAATGCAATGCTGGGCGGAGCTTTTAAGGTCCCGGAATTTAAAAAAGAAAAAATAGACGAAGCCGAAGACATTATTGACCGCTTTGAGAAGTCCTTAAAACCGGCCAAGAAGTTTATTGTGTCCGGTATTAATCCCCTTTCCGCCTGGCTGGATCATGCTCGGGCGAAGTCTCGTCGCGTAGAACGCAGTGTTTTGAAGATTATTAATCCAAGAAGAAGAGCCATGCTCAATCCGGAAATTCTTGCCTACCTCAATCGCTTGTCGAGCCTCCTCTTTGCTATGGCCAGGATGGCTGTCAAGGAGTCCGGCAAAAAAGAAATTCACCCTACCTACCGGTAGGCTTGTTATAAATACCGGTTTTTTATATACTTTTCTCGAGTTCGTTTAAAAATGGAGTTTAACCTTGAAAAAAGCAATCTTGATAACCGTTTTGGCATTAGGGTCTGATATTTCAGTTGCCCAGAACCAGGACTTCAGGGTTCTCAATGATCAACTCATCGTCAAGCAGGGCCAGGTGCTGATTGTGGATGTTAATAAATATATACTTGCATCCGATATCGGAGTCTATGCTTTCGGCAGCACCTATACTCCAAATAAAAACGGCCGGACTTTTATAGGCGTTGATTCGGAGAAAGTTAAACCGGGTTTATATGTTGTCTACTTGGTTAATATGAAAGATGGTAGTTGGGTCGGGAGCCAATCTTCTCAGGTAGAGGTTCTAAGCGGAAGTTTGCCGGTAGTAAGAATTAACAAAAAATCGGCTTCTTCTCAGGTTGATTCGAAAAGAAGAGCAAAAGAATCTCAGCTGATATCAGGAGCCTATGCTCGCGGCAGTAAGTCGGAAGATTTTACGGATGGCGACTTTATTTATCCGCTGAAAGATCTGTTTATCACGGGGCCATTTGGTTTTCGGGCCTATTCGAATGCAACTTTTCTGCACAGGGGCGTTGATCTGAGAGCTACCGCAGGAACATCTGTTTTAGCAGTTAATTCAGGCAAGGTTGTTTTAGCTAAGACTAATTTCTCTTTGGAAGGTAATATGGTAATCCTCGATCACGGATCGGGCGTCTTCTCGATTTATATGCACTTGTCTCGAATTTTAGTCAAAGAAGGCCAGACCGTTAACAAGGGTCAGATTATTGCTCTATCCGGCAACACGGGATCTTCAACCGGCCCCCACCTCCACTTGGCTTTTAAGGTATCCGGCACTATAGTTGATCCATTCGGATCCATCGAGGTGATAAACAAATATTAAAAAACCGACAGCGTAGTCGGTTTTTTTGTTTGGGATTAGAGTTTTATTTTTTGTTATGAAAACGCTTATGAACCTCTCTTAACTGTTTATCGGTAACATGGGTATATATTTGGGTCGTAGTGACCGAAGCGTGACCGAGCATTTCTTGAACGGAGCGTATATCTGCTCCGTTGCGAAGAAGGTCGGTGGCGTAGGAGTGCCTTATAGTATGGGGTGATATATTCTTTCCCATAATCCCGGCTTTTATCGAGTATTTTTTTACTATTCTTTGGATGCTTCGGGGCGTCAGGCGAAGATCGGCCTCGGAATTTTTTTTAGAAATCCTTATGAATAGAGCCTCGTCCACGTCGGTTCTCTTCTTTTCGTATTGATAAATTCTATTTTTGGCATCTTCGGAAAGAAAGACTAATCTTATCTTGCTGCCCTTGCCTATTACCGACAGCTCCCCGCGCTTTAAATCTATCTTTTCCCGATTCAATGAGCAAAGTTCCGACACCCGCATTCCTGTGCTGAAAAGGACGCTTAGTATTGCCCGATCTCTTAAGGCATCCAAGTTCTCCCCTTCCGGAGCATTAAGCAATCTTTCGAACTCCTCGTTCTCTAAAAAGGTTACTTCCCGGGCCTCTTGTTTGCCAAGTTCAATTTTTTCGGCCGGAACAGACTTGATTCCTATTTTTGCCAGGTATTTCAAAAAATTTCTCAGGGAAATGACATGATAATTCTGAGTGATTCTTTTCAGGGTTTTTCCATTAGTATCCCTTAGGCGGTTAATAAAAAGCCTGTATTGGCGTATCAAGTCCTCGGTTAAATCATCTGCGTTGTTTGTTTTGGCAAAGCTCAAAAAACGGTCGAGATATCGGCTGTAGTTTTCTATGGTTTTAGCCGAACGTCCTTTTTCTATTTCAAGGTATTCGAGGTATCGATTTTTCAGTTCTTTTAAGTCCATGGTCGATAGTGAAATAAGGCGCTTAAATAATGATGGGTCGCATAATCTAATTATATAGCAGATCCCATCGGGATAAAAGGCCTCCGAATCGGAGGCCTTTTAAGTGTTTTATAACTGCTCAAACAAAAACCTCGGGCATAAGTCCGCGGGGATTTATAGAATACCCAGTTCTTTTAGCGAGTCTTCGTATAGGTTGATCGCTCTTTTGGCTTCGGCATACCTTGCGAAGTATTTAGTGTCGTGGACTATAAGATTTCTGAGTTTATGGGCTTCCCAGAGGCCGTCGAGCGACTGAAGCCTAACCTTGTCTATATTTACCAAACGCTCCCCCATTGTTTCACCGGGATAGCCGGCCGCTTTCAGAATTTCATCAATTAATTTATCGGCTTCTATAACTGCAAATTTCCATTCCGCTTCTTTTACGGAATTGATATGCCGGACTATCTCTTCCCACCTGGCCGCTACCCCTGATCTGGCCGGGGTAAAAGGCAGGCTTTTTACTATTGATCCTCGCTTTGAATTCAGGCGCCTTATTCTCATTATCAGGTAGACCAGAAGAGCGAAGCAAATCGCCGATATTAAAAAAGAAAACGGCTTGATCCGGTCAGGACTCGGTGCGGCGTTAAATATCTGGGCAAAACCCAAATAATCAGCAGTGCCGTATAAAACGTCCCCAAGGTTCGAAAATATATTAGCTAATTCGTTGGTGTTCATAAAACTTTTTCCAGCTGGTGAGCTGCATTGAGCAGGGTTTGCTCGTCAAAATGTTTTCCGATCATTTGGAACCCGATCGGCAGGCGGCTGTTTTTACCGAGCCCGGCCGGAATTGATATTCCGGGAAGGCCGGCTAAGTTCACGGGGACAGTATATACGTCCTCAAGATATAAAGAAAGAGGATCGGATGCCTTCTCCCCTATTTTGAAGGCTGTTGTCGGGGATGTGGGTCCGACTATGACATCGACTTTTCCGAAAGCTTCATCGAAGTCTTTTTTGATGAGCGCCCGTACTTTTTGGGCTTTGAGGTAATAAGCGTCGTAATATCCGGATGACAAAGCATAGGCCCCGAGCATTATTCTTCTCTTTGGTTCCGGTCCGAATCCGTGAGATCTTGATTCAAGATAAGTATCCGAAAGCGTCGATCCACCATGAGACGAATAGCCATAGCGGATTCCGTCAAAGCGGGCGAGATTAGAGGATACCTCGCTTGGCACTATGATGTAGTATGAAGCAAGAGCATATTCGAAATTTGGCAGGCTTATATCCGCAATCTCGCATCCTAAATCCTCGAGCTTGGCTATGGCGTATCTTATTTTTTCCTCTACTTCCGAGCTCAGTCCTTCTCTGAAAAATTCTTTGGGTACCCCTATCTTCAAACCTTTTATATTTTTGTCGAGGTTTTTGGTAAAATCAGGCACTTCACGAGGAACGGTGGTTGAATCAAATTTATCGGTTCCGGCAATTATGCCCAGGACCAGAGCGGCATCGTAAACATTTTTTGTCAGCGGTCCGATCTGATCAAGCGAAGAAGCCATTGCAATCAGGCCATGGCGGGAAACGCGTCCATAGGTGGGCTTAAGCCCCACCACCCCGCACATGCTGGCAGGCTGTCTAACGGAACCGCCGGTATCGGAACCCAAGGCAAAAACGCACAGATCCGCGGCTACGGCCGCGGCCGAGCCGCCTGAAGATCCGCCGGGAACCCGTTTTACATCGTGAGGATTCTTCGTTGGTCCGAAAGCGGAGTTTTCAGTGGATGTTCCCATAGCAAATTCGTCTAAGTTTGTTTTTCCGAGAAATTGGACGCCGGATGACCTAAGCTTGCTAACGGCCGTCGCATCATAGGCGGATATGTAGTTTTCAAGTATTTTTGATCCGGCCGTAGCCGCCGTACCCTCTATCAGCATATTATCTTTAATTGCGCACGGTACGGCGGATAGAGGCTGATCGGGTAGGATGTCGGTCCGGTTTTCAAAGACAGACAGGTAAGCATTCAGCTTGTTGTTTTCTATCTTTATCTTGGCGTTGTAATATTTGAAAATTTCTTCAGCGGAAAATTCACGTGTTTTTAATCCGGCCAAGATATCTTTTATTGTATAGTTTTTAGCCATTCTTATTTAAAACAGATTTTACTTTGATAAATCTTTTTTCTGAGCGAGGGGCTTGTCCTATCAGTTTTTCATTCAGTTTGTCGCTCATTTCAAAGTCAGCTCGATGCTTGTCGGGGCGGCCGGAATTAGTAAGGCCGGTTACTTGGTATAGGGGTTCAACATTTTCAGTATCGAGCTCATTCAGCTTATTGATGTAGTCAATAATCAAAGAGAGTTCCTTGCGGAACTTATCTTCTTCTGCCCCGGATATCCTGATTCTGGCCAGATTGGCTATATGTTTTATTTCTTTTTCAGAAAGCATGTCTAAAAATTAGCATAATCAAAGGATTATTCAATCAGTTTGACGAACTCTCGCTCGTTAATTACGCGAACGCCCAATTTCTTTGCTTTTTCGTATTTTGACCCGGGTTCTGATCCCACGACTACATAGTCAGTATTTTTTGATACCGTTGAAGATATATCGCCTCCCAATTCGCGCACTCGGTCCTTGGCCTGATCGCGGCCCATTGATTCAAGGGTTCCGGTCAAAACAAACGTTTTTCCGGCCAACCTTGAGCTTTCTTTGGATGTCTTTTCCTCAATAACTCGGACTCCCCCCTTTCGGAACTTCTCCAGTAGCCGGAGATTAAACGGCCTCTGAAACCATTCATAAATCGATTTGGCCACCACCGGTCCGACGTCGGGTATTTTTTGAAGATTATCGAGCCGGATATTCTTCAGATTGTTTAATGTTTTAAATTCTTTGGCCAAGACAAAAGCAGTTTCCTCTCCGACGTGCTCAATGCCCAAAGAGTAAATGAACTTTGAAAGGGGCACATATCTCTTTGACTTTATGGAGTTAATCGTGTTTTCGGCTGATTTTTCGGCAAATCTTTCAAGGTTCAGGAGGTCCTCTTTTTTGATAAAGAAAAGATCAGCTGAATCGTGTATTATGGCGGCGTCCATCAGCTGGTCTACGATCTTCGGTCCGACGCCGTCAATATCGAACGCTCTTTTCGAAACAAAATGATAGATAGCCTCCCTTTTAATGGCTGGACAGTTTTTGCTTACGCATTTAAAGGCCACCTGACCCGGTACTTGTTCGATTTTTTCCGAGCAAACAGGACATTTTTTGGGCATATGAAATTCTTTCTCTCGTCCGGTCCTGAATTCCGTCAGTACTTTGTTTATATCCGGAATCACATCTCCGGCCCGCCCGACGATAACCGTATCCCCTATCTTTACGCCGAGTCTTTTTATTTCATCAAGATTGTGGAGGGTGGCTCTTGAAACCGTAACCCCGCCGATATTGACCGGCCTTAAAACGGCTACCGGAGTTAAAGTTCCGGTTCGTCCGACCTGAACCACGATATCTTCTACGACGGTTTCCGATTCCTTGGGAGCGAATTTGTAGGCTATGGCTCCCCGGGGAGCTTTGCCGGCTACGCCTAATTTTTCAAATGTCTTGTTCTCATTAAGAATTACGACGATACCGTCAATTTCATAGTTAAGCTTTTCTCGGCGTTTTTCCCAATCATCTCTGAATTCTCGAACGGCTTCTATGCTTTTGCAGAATTTATTGTGGGGATTTATCTTTAATCCAAGAGACTTCAGGATCAAATGCTCCTCTTCGTGGGTTTTCTGTCCCAAATCAGTCTTAAGGGCATAAGAGAAAGAGTCCATCTTTCGGGATCGAGTTACGGCCGGGTCAAGCTGTCTGACTGATCCTGCGGCAAGATTTCGAGGGTTGGCGTACGCTTTCAGGCTTGCCCGGCTTTGGTCCCGATTTATTCTTTCAAACTCCTTTTTAGAAATAAATACCTCTCCTCGGATTGCTATCCGTCCTCGAAGCGATTTTTTGGCGGCTGATACGAATCGATCCAGCCCCTCCTTTTTTAAATTATTGACCGCGCCATCTTCGTCCAAAAGTCTCAAAGGGATCGCTTCAATAGTTTTGAGATTCTGGGTTACGTCTTCACCGGTAATGCCGTCGCCCCTGGTCGAACCCACGGTCAGTTCACCGTTCTCGTATATAAGCTCTATGGCTAAACCGTCTATTTTAAGCTCGCAGTAATAGCCTTCCTTTTTTGATCCCGGAATTAATTTTTCCAAACGGCTCTCCCACTCCTTCATATCTTTCTGATCGAAGGCGTCGTTAAAAGAGAGCATCGGTTCCGGATGCTTGAATTTTTTGAACTCTTTCAGGGGTTTGCCGCCCACTCTTTGAGTCGGAGAGTCCGGGGTTATGAACTCCGGATATTCTTGTTCAAGGTCGAACAGCTCTTTTTTCAGGGCGTCCAAGGCTTGGTCGGAAATCTCAGGCCTATCGAGAACGTGGTAAAGATAGCGGTGACGGTTTATGACCTGGCGGAGTTTCTCTATTCTTTTTTTAGCTACAGGTCGTTCCATACGATGGATTATAGCATAGCTACGCAACAAAAGGCACCCTTTTTCGGTGCCTCCGCGGAGTGGTTGCGGGCAGTTTACTGGGTTATTTCAAATGACCTGGCAACATTATAGTATGTCCCGATTGCACTATGATTGAGGGGTTTTTCGGCCGTTGAGCAGGTTGCGACAGCGGAACCGTACTTTATCTCCACCGTAGCTCCTCCGATTGAGGTCGGTTTGGGCGGCGGATTAGGATTGCCTCTCTGGCTGTAGAGGCACCATTCAATGGCGCTGTCAGCCGCGTAAGCGGCGATCGTCGAACCTATAGATTCGGAGGCTATTTTTAGCTTGGGAATGAATATGGCCAAAATGGCAAAAGAAATCGACATTACTAAAGCCAATACGAACAGCGTGAATATAACTATAGATCCCCGCCGTTTTTCTTTATTGCCGGTCATATTAGTTTAAAAGCTCCAGCGTTATGTCTCTTGATACGACAGTCGTTTGAAGATCGGCGCTGAAAACGCTATTGCCGATTACGTTTCTTACAGATGCTATCATGGTCACTTTCGTTGATTGATTGTCGCCGTTCCCCGATCCCCCGTTTCCGGTTATGCAGAATTTGAAAGTATCGAAGGTAACGTCGCTCGAGTTTAATACCGATCCGTTCTTCACGAGATTGCCCCCGCTCAAGCTGTAAGTGATCGAACCGCGGATGGGGTGGTCTATGCTTAAAGTTGTTGCGGTGCAGGCAGAGTTTGCGCTGGTTACTTCGCTGACTTGGATCTCTTTGATCATGGATTCGAAAACAAATATGATGTTTTCCTGAACCTTTTGGGCAGATCTTCCCCCGCGCTCTATCTGTACAGATTTACCGAATATGCCCGTGACGGCCAAAAGAGTAACAGAAAAAACGAAAGCTGCAACAATCAACTCTATCACGGTGAAGCCTCTATTGTTCGGGGTAGATTTGATCATTTATCTCCAGTTAAACAAATGAGATTCGACGGTTATAACTTTAGTATCCTTACGTTCAGGCCACGAAACTTGGCTTAAAATTTTAATTTCACAATTGCAAGTTCCGACCCTCGATATGCTTATTTTTCGCGTAAAAAGAGAATTACTTCCGGTTGAGTAGTTATACAGTCCGGTCGTCGAATCTAATTTCAACGGCGGATTTGACCCCAAGGGTATCGGGGCGGCCGAGTCCCACTGGACTACCCAATCGCATATTGACTGTCCGCAATCGGCAAGATTTGCGTCAAATAACAAGCCGTTAAACCAGTTGGCATCCCTGATTGATCGGACGACTTCGATCCCTTCGCGGGCTAAGTTAGAAGCGATCAGATCGTTTTTGATGATACTTGCCAAGTTGTTGGTCACGGTGATCGACATAAAAATCGGAACTAATCCCAAAATCAAAATAAATATCGAGATAATTGCTTCAATCAGGGTCATCCCTTTGTTCTTTGGGGTCGTCTTCATTTTATGGACAAGATCCGGTTTTGGTTATTTCAACCCTTCCCGAAATGTATACGCATATTTTTATGCAGTTTTTGTTGCCGGTATTGCATTGCTGCTTGGTAACGCCGATTTTTCTAATAACAACTTCTTCGGGCTGGGATTGGGTCTGGGTGTTGCCGATATAGGTTTGGGGGTCCGGCGGTTCATAGTATATGTCCTTAAATCTCGGATTCGTTTCAAATTCTAAGCGCGAATCGAGCACCACCGTTTTAAATGTCGGGGTGTCCTGGCTGGTCTGCCAGGCTCTCGAACTGCAGTTGGCCGTTGAGGCGGGTCCGGCGTAAATAATATACGTTTGACTGCTGGATTGATCCTGGTGGACACCGTATCCGCAGCGGCTGACCGGCTGAGAGTCCAATGGTCCCTGATATTTACGGGCTGATATCGCGTAAGCCTGGGTATTTCTAAGATCTGACAACACGACGTTTGCGACTCTTTCTATGTTGAGCTGCGTCGTAAAATTTCTGATAAGGGTGATCGTAAGAAAAGAGGTGATGGTGATTACGACTAAAAGGTCGACGAGGCTGAATCCGGCCGGCTTTTTAAAAAAAATTAACATATCCGGATTTTATTCTTGGTTAATCTCGATAATATCGCCGACCTGTACTTTTATCTTGTTCAGATCTTCGGAATTAATTCTGCCGCGGTTGAGATAAAAGGCCAGGTTTTTGGGTAAGGCGGAGCCATAACCGTTTATTTCGGCTATTTCGGTTGTATTATCAGGACGGATATAGTATCGAATATGGATTTGTCCGGCTGCGGCAGAAGCAATCAGGGCATCCAATACGGTCATGTTCTCGGTTACCTCTCCCTGAAACATTCTGGGTCCGTTTTCTATGGATATTATGAGCGTTGCGGTACCGGCCGATTTAAGATCGGGATAGGCGGTTATTGACCAGATAATAAATACGGCCGAAATAGAGAGAGTTAAAATCAAAAGAAACCAAACCAGAGGAGCTTCAGTTCCCCTGAGAATTTTGGACAGCCTAAACTCTATAAGTTTTCGCAAATTTAAAAATTTAGAAGAATAAGTTGATAAACTGAATTTTTTGTATTTCATTCTGAAAGATAACGAATAGTATTGTTACTGCCGATAAGAATGATCCAAACGGCAAGGCGGTTTTTAGATCAGCTTTCTTCAGGGCCATCAGCAGGGTTCCGAACAATGCCGCAACCCAGACCGAAATTATTATTGCGAATAATCCGAACGGGTAGCCCAGAATCAGTCCGATCGCAAACGACAATTTAGCGTCTCCCAGGCCCATCCACTCCCCTTTCGAGATTATATATATCATAGCAAAAAAGGTTCCGAAGATAAAAGCAGAAATAAGGCCATTGTAAAAATGAGACCTTCCCGCAAATGATAAGAACAGGAAAGACGAGGCGACCATCAGGAGAGTAACCTTGTCGGGGATAATCAAATATAGAATGTCAAAAAAAACCAGCATCACCAGCAGCAGTAGGATAAAAAGGCTGTATAGAGATAGGGCGCCCAACCCAAGCCCGTTCATGAGGAAGTAGAGAGTTATAACGCAGGCGGTGGTCAGTTCCACGATAGGGTATATGGCCGATAACTTTTTCTTGCAGTACCGGCATCGGCCTTTGATTTGCAGATAGCTGAACAAGGGAAAAAGATCATACCACTTGAGCCGGGCAAGGCATTTGGTGCATTTGGATCTTCCCAGGAATATTCCACCTTCCCGATCCAGGCGGAATAAGACGACGTTTATAAAACTTCCGATAACTAAACCCAAAACAAAAGTAAAAACATAGAAGATAGCCATGAGGATATATTAATACAATATGGCCCTAAACAAAACTCCCCATTCCGGGGAGTTTTGTTTAGTAAAGAGATTAGTTCTGTCCGGTATCGTATACGCAATCTATAGCCGTACCCGATGCGCAAGTCTCCACACCTCCGTCTTGGTTGTCTGTCGGGTTTCCGATCCAAGCGCCTCCAGCTCCGGCACCACCAGTGGTTGAATTGAGATCAGCATCTGCGGCAAAGGCGGGAGCGTTTCTTCTCTCAAGTTCAGTCCAAAGATGAAACCTTCGGGGGCTGGCAGGATCCCAGGTATAGCGGTAACCTGCTCCATTCAAAGGATCGACTGGCAAGTTTGGAGATGAAAGATAGGGACCAAGGTTTCCATTGTTACCGCCAGTACAGTTACCGGTAGCGCCGACATTACACAGCGGTCCGATCGGATAGATACCGGCGTTGTCATCAAAGAACAACTCAACAGCCGTTCTCAGCTGGCTTACGTCGGCGATACGCTTGGCGTCTCTTGCCTTTGCTCGGGCAGTACCCAACTGCAAAAGGACTAAAGTAGCCAAGACTCCGATTATGGCTATAACGACTAGCAACTCGACCAAGGTGAAACCCTTAGAAAGGTTTGCATTCCTATACTTTTTTAGAATCGACACTTTTTTGAGCTCCTAACGGCTGTGCCGGTAATCGGTAGATGCTACCAAGAGCCAATCACCGCCCTCAGGGCTTGTTTAAACCGAATTTTTAACCTAAATACATTATAGTCTTATCGGCGGATACCGCAAAACCAAGATATCCACACGACCGATCAGCCGAAGCCGACTATGTTGTATATCGGAAGCAGGATGCTGGATACGAGGATAGCGACTCCGAAGCCCAACAGGAGCACCAAGATAGGTTCTATCAGCTGGGAAATGTTTTGAATTGAGTCCTCCGATTCCGATTTATAAAACTTGGCGATATGTTCGAGTATGTAATCCAATTTTCCCGTGCGTTCACCCACTGACATCATCGAAGCGAATAAAGAAGGTATTTCTTTGGGATGCTTAGATATCGCGTCGGATATGTTTCCTCCGCTTCTGACATTTTCGGAGGCCTGGGCGATGATGTCGCGGTAAATAACGTTTCCGACAAGATCCCCGGTCAGTTTAAGCGAGTCGAGTATCGGGATTCCGGACTTGATAAGCGTAGACAAGCTCTCGGCGATTCGGGCAAGGTAGAGGTTGCGGGCTACCGATCCAAGGCTCGGAATGCTTATTTTGAGTTTATCGAGGTAGTTGCGGCCAGCTTCAGTTTTAATATATGAGTATCCGAAGAACCCGGCTCCCACGATAAATATGGCAAAGGGTATTTTGTATTTATTGACGTTGTCGGTTACGAATATGAGAATTCTTGTAGTCAACGGCAGTTCTACGGCTCCAAACTCTTCAAAGATAGAAAGAAGGTTCGGCAACACGTAGACAGTCATTATTATTGCCACTAAAACAAGAGAAAAAAGTACGAAGGCCGGATATGCCAATGCGCCTTTTATTTTTGAGTTTATTCCCTGAGTTCTCTCAAGATAGTTGGCTAAGTAAAGAAGCGACTGGTGAAGACGGCCGGACACCTCGCCCGACTGGACGAGCATAATATAAAAGCCGGAGAATAGCTGAGGGTAAAGAGACAGGGCGATAGATAGGGATGAGCCTCCCTCGATAGCTTCAGATACATCGGTGATGACTTTCTTAAAAGAAGTCTTTTCTTCCTGGGCGGCTAAAGTTCTTAGGCTCTCGTTCAAAGGAACGTCCGCATCAATTAAAACCGACAGCTGGCGCGTAAAAGCGACTATGTCTTTATTTTTGGGTCTCTGAAGATACTTGCCGATATCAAGATTCAGCCCGCCTTTTTCTACGGGATGGATAGAGACAATGACGTAATCTTTGCCATGAAGCACGTCCACGGCGACGTTTTCATTGGGGGCATTGATCGTTCCTTCGATAATTTCTCCCGTTCTGATTTTGGCTTTATATTGAAAAAGCAAGAGAATTAGAAAAAGTTAAAATAAAAATTCAAGGTTAAATTGGAGCTCAAAACTATCGGGCTAATTCCTTAAGCTCGGCCGGGTTAAGGGAATAGAATTCGGCCCGTTCCATATCTATCACCTTCTTTCTCACCAAGTCGGCCAAGGATCTGTTGAGAGAAATCATACCGACGTCCTGGCTGGTTTCTATGACTAAGTCGAGCTGGCGAGGCCGGTTGTCCCTGATCAGCGTCCGGACTGCCGGATTTGCTATCATGACTTCAACCGCCGGAGCAAGGCCGCCTTTTATAGCCGGAACAAGCCTTTGGGATATTATTCCCGAGATGGTGCTGGCAAGCTGGTTTCTTATCTGCGGCTGTTGATTGGGCGGAAAGCTGTCGATGATCCTTTCTATTGTTTGGGGAGCGCTGTTGGTGTGCAGAGAGGCGAAAACCAAGTGACCGGTCTCGGCGGCAGTTACGGCGGCGCTCATTGTTTCATAGTCCCTCATTTCGCCGACCATCACTACATTTACATTTTGTCTAAAGGCAGAACGCAGGGCTTTATGAAAAGAAAATGTATCCTGATAGACTTCTCTCTGGTCAATAACGCTTTTTTCCGGTACAAACATATATTCTATGGGGTCTTCAATGGTCAGTATCTTTTCTGCCCGTTCTTTATTGATTAGGTCGATAATAGCCGCCAAGGTTGTCGATTTTCCATGTCCGTTCGGCCCCACGACCATTACAAAGCCTTGCGATAATTTCGAGAATACTTTTATAATCTGCGGCAGTCCGAGTTCTTCGATGGTTTTAATGCTGTCGGGAATAAGCCTGAGGGTGGCGGCTACCCTTCCCCGGGTATAGTAAGCGTTGACCCTGAATCTTGTTCCCTGAGCCGATTCATAAGAAAAGTCCATCTCTTTTTCGGACAGAAATCTTGACCGCCTTTCTTCTCCCAGCAGTACCGCCACCAATCCCCCGAGGGTTTCGTAGTCCAGGATTTTTTTACTGGACAACGGTATAAGGTGGCCGTCTATCCGCATAATCGGGTAGTTTCCGGGGGATAAATGCAAGTCGGAAGCCCCGTTTTGGGCTGTTGCCACCAGTAACTCCTCCATGTATTGCTTGTAGTCGGCCATGTCGTTTCGCTAAGTTAAAAGCTGAAAAGTCAAAGTTAAAAATTATAGAATTTCAAAATTCTGTTGATCAAATTTTGAAAAACTTAATCTTTCATTTTGTCTTCGTCTTTTGACTATTAAACTAACTGGTTTCTTCTTCCTGAGCCACCTCAAGAAGCTCTTCTAATGATACTACACCCTTTAGGACCTTTAAAATTCCATCCTGGAACATTGTAATCATTCCTTGCTTTTTAGCTTCTTCGCGCATCGCTGATTCTGAAATGACGGTCAGTATTATCTTCTCAAGCTCGGTTGTCATCTCAAGCATCTCGAAGATGGCGATACGGCCGCGGAACGCTTTTCCGCCGCACAGCTTGCACGGATTCTCAAGGTTGGGCTTGGATATCTCATACCCGCTCTTAGATAGCATATTTTTTCTGTATTGTTCCGGCATTCCTGCAAGGGCGGCGTTGATGATATTCTCCTCGGCATTATTAGCTTTGATTTTGAGCTTGCAGTCGGAACATAACCGTCTTAAAAGCCTTTGTGCGACCGCCACGTTAAGAGTCGGCGGTATAAGATATTTTTCCACTCCCATGTCAACCAACCGCGGGATTACGCCCAGGGCGTCGTTGGTGTGCAGAGTGGATAAAACTATATGGCCGGTTAAAGCCGCCTGGGTAGCTAAGGCAGCCGTTTCCTTGTCTCGGATTTCTCCGACCATTATTACATCGGGGTCCTGACGGAGAATGTGCCTTAAGCCGGATGCGAAGGTATAGCCTATTTCTTCATGAATTTGGGACTGATTTACTCCGTCAACGAAGTATTCTATCGGATCTTCAAGGGTTACGATGTTAATGTCCTCGTTGTTCATTTTTTTGAGTATACCGGCTAAAGTCGTTGATTTTCCCGAACCGGTCGGACCGGTTATAAGGATGCTGCCGAACGGTCTATTCATCGCTCTTTCCAAAACCTCCGCTGATCTTCCCTCAACTCCAAGATCGGGCAAGTCAATTTTGTTGGTCAGGGGATCAAGAATACGCATAACGACCTTCTCTCCATTCTTGGTAGGGAAGGTAGATACGCGAAAATCTATTTTCCTTCGCTTCAGTATCGTCGAGAATCTTCCGTCCTGGGCAAGCCTGGTCTCGTCTATTTTTAAATTGGATAAAACCTTAATTCTGGTTAAAACGGCGGAATGGATGTTTCTGGGCAGAACTAAAGATGAAACCAGAACTCCGTCTATTCTGAATCTGACCCTGACCTTATCCTCAAAAGGCTCAATGTGGATATCTGATGCCCGTGACTCAACGGCGTACTTTACCACCGAGGCAACTATTTTAGTAATGGCGCCCTCGGAAGTTATCTGTTCTATTGTTTTCGGGGTGATTTTTTCCTGTTCTTCCAATTCTTCCGACAGGGATTCAAGCACCTTTCCGACCTCGCCGGTCAAAGAACCGTAGTTGCGGACGATATTTTCGAAATCCTTATTGCTTACGATGTACCGTTCAAGGGTCAAACCCCGGTCTTCCGCGATAAACTTAAGGGCCTCAAGGGCGTCAACGTCTTCCGGGTTGACTATTCCGACCCTGAGGACATTCCCCTCTTTTGCGAAGGGCACTATTCTGTAGAAGTTAACGACGTCTTCCGATATTTCTTTCAGGGCTTCTTTATCGATGTCTATTCCTTCGAGGCTCATCAAGGGAAGATGATAAAGCCTGCTCCTGATATTGAGCAAGTCGGTGGCAGATATCATGTTCTTGTCGATCAGTACTTGTCCGAAATCCTTGTCTTCCTCTTTTGCTGTCTGCTCTAAAACATCAACGTCTTCGGCGCTGATAATCTTTAATTTCAGAAGCTCCTGTATCAGGGTAGATGGAATTTTGATGGGCATATTATTCTATTGGGGCGAAAACATTTGTTTTTCCGGTGTTGCCCGGTTTAACCGGCGATTCTCCAAACTGAATCAGGGTTTTGTAGGTCTCATTTTCAAAAACAGAAAAATCCAAGTTTATATTGGCCGCGCTTTTAAGATCGTCCTTTTCTATGTCAATCGGCAAAGGTATCGGCGGGTCCGGTTCACCGGCGGCTTCAGTATAGTAAAAGTAACCGGCAACAAGGCCGAGGAGAATGATTATGATTAGTAATATTTTATTTTGTCCCATATCTTTAAACGCTACTCCGTTATATTTGTTTTAATTTCTCTTTGAGTCTGGGCCTTAGCTTTTACGATCTCCTCGATGTTTTTGAGAAAGTAAGAAACGGCTTTAATCTGAAATGTTAGCAGCGAGCTATTCTTGGAGGCATCTTTTGGAGACATGGAGATGCTAAGAAGATCGGTCAGGCGGACATTTTTTTCTATACTGCCGATGAAGTTAATCATCCCGTCGTAATCGGTTTCTGTTCCTAATTCCAGCGACACCGTGTCATAGTTGTCAATCGAGGCGTTGGTGGCGGCTCCTATGTTGATATCCCCCAATTGTATCCCCGTCTGCGATGATATGTCTTGCAGGCTTGAAATAATCTCTGGTATTTCCGGTTTTTTAGGAACCACCAGGTCCAAACGCTTAATATCGGAAGATCTTTCCTGGTATTGACCGTACATATTTTCTATTTTGGCAACCATTTGTTCTCGAGATGAAAGCAGAGCCTCTCTTTCGCTTATGATTTCCCGAAAAAGAGAGACGGAGTCATAGGTAGGCATAACCCACGCCCAGAAGGCGAAACATGCGGCTGAAATCAAGCCGGATATAAGCAGGTTTTTAGTTCCCTGATTCATGGTTGGGTATTATTCTTGATTTATCAAAATCTATCTCTACTCCAAATTCCAATTTTCCGTTAGTGCCTAAGGTTATTTTTCCTATAGTCAGCTTTTTTATAAAATCGTCGGAAAGAAAAGAGGCTATTTGGCGGGCAACGACCATGTAATTAAGGGCTTCTACCTTCATACTGATTTTTCCCCGAGATATTTCCAAGGAAAAATTAGCCGCTCGAGCCTGTTTATTCAATAGGCTTGCTATCTTATCGAAGGCCGTAGTTGCAAGAGCATGATTTTTAACAAGGGTAGAAATTGTTTTTAGCTGGATTTCAGCAATTCTTAGGTCTCTTTCCTGATTCTTGTCTCTTCGCTGTTCGTTATCGCCGAATCGCTGATTCAGGTCCGTAATCTTATTGTCGAGGCCCATCTTGTAAAAGGTCAAGCCCAAAGCCAAAACTACCACAACCGAGAGTATGGCTATCCCGATATACAAAAACTTGTTTTCTCCCGGCCTTTTTAACTTAAGATCTTTCCTTGTTTCCGGAAGTAGTTGTATTCCTCCTATGTCGGGCATTTATTTTCATCTAAATAGCCGTCTATATTATTGTAGCATTTATAAGGAGCAAGGTAATCAACAAGCAAGCCGTCGAAGGTTTTAACTTCGGCTCGAGAGTCTCGGCTTTGGGTCGGGTTAAGCAAATACCGGTTAAATTTCCCTCATGGCCAATCCTATAGCTACGGAAAGGGTGTTTCCTATGCTCGGTAAAACCGCAGACAGTTCTTGAGGATAGACTACCCTGGAGAAAGGGTTTCCCGCAACAATGTCTCTTCCCAATTTGCTTTTGAAGTATTCAAGGAAATAAGGAATATTAGCCACCCCCCCGACCAAAAGAACCTTGGATAGAGTGAGATTCTTCGCTTCCTCGTAATTGGTCAGTGTCTTTCTGGTTTCAAAAGCCATCATATCAATAAGCGATGCGACGGATTCGTTTATCACATTCTCGTCTCCCTCCTTCATTCCGAACTTCATTTTCAGTTCGTCGGCCTTTTCGAGGCTTATACTCAGGGATCTGGCTATGGATTTAGTAATTTCAAATCCTCCTATCTCGTAATTATGGCTTATTCTCTCATAGCCCTTGTTCACTATTGTTATAGATGTGCTGCGGCCTCCTATGTTGACTATAGCTATCGGACTCAAGTCGTTTCCGATTAAGCCCCTTATCAGGGCGGCGTTTTCAAGCTCAAGCGCCCGGAGAGTTAATCCGGCGCTTTTCATTATGTTTAGGTATTTTTGAGTTTCTTCTCGGGATACCGCGGCCAAGAATATTTCGACGGTGGACGGCTTCTGCTCTTTGACGATCCTGTCTTTGCCGGCAGTTATCTGGCCCGGATTAAGCACTTCAATAATTGACCAGTCCAAGACTACGTCCTTGATGGGAATCGGAATGTATTTCTTTGCCTCAAAGGCAATTGCCTTAGCAAGATCTTCTCCCGACAGGTATGGCATCTCGATTACAGTGCCGAAAGTGGAAACAGCCGGTATGGAGGCTACGGCATCCCGGGATTTCATATCTGCTTTTTTGATGATTTCCTGTATTCCCCATACTATTTCTTCGTCGGGCAATTTTAGGATGCCCCGGTCCCGAGCCATCTGGTTTTCGGCAGTACTGTCCGTTCTGACGTTTTTTAATTCAAAAATCCCGTAATTTAATAAGGTAAAACGGCCCCCATCTTTTTCAAGCTCCGCTATCTTTATCGAAGAAGTTCCGATGTCGATGCCAAGCTTGCTTTTTGCCCTGAAAGGGTTCAGACTCATTGTGATAATTATACCATAAGTAAGTTTGACCCATAAATATGAATTTTGCCAAGTATTCCATGAAGTGGCTTTCCGATCTTATTTTTCCGGCTAAATGCGTCGGATGCGGTGAATTTCCCGGAGGTAAATTCCGGGGCTATTTGTGCGGGCGGTGTATGGCTTCGATTAAAATAAAAAACAGCTTCGAGTGCATCGGCTGCAAAAAGAGCGTTCCGCTGGGGAAAACTTGTTATTTCTGCCGAGACGGCAACTCGATTGATCAATTGCTTGTTGCGGCGGACTATAAGGATTTCAAGGTCGAGGCGTTGCTGAAGGCGATAAAATATAGATTTATTAAAGATCTGATTCTGCCAGCTTTTATTTTAGTCAAAAAATATCTGAAGCATTTTAACTTGAAAAAAGAAGCCGACCTTTTCCAAGGCAGACCGTTGGTCGTCCCTATCCCCCTTCATCGGGCTCGGTACAATTGGCGCGGATTTAACCAGTCTGAAATTCTTGCCGGACTTTTGGCTGATAATTTTCAGATGCATACGAGGTCGGATATTATTGTAAGAATTAAGAAATCGAAACCTCAGGCCGAAATCGAGGATCGTGAAGAAAGAATGAAGAATGTCGAAAGTTTTTTTTGCGTTTTGAGACCCGAAGCGGTCAGGGGCAGGACGGTACTGTTAGTTGATGACATATGCACTACCGGTGCTACGCTGAATGAAGCGGCAAAAGTACTTAAGGCGTCGGGCGCTAAAAAAGTTGTTGGTTTAGTCGTTGCCAGGTAGTAGAAGTTTCAGTTGCGGTTCTACCGCCAAGAATATACTGAAACTTTCACTACCTGGTTGCAAGGGGCTGATTTTTGTGTTAAAATTTGACATAACTTGTTGGTCTCTTGAACATAGCGCGGAGGTGTGGCTGAGCGGTCTAAAGCGGCACGGTGCTAACGTGTTGTCCGGGTTAAACTGGACCGCAGGTTCGAATCCTGCCACCTCCGCATTGTGTTTTTGCGGTTTCTCGGGAATGGTTAGAAGTTCTGTTGCAAGGCGGCTAATTTATGTTAGGATAATCTCGCTCAGATTTTTGACAGGGAGAGATTTAATGGCTAATCAAAGAGTTTGGACCAAGGAAGAAATCCTAAAAATGTGGCCCCAGGCCAAAGGAGAACTTCAGGGATTCCAAAGACATCTTGAAAGAAATGCCGGAATCACGGCATCACAGTTGGGCATGGCTCTGCAGTTAGCCGACGAAGAATTTAGCAGACTGAAAGGCTCACCAAACCCTTATCAAGACCTTATAGATAAGGTTTGCTCTGCATTAAAAGAAGATTTTGTTAGATTTATTACCACAGGAGAAGGAACTAATGTATACCTATCTCATGTTGACCATTGTCCTAAGTGCCAAAGGTCTATAGAAGAAGTAATTAAACGACAAGCAACTGCGTTTGAAAATCTTGCCCGCTCTTTAAGAGATAAGAGTTCCAGGAAATAATTCTATGCCGGCCGATAAGCCGGTTTTTGTTATCTTGCTTGGTTAGGTTAAAAGTTTTTTACGATTCTTTCCCAGGGAAGATCGGGTTTTCCGAAATGGCCGTAAATGGCCGTTTTTTGGTAGATAGGTTTCTGCAAGCCGAGAAGATCTATAATTCCTTTCGGTGAAAAATTGAATGATTTTATAATTTTCTGGCGTATAGAAAAATCATCCCCGGTACCGAATGTCTCCGCCTCTATCATCAAAGGCTCCCGTTTTCCTATGGCGTAAGCAATACTTACGAGGCATTGCCCCGCGTATTTATTGGCTACTATATTCTTGGCGACGAAGCGAGCCATATAAGCGGCCGAACGGTCTACCTTGGACGGGTCTTTACCGGAGAAGCATCCTCCGCCGTGGGGGATAAGTCCGCCATATGTATCAACCATAATTTTTCGGCCGGTAAGCCCGGTATCTGCCTGAAATCCGCCCAATGTAAATATTCCTGTCGGATTTATTAAAATTCTATAATCCCCTCCTCCAAGCGACGGTCTTATTAAATTCTCGGTGACAAGATTTCGTATCTGAGAAAGATTCATTTCCGGTTTGTGCTGACAGGAAATCAGCACATCGGTAATATCCGAATCTTTCATCGTAACCTGGGTTTTTCCGTCAGGACCCAGCCAGCTGAACAAGGAGTTATTTCTTCGTAAATTTTCAAGTCCTTGAGCTAAGCGATGCGCGTAAACTACTGTTCTTGGAAGAAATTCCGGAGTTTCGTTGGTGGCGTAGCCGTACATGATTCCCTGGTCTCCCGCTCCCCCCGTATCGACACCTCGAGCTATATCGGGTGATTGTTCCACCACGTTCGTCACTATCTTAATCTTGTCGGCATAGCCGATGGAGTCGTACACCTCCTTTACTATTTTTTTGATAGGAACCTTAGTTTTACTTGTTACCTCCCCGCCCACGACCACTAATCCGTGAGAGCCGAAAGCCTCCACCGCCACCCGGCTTAAGGGATCCTTTTTTAAATACGAATCGAGTATCGCATCCGATATTTGATCACATATCTTATCAGGATGTCCGGAAGTCACGCTTTCCGCGGTTTTTAATTTTGACATAAAAAAACCTCCTTTTGGGGAAGTACGGCGTATCTGGTGATCCGGCATATCTCTCCCAATGGTTGGGCTATAGAGCACCTTGCCCATGGGCAGGTTGCTAGACAGATAATGAGGATATAGATCTCCTATTCTGCGATTAGCAGAACTCTCTGTCTTCTTGATATGTTTAATTGTTATAACCTCAGTATAGCAATTGTTCATTCGGGGTCAAACGGCCTGGGTGGATTACTCCTGGAGTCGAGGAAACCCGATCGTATAGTTGACGCCCGAAACAGTCATAAAATATTTTAAATCAAAAATGTCAATGTTGATAGTCAGTGTATAATTAGTGGGTAATTTGACCGAATTTTTATAGTAACCCTCAGTATTGGCCCAGTTTTTAAAATTTGACTTTTCTGTAATTTTGATCTATGATTCACCGCTTTGACATGATATATTTTCTTTAGCAGGTAGAATCATTACCTTAACATCATCATAGAGTTCATTTCAAAATTCTTTTTAGCATATAGAATTTTGAAATGAACTCCGGGCAGCTGAAACGAAAGACCCTGATCGACGGTAGCTGTTTAAGTGAGTTTTCCGCCGTTAGCCTTGCGGTTTAGGGCGGAAAGCTTAATACGACTATGGATAATCATGTTGTAGCAAAGCGCTACAGAACGGAATTATCCTCGGTAAAGGATCTTCTTTTTTACTTCCTGCTTATTTGGACTGCGATCCTTCTTGTCTTAAGTTGGCTCGATTTCCTGATACCCAAGCTCGAAGTTTCCGAAGCTTTAGTCACCAGCTACCTGATACTATTAGGAGTCTACATCGTTCACAAGGAAACATCTCGATGGACCGGCGTTAAACTGAACGTCATGCCGGGCGAGTTATTCGTATATGTGTGGTGGATCTCTCTTTTAGCGATGCTTCTCATCGGCTTCTTCATACATAACGAAGTCTCATCCCCTATTCGTCACCTCACCTATGAAGTTTTAGGAGCTTTTCTGTTGAGCGAACTATCAAAGAGCCTCAACGCCTATAAAAAGGGCGGACGGAACCTCAAAGAAGATAATTAGGAGGGGCCTTAAAGCGATTTGAAAACCACGCTGTTTTAAAGTAAAATAAAATGCCAGAGGTGTATTGGTGAGGTGGCCGAGTGGTTTAAGGCAGCACACTTGAAATGTGCCGTACGGGAAACCGTACCGTGAGTTCGAATCTCACCCTCACCGCCGAGGTTTAGCGAATAGTGATTCCCCATTTAAATATAGACATATGGCTCATTTAATAGATTTAAGAAAAAAACCGAAAGAGGCAGTAAAAAAGATTGAAACCGTCAGAAAGATCGGCTATCCTCCTTTGCGTCGCGATAGTAAAAGGCTGAGCCGGCCGGTTATTAGCAGTGAAAGTGGCGTCAGGGTATCTAATAGCGTCTTAAGGGCGGTAGATAATGAGCACAGACTTGCCAGGCCCGTTATTTCTTGGGAGGCCCCATCGTTTTACTATAATCCGCAGAAAAAATACTTATCAATGATCATCATGGGTTTGGTAGCTGCCGGAGGCGGACTGTGGATCTTTCAGAAAGACAGCTTATCGGCTATTTTTCTGATGATGACATCTTTGATGTTTATTCTTTACGCCAACAAAAAGCCGACCGTATCTCAGATTATCGTTAATGATACCGGAGTATCCGTTGCTGATACGCACTATCCTTACAGGGATCTGAAATCGTTTTGGATTGATTACAATCCCGGGGGTAACAAGGAGTTGAGCCTTGAGTCAAAGAAGTGGTATCTCCCCTACGTAAAGGTGTCTATCGCCCAAAAGGATCCTATTGAAATCAGATCCCTGATGTTAAGTTTTATTCCAGAAAAGCAGCATGAAGCCTCAATAGCCGATTTAATTGCCAGGAAAATCGGCCTTTAATTAACCTCCGCTTTTTGTTAGGCATTTATCCCCTCGTCGTTCAACGGATAGAACAGAAGATTGTTCCCGATTTGTCCAAGAGCGAAACGATTGGACACAAATCGCAATCCCGCATAAAATTCAACTAAATCAATGTCCCCGTAGCTCAGCTGGATAGAGCGTCAGATTGCGGATCTGAAGGCCGGGTGTTCGAATCACCCCGGGGACACCAATTTTTGTGCGGGGCGGATCTTCAAATCGTGGTTCGATTTCACGCGAGGGGACCGTTTGTTCGAGGGTTCGTAAATAGACGAGCCGTTTCCTCCTTGGGCCGGTTGATGGTATAATATAGGCCAAATGGACCCCTCTCTTTCGATAGAAAAATTGAAGAACGTCGGGCCGAGGAATCTTTCCCGGCTTTATAACTTGGGGATCAAAACCTTAAAGGATCTTTTATGGCATTTCCCCGTCAGATACGAAGATTATACCCAGACCCTCTCAATCTCGAATATTGAGCCGGGACAGAAAGTTAATGTTCAGGGCCAGATTGTCCAAATCAACAGCCGAAGAATATTTCCTCGACGGATGTCGGTGACGAATGCAATTGTTCAGGATTCGACCGGCGCCGTAAAAGTTGTCTGGTTTAACCAACCATACATTGAGGAAACCCTACCGGAAGGAACTTTCGTGAGCCTTGCCGGCAAGGTCAACTTAGATAAACACGGTCTTTACCTATCCAGTCCGGCCTATGAAAAAATAGTGAATAATGAATCTGGAGCGATGAAGCAAGAAAGCGGAATTAAAGATTCACAACCCACAATTCACAATTCAAGCCTCAAGCATACCAGCGGACTCGTTCCGGTTTACCCCGAGACCGAGGGGGTTACTTCTAAATACTTACGATTTTTGATTAAGCCCCTTCTGAAGACTATAAAGCTCAACGATCCTTTGCCCCCCGCCATTCTTCAAAAGTATAACCTGCCTCAAATTGATGAGGCCATGAAGACTATCCATTATCCTCTCGATCCGGGCCAGGCGGATTTAGCCAAAGAAAGGTTTGCCTTCGAGGATCTCCTTCTGTTTCAGCTCAAAGCCCTTCTTGAGAGGCGCAAACTAAATCAGCTAAAATCAATATCCATTAAATTCGATCAGGAGTTTATAAAAGATTTTATTTCTAAACTGCCGTTTGAGCTTACCAAAGATCAGAAAATAGCTACCCTCGAAATATTGAAAGATATCGAAAAGAGTTATCCGATGAATCGGTTGCTCGAAGGAGATGTGGGAAGCGGAAAGACCGTGGTGGCATTGATTGCGGCTATGCAAATAGCCAAAGCAGGATTCCAGACTGTTTTCATGGTGCCGACCGAAGTCTTAGCCAACCAGCATTTTAAAACGGTCAGCTCTCTGGCCGGTCAGGACTTGTTAAGGGTCGGATTGCTTACTTCATCGGCATGCAAGTTGAACGGGTCGGATTTCAAGCGCTCGGAATTAAAAAAGGAAATAGCGGACGGAGGAGTCGACCTGATAATCGGCACTCACGCAGTTATTCAGAAGGATGTTTCTTTCAAAAATTTAGCCATGGTTGTGATTGACGAGCAGCATCGGTTCGGAATTCAGCAACGAGCAGCACTGGTAAAAAATTCCAACCCCCAAATCTTAAATGACAAACAAGCGCCAAATTCCCAAATTGGAAATTCTCAGCAGATAGTTCCTCATCTGCTGAGCATGACCGCCACCCCTATCCCCCGCACATTAGCCCTGACCATATATGGCGACCTAGACATCTCTCTGATAAAAGAAAAACCAAAAAACAGGCAGAAAATTATTACAAAAATAGTTTCTCCGTCCAAAGTTAAGGAAGCTTATCGGTTCGTAAGAGACGAAGTTGCAAAGGGGCGCCAGGCCTTTGTGGTATGTCCCCGGATAGAAGTGAGCGATCCCAGGAAGGAGATTAAGGTTTCCGGCGAGAGGTCAAAAATGAATATACTCTGGGCCGATGTAAAAGCCGTTGAGGAAGAGTACCAAAAATTATCAGGATCAGTCTTTCCGGAGCTTCAGGTGGCGATGCTCCATGGCAAGTTAAAATCCAAAGAGAAAGATGAAATTATGAAGAAGTTCAAAGATGGAGATTTTGATATCCTTGTTTCCACCTCGGTGATCGAGGTCGGAGTAGATGTTCCTAATGCAAGTATTATGATGATCGAGAGCGCAGAAAGATTCGGACTTGCCCAGCTGCATCAGTTCAGAGGAAGAGTCGGCCGAAGCGAGCATCAGTCATATTGTCTGCTCATTTCCTCTACCAGCGATAAGTCGGTTAATCAAAGGCTTAAGGCCTTGGAGGAATGCGATGACGGATTTGAATTGGCCGAAAAAGATATGTCTATCAGGGGGCCGGGCGAATTTTTTGGAGTTAAGCAATCGGGAATCCCCGATTTAGGCATGGCTTCTCTGGCTAATGTTGATCTTATCAAAAAGGCCCGCCTTGAAGCGCGTCTGCTCCTGAAAGAAAACCCGTCGCTTACTAGCTATCCCCTACTCAAGGATCGTCTGGAGAGTTTTCAGAAGCTGACTCATTTTGAGTAGGGCTTGATCTACCTTCGCGAGATTGGTACATTGGTTGAGCAGAATGCTTCAAGACGGAGCGAGAGAGTGAGAATGAAGGCCGAAGATATGTGTTTACTCTGGGTAGCGGCCGAATTTCCTGAGCTTCTTAAGGACAAGGAAGAATATCGGCGTTGGTCTCGAGTATTTATAGCCAATGCCTCTACTCAGGGCAGAAAGCGGGTAGCTAAAGTTCTTAGGGCCATGAAAATGTTAGTTGGCGGTCGGTCTTTACCGAAAGATTTAAAGAAAGAAGGAAGGGTGGCTAAGAGGCTCCTGAAGTTGGCGGAAGAAAACAGGTATCGAGCTAAAAATCAAAAAACGGCGTAACGGCCGTTTTAATTTGAGGATTTTCTTTTTCTGGAAACATTGATCCCGGCTCCGCTGTGGGCGTAAAGGCTTAGTCGAGATAGTTTGACTCCCGGAAATTCCGATCTGACTATTTTTAGAAAATCGGCAATCGTTATATCGTCATTTTGATCGACTCCGTCCTCGCCGACAAAGCTCAGATTCAGCGTCCCCCATTCCAAACTGTAGACGAACTTTTTTGTTCGGGCCATTACCGCACCTCCGGCCGAAAGCTATTTAATTTAATCAGACTGGGTAGCGCTGTCAACAGGCGTGTCCGGTAGGCTTCAGTGTGGGAACCCATCAGGAAGAGATTTGATAGTTTTTTCTAATCTTGGGCGTTACCCAGAAGCCCAAGTATTTTCCCAGCATAAGGCGGGTCTGGGCTTCTAATCCCGGAAGAGCCCCAAGACCGATGGTAGTGACTGGGAACAGGAGCCATTGGAGAATCATCCATAGGTATTTGAACTTTCCGAATTTCGGAGGACGGGGCGGAAGGAGGATTATCGAAAGAACGGCCGAAGAGACCAATCCCAGCATGGCCAGGGTCATGATGGTTCTGGTGAGCTGGGGAAGATTGAATGAGAGAACGGTTTGGTTGAACGCCGCCCCGCCGACTATTACCGGCAGCCACCCTAAAAGAAAGATTATAACCGCATTGGTAGCCCAAGAATGAAAGCCCTCGATGACCATAAAACCGTAGCGCCATTTTTTGGATAGTGGTATTTTTTTGTTTTTCATAAATCCAAACAAGAAATAAGGCACGTTTTCCACGCCGTAACCCCAGCGGCGCTGCTGCTTGTAAACGTTTTTGAAAGTTTCCCATGTCGTTGAAGCCACATTGGCGTCCATCGAGACCGGGTAATACAGGGGAACGACGCGGTAATCGCCGTCGTATCTTAAAAAGCATTGCCAAAAAATACGCGAATCTTCGGAAACCATGTTTTTTTGCCAGAATCCAACGTCGATAAGGGCCTGAAACGGCATCGAGTGAGAGGAAAAGGTAGTTGCCGTCTCATGCTTCTCTTGCTTGATGGTGTGCCAGAAGGTGGCCGAAAAGGCGACGACTCGGGCGAATGACGGTGCTTCCCATATGTTATTTATATAAAGCGGAACCGGTTGGTAGGATGATCTGAGGGGCTTTTCGGTAGTTAGGTAAGTATATGTCAGAACTCCAAAATACTCAGGGAATATAACCGTATCGACATCGAGATTGGATACTATAATGTTTGCATAGGGAATGGCTTGGCGGTCGATGATTTCTCGTTTAACCCGCTCTGCTCCAAAAGAAGTGTTAGATCCTTTTCCGGGTATTTCATTTTGAAGACTTGCAGGATGCATTACCGACGCCAACCGGAAAAATTTGTCCTTATATTCTACTTCTATGCGCCTTACCGTCTCAGCGGTGGCTTCCCCTCCCCTTTCTTCCCAGCATAATATGACGGCCATTTTTGATTTGGGGTAATTGCTTTTTAAAAGCCCGTCCATCGTGGCCGAGACTATCGGATAGCCCTCCTTGTAAATGGGCAGAAAGATAAAATGATAAATATCTTGCCAGGATTTTACAGACGAGAGCCTATAATCGGTAGTCGGCAGCTTGGTAAGGCGGTCGAGCCAGTCCACTTTTAGGTTTGTGCGCAAACGATTGTAAGAAACTCTCAGGTGGAAAGACAGATAGATTGTTTTGGTAAGCCAATAGACGTCGAATATTATTATAAAAAGAGCCATCAGGACTGGTGCAAAAAAAGAGAGGAGAACGATTAATATTAGTGTCAGCCAAGCTAAAGTCCCCTGCATTGTTTCCAGTAGCCTGTAAAGGAATCTATCCCGAGAGACTGTAAGGTCCGCAGCCCTGCCTATATGGAGGTATTCCTGCATCTTTATTATGAAACCACAAAAATCCAATGAAAAAAAGGCCTATTCGGCCTTTTCTGTAAACTCGAACTCCACATTGTCTTTATTCACGGAAGCCCTAATTTTGCCGGAAAATTTCGGACGTCGATAAAGCTCTCTTGCTAACGGCCGTTTCAGTATCGATTTGATCTTATGGTTCAGCAGTCTTGCTCCAACCTCCGGCCGATGCGCGCTTTTATCAAGTATATGCTGTTTTACGGCCCCATCTATATCGAGGCTGATTCCCTTGTCAAGAAGATTTTGACAGAAAAGTTCGACCTGGTCGTTGACTATTTGGAGAAGGACGGCTTTAGACAGTGGTCTGAAAACAACTACATCATCCAACCTTCCGCGAAATTCCGGAGGAAATGTTTTTTCAAGCTCCTTCTCGGCTATTCCGAGGATTTTGTTTTCCAAATTCTCTAAGCCATCTTCTGTACATTCGGTTCTATCGGAAGAACTGCCCGATCTGGTCTGACCGAATCCGATCGATCGGCCCTTTAGAATATCACCCATAGTTCTCGCACCGACATTAGAAGTGAGAATGATGAAGCTGTTCCTAAGGTCGCTCTCTATCCCGTTAGCCAAGGTTACCTTGCCGTCTTCCATGATTTGAAGAAGCAATCTATGGATAGCCGGATCAGCTTTTTCAATTTCATCAAAAAGGATTATTGCCATCGGGTCTTCGTTTTCAACGTCTTCATCGGCAGGTGTAAGCAGTTTGGGATTAAGCCGGCTCAGCTCCATATCGATATCGGATAGTTGCCATATAACCTGAGATTCTTTGATCCGCAACTCAACCGCCATTCTGCTGAATTCGGATAACTCTATTTCGGTCATTTTGGTCAGGGCCTCTATGTCCCGCATGTCTATATTGGGCTTATGAGGAGGATCTCTTCGGTCCGCATTCATATTGCGGGAAATGTCAAAATAAAATTCCAGAGCGTCTCTTATCAAAAGAAGATCATTATTCAGGGTCATAATTTTTTCCTGATTTTTTTGAAATTCTCTTCTCAGGCCTTTTAGCTCTCTGAGCAACTCCATTTTTAAGCCCAATAACTTCTGAACTCTTGGATCCGGGTTATCAGCTTTCGGATTGACATCTCGTCCGTTCTTAAATATTACCTCGGGAGACAGAAGCGGTTTGTTGTCGAAGCCGATATAGCTTGGCGGAGCGCCAAGGAGAGTCTGAATAGTGTGGGGCTGGCTTAGCGTTTCACATTCTATTTTCGTTAAAGCATCTTCGCTGCCAAAGTAAAACTCTGCCAAAGCGCGAGCTGTCTCCGTCTTCCCGACTCCGCTGGGACCCAAGAACAGTACGACGCCCACCGGTCCTCTTTTTTTAGTCTCTATTTTTCTGTTAAGCACTTCATTGTCTTGGATCAGGTTTGCAACGGTATAGACAGCCTTGGGTTGACCCCGAACTCTCTTAGATAAGTGGTCTTTAAGGCGTTCAATCTCGTTTAGAAAGTCATTACCACCCATAGACACCCCAGTTTATAAAGGAGCTTATTGCAGTATATCCATGAGAAATAAAAAATCAACCCCGTTAGAGGTAGCCTCGCCAAGGTTCTTCGGACTCACGCCCCTGGGCGTGAGCGAGACCTCTAACGGGGCTAACCCCGCTTTCCATTGGAAGTATTCTCATACTTCCAAAAAAAGAACCCGTTTTCGGGTTCATGGGGTCGATTAACCTCCAGAAAGGCGAGGCGCAATCGTTACCGTGGACGGCTGGACCAGTATAGGATTTTCCTTCAGCTCGCCCTCATGGTGGTTGATCAATCTTGAGTTGAGCAGAATAGAATGTCCGGCCAAGTTCAGACCGGGATGGGTCTTTAGAAACTTTTTCAGCAGGTCTGATAGCCGAGCGCCCGGCTCCAAGCTGACCTTCTCGGGCTTGCCGCCTATAGTGACGGTGTGTTCAAGCTCTTTTGTGCTTGGATTTCTATCCTTCGGTTTCTCTGTCTCCATTGATTCTCCTTCTCCCCTCTCGTTTTTATATTATCTCTTTTTTATCCGTTTTTACAAGGGGAAGATCTTCGAAGTTGACGACTACTTCGAGGAATTTATCTCGAAAACTATCGTCCTTTTTGATAAGAATAAGAATTTTAGCCACAGCCGCCGCTACCGCCCAAAGAGCAGGCACTGTTTCTATTGTGGCACAGGCCGGGTTGAGGACTCTTTTATCGGAATACAGCATCTGTGCGTATTGGCTGATTGAACCTTGCTGGCGGGGGTTAAAAGCATAAACATAAGCCGTATTTCCACCCGTACGGGCCTCAATATAGTAAGAAACTGAAGCATCGTTTTTACAGGCTTCAAAGATTTCCCTTCTGGCGGCCATACTGTCCACCATTACGATGACTATTCCTCGCAGACGTAAAATGTCGCTTTGGTTTATTTTCACCGGCTCGGTTTTGATATTTTTTTCAGTCAGCAGGTAGACAATTTTCTTGAGCGAGTCTGCTTTCAAAGATCCGGCATCGGATAATCTGTAGAGCTGGTTATCGGTGTTATGGGATTCTACCTTGTCGTGGTCGAATACCTCGATTTCGCAGCCTATGGCATGAGCTATTTTGCTTATTAGAAGAGCCTGGAAGCTTCCCAAGCTTCCCGCGCCTATCAGGGTGATCTTTTCAGTCATCATCGTCATTTCCGGAAGTTTTAACTGGTTTTACAATCTTTACTTTTTGCTTGATTATTTCCGACATTCTTTCCTCATTATCTTTCAGCAGTCGCTCCAGCATCGACGGTGACAATTTTTCTGTAAACTCAAATTCTCTTATCAGTGTTCTTAAAAGAGGTTCCGGCCTGTAACGCCATAGTTCCATGTAGACTTGGCACCTCTTGTTCACTACCATAGCCAGCCACCAGTCGTAGTCTTGGCCTATAAGCCTCATAGTTGAAAGGTCTTCGTCGCTCAAACCCACCCCGGACCACACATGACTATGCCACCAAAGTCTTGCCTCCTGAATTATATTTTCCTGGCCGGCTAAAACCATTTTTTCCTGCCAGAGAAGATAAGCCGTTTCGTCGAATGTAGTTTTCACGAGGCTACAGGTCTGATCAAATACGATCGGCTCCCCATGGATTACATAGATCGAATCTCTTTTTTCGATTTTGGCTAAGCCCGAGACTTCAACTTCGCACACCATGGCGGCAAGCATAATTTCCACAAAAGTTTTAGGTTCGAATACAATTCTTGCGTTCTTGGAATTTCCCAAGTTCATCATAACCCGCCCCATTGCGGCGTATAGCCGGACTTTGGATTTAATATTCCGGATTCGACAATTTTTTTCGCCACCAATAAAATATCGGCCACTTCGCCGGATAACTGAAGTCTCGCTATTTCTTGTATGGCGTCGCTTAGGGATTTGTTTTCGAAAATCGGCAGTTTAGGATCGGCTCCATCGGCCGAGAGGATCACATGTTTTAAAGTCGAGCTTAGTGATCCAAAATGTAACTCGGGCGGAGATTCCGGCTGAAGTCTCAAGATATAACCGAGAACTTTTTGGAGCGTTTCTCCGGAAGATTGTTCCGAATGAAAATATACCTGCAACTCATTTGGGGTTACTTCTATCCCGAAAACACCAGGACCATCTAAAAGCTCGACTACCCCTAACTGGGCCATGTAGCCGATCTTATCGAGCTTTTGTTCTAAAATTTTTCCGTTTTCCCAAGTTTCTATTGCCGCATGATGCAAAGAAACTCTTTCTTGCTGAAGAAACGCCATGTCGTCTTTGAGCTTGTTTATTTTGGCTTTTAATTCGTTGGATCGACGGGCAAAAAGCTGGGTGCGGTATACGTCGATGAAGTGATTTTTTTCCCTTATTTTTTCTTCCGGACTTGAGTAGGTATCGGTATCTTCTTCTCGATCCCAGTCTGAAGTTTTGCGCTGATTCGGAGTACTGCTTTCTTTGATTAGGAAGGTAATCAGTACATGAACTAAGGCGGCGATATCCAGATCAATCATCAGTTGCTGGATGTCTCTGTTAAGACCATTGGTATTGTCTGTGCCGAAGCAAGTGTTAGCGCCATCTCTTGCATGGATGTGCTCATAGGGTCCGCGGTAGCGTTTTTGCATAAATCTTATACCATTCAAGTCTTTTGATGCGGGGTCGATCATTATTTCGTATTTACCGAGATCATATCTATGAGATTTTACAAGATCATTGTCCGGAACCTGAAATATTCTGCCGGTGCTTATGATTATCTTGGGAAGAGCGGTATCTTCGCCGATTATCCTCACCGTTTCCACGGCCTCCATGGCCAATATCTTTTCAAATTCTGCCTCAAGGTTCGTTTCCGCCAATCTGGCTGTGACATTTTTTATGCGCTCTTCTGCATCGGCAAGCTCCAGAGCCCTTTTATAGTAGTCATATCTCCTTGTCAGGGTTTTAGCCGTCAGTTTTTCAAGTTCTTCGGAGTTCTTGGTTATCCTTTGGGTCATGAAATTAAGAAAGTATTTTCTCATTTCGGACTCGATATCTTTTCTGCCGTCCCCTTTTCTTATTTTTTGGCAATTCAGTTCTCCGAGCCGGCGGTACGAATCTTTCCAATCAATCGCTCCATCCATTCGGCCGGCATAAATTATATGGGGGAGGCTCCAGTACAAAATCCAGTTGAGCATTTTATAGTCTTCCGTATTAGAAACTCCCCCTAATACGCCCGGAAAAACATAAAGATCTCTTTGTAGGATCCAGCCGATCGTATAACCTTCCGGAGAATCGATCGGTATCCCGAAGTTAGCCTTAGCTTCTTCAAGCGAAGGAGATTCAGGAGACAGTTTCTGGCCAAAAAGCGTTTGCGGACGCCGTCTATTCTTCTGCTTAGACTTTTCCAGGTAGCTGTTTACGTGAATGTAGACGGTATTGTCGGCCGGATTTGATGTGCCTGAAAACATGCCGTTGGGCATGTCTATAGATAGTTTAATATTCAGCGCCGCGCCGATACGGTTTAGAAAATGCAGGAATTTTCGAAGACTCAGCGCGTCTTGAGGACTGGCGCAGTTTTCTTCGTTTACCGTAGCATGTTCAAATCCGCGGGAATCAGTCTCTTTCATTCCACATCCTTTTTAAGGAACGGGCTATAGAGCTTATATGATAAAAAAATTGTTTTTGCAACCTCGCCAAGGCTTTGAGGCAGCGATTTTAAAAACAAAAAACTCCGCATTTGCGGAGTTTGAATATGTCTAAGATAGCTTGGGCTTGGCGGTATTGCTTTCCGCCCCGATTATTCCAAGGCTCCTGGCCGCTTTATACCATCTGCCCTCTTTAGGGATAAATCTCAAGCTGTTACAGAATGAAAGGGCGAGTAGGGTCATCTGGTTATGGATTAGCATATCTCTTGGCGGGATATAGTCGTTTAGGGCTTCAAGCAGGTGTTTTCCGGAGAGAGCTTCATTCATTCCGGCCGAGTTTGCAATAGCTCTCCTGATTATATTTTCAATCTGGCCGCCGGTGAAATAAATTTCATCTTCTCCGTCCTTGTCCATATCTAATGCCAACGAGTGAAATTCATCCGGGTCGCATTTACGAATTTCTTGACTAATAAGGTGGCAATGGGACATCCGGGCGAATTCTCTGACTAATTTAAGTTCGACTTCAGAGGTTTTCAGCGGAGAATTTGTCGCATCGGACAGGACGGCATATTTGTACAAAAGAGCTCCGACGATATCGACCCTCTCTTTGGCTGAAGGAGGGAAGAACGGTATCTTATCATCAAATCTTCCGTCTCTGAGCAGGGCCGGATCTATGAGGTCGGGCCTATTAGATGCCGCAATCCACATGACTTTCCCGCGCAAATTGGTATCGGACATGAACATGAATAATCTTCCCTGAAGCCTGTTATTGACCCCGGAGTCCCCCACTGGAGCCTCTGATCTCGTCTGCAGTTCTTGATCAATCTCATCCATAAACACGACCACCGGAGCAAGCACTAAAATCAATTCGAGGGCGAAGTCTAAGTTTCTTTCCGATTGTCCGACCCATTTTTCCCGGATATTCTTCAGGGTTACGAATGGAACTTCGGCTTCATATGCCACTGACTGGGCAAAAACAGTTTTGCCCGTTCCGGGAGCTCCGAGCAGAAGTACTCCGGTAGGTATTGAGGAAAGATTGCCCGCCCGCATGTGTTCCACGACACGAGCGATATAACGCTTATGCTCGTCGAGGCCGCCTATCGCTTTTATTCCGCAGATCGGCCTGATTACCTCAACTAATCCTCCGGATTGTTCTTCGATAAATTTTTTCTTTCTTTCAAACAGAACTCTGTGGGTTATCGGTTCGGATTTGTAAGATGATTCTTTGACCAGGCTCGTGATCGCATTTATGGACATTCCAGCAGAGTGTTGGGCGAAGGCTCGAACGTCTAAATTTCTCGATGTTTCTCGGCCTTTTAAAAGCCACCCATACAGGAGGGCTCTTTTTGTTTGATCCGGAAAGTCTATCTTCACCGGGACTATTCCATGTGTCTCCGATTCCAATTGATTCGCTACCGAAGTCAGGCCCTCGGTCAAAAGAAATAAGATATTCCGGGATAAGCGTATCGACTGATCTTTTGATATAGTCAGCAGGTATACAAGTGCGGATCGGTCGTCGGACGAAGAAGAATGGGCAGAATTCGGCGGTACGATTGTCTCAAGATATTCGAACACTGCTCCGAAGAACGGCTTATGGGATTTATCGGCCAAGAACTTTTTAAATTCTTCCGGTTCCCGATCTTCGCGTATCAGCTCTGACATCTCGGCTTTTTTATCAATAATTTTGGTGACGTCTTTCCAGCCGATTCTTAGCATGTGGGAGAAGAGCTTAAGAGCGTAGCCAAGAGAATGTCTTTTTGCATGAAATTCTTCAACGGCCTCGTTTCCCCCGCCTAATGCCGGCGGAAGTTTCTTTGATTTAACGATGGCCAAAAACTTGAGGAATTTTTCCTCCGATTTTTCACTGGCGAATCGGATACCCTCGCCTATGTTGTAAAAGGCGACGAACTCAGCCTCAGATAGCGGCGAATTATTCAAGATCAGGTCATTAATTGATTCGAGTCGGGTATTGCTCCCTCTCGATACTAAAAAGGCATCAGACACGTTCAGGTGCAGCAAGAACGTATGAGATGCCCCTGATTTGAATTTATTGTCAATTTCCTTGAGCCAGCCTTCCATTAGCGGATCCCTTTTTGATATATGGCGTCGATAATCGGATCGCCGGGGAGAAGCACTTTATCTATCATCCCCGCTTCAAGGGCCTCTTCGGGTGCCATCAGCGTCTCGTTGTCGATGAAAGCCTTAACTAATTTGACCCTCTCTTTCTTATTTTTTAATAGATTCTTATCGTAACCCGCAAGATCCATTCTTTTAACCTGGAGCTCCGGTATTTTAGAATTGTCAGAAATCATTTCATAAATAGTCTGATTAAGCCGCGATTGGTATTTATGGACTTCTTCTATATCGTGTTCTCTTGCTCCGCCGGCGCCTCTTAGTCCGAAGTGGGTATGGGTTAATGTATTTTCAAGCGCATAGCGCCTTCTCGGAGTACCCATCATCAGGATTATTCCTCCCATACTCATGCTCTGGCACAGGTTTACTGTCCAGACCTCGATACCCTTTGCCTTAAGGTGATTCATGGCTTGGATGATTGTGAACCCGGCCTGAATATCGCCTCCCGGACTGTTGATGACGATTTTCACGGGGTCTTTGCTCTCTGTTCCCAAGATCATCAAAGATCCGTAAACTTCTTCGGCTACGCTTGGAAAACTGCTTGGTGAAGAAATCTGCTGACTCGATATGATCTGGCTGAAGATCGGTATTGTTCGAGCTTCGCGAGCCAAGAATACCCAAGGATCAACAAGGGTTACGGGTTTTTCGCTCCAGGGCTTAACAAGCATGACTCGTCTCCTTTCGATAATGTAAAAGATCGGAATACCAAGCATAATTTCATATAATTTATTAAGGGTCAATAGGTGTTTAGGCAATAGTAAGAATGAATTTCGACAGAGAGTCCTCTAAGTTGACGGTTCCCTGCTTAGACCGGGTATCCATCTCCAAAAGTTTGCCATAAATTTTGACTAATTCCTGCGTATCGAATTTGGATATATTTTTCTTTATTTTGTTGGCTACATAGGGGTGTACGCCGGATTTTGATATTAGGCTGTTAAGGGGAACATTTCTGGAGGCGATGTCTTTGACGGTGATTATATTTCTGAACTGGTATACAATCATCGACAAAATGTAGTAGGGGTCTCGCCCGGTCCATAGTTCTTTGTAAAGAAGTCCAAGGGCAAGGACTTTGTCTCTGGCCGCTATGGCATCGATCAGATCAAAGATGTTCATGTCAATCTTGGGAACAATCAGGTTCGTTACGTCTTTTTCCCCGACCTCTTCTTGCTTTGTGTAATTAGCCAATTTTTCCACCTCATTCATCAGTTGCCAGCTGTCGTTACCGGTCAGCTCTATCAGTTTGTTCTTCCCTTCGGGGCTGATATGCTTGCCCCTTGTCTGAAATTCGTTCTCGATCCAGTCATGCAATTTTGAACCGGTCAGCGGTTCGAATGATTTGACCGTATTCTCCTTATTTAAAAGAAGGTCGAATAATTTACTGTTTTTTTCCGATAAATCTTTGCCGGACATGTTTTCTGAAATTAACAAAACTATATCCTTAGAATCGGCGATTTCATGTTTTCTCAAGATTCCTAATAATTCGGCCGACAGGTTTTTATTGGCAAAAAACCCTGATCCGGTTATAAGTTTCAGCTCGTTGAAGAAAGAGACGCTTTTGAGGGCATCCTCGAGAACGCTTGTATTTTCTTTATCTGAAAAGTCAAAATTAAAAATATTCAGACCGCTCTGGTATTTTTTTCTGTAACTGTCCTCCACTCTATCCCTATTCTGTTTTAGCCGGTACCCGTCGGAACCGTATAGGAAAATGATCAACCGGAATTTCTAATTTCTAATTTCTAATTTCTAAACAAATTACTCACCTCCCTCTTTAGACCCATTAGATTAATTAGATCAATTAGGTCAATTTTCTGTAGTTATTTCTATCCATTTTTTGCCGGGCAGGAATTCTATTTCCCGTCCGTCCCCGTCGTAAAAGTAAAGCTTGCCGGTTAAATCTTTGGAATTCTTTTGCCATCTTCCCGTCATGAGAATTCCATTCTGGTATATTTTCGCCACCCCTTCTCCGGCAACATCAACCGATATGTATAGTTCATTAATTACCCTTGACTTTGTTTCCAGAACAATAATGGTCCGGGCCTCTATCGGTTTTCCTGAAAGCCTGTCAATTTCGGGGATATTTTTCCTGGTCCTTGCGTAGGTATTCGTATCCTTATTATACACCCATTTAACATTGAACGGCGGCCGGTAAAGATTTATTTCAGAGACAATATTTGAAAGGCTTCTCTCGCGCCGGTTTTTATCCGAGTGGATGTAGCCGGTAAATTCATTTTGAAGATCGTAGCCAAGATTTTCGGACTTCTCTATGATGCTGAGGAGATTCGCAAATCCGTTATGAGGAGCTTTTACGCCCTTTTTTCTATAAAACACCGTTCCCTCGTATTTCAACGCATCCACATTGTCTATTATTCCGCCATCAAGTCTGACGAGCGCTTCGCGTTCGCCTCCCCAATGAGCCAGTATAGCCCCCACTCCGGCGGCTAAGGGTATGAACTCATTTCGGGCCGATCTTATCGAACCTATTTCTGTCGGGCTTTTGCACTGAAAAACGGCCATCATCCGGGTTATTCCATTTGGAGCCACCGGCATTTCAAAAACCAGGTCAGCCTCTCCTATACCGGATAAAGGCTGGGCTATCAGGTCGCCGGCCATCATTACGGCTACCGGGCGCTTAGATCGGTTCGGACATTCTAAGCCTGATAAGTTTGAAATTTCTTTTTGCAAGCCGAGAAAGCCGGAAGATGCCGTTGGAAAATCATTGGATATTTCAAATTTGGTATTCCACCATATAAAAAATGCCCCGACTAAAACGGCTATCATGACTCCCGCTATTATCAGAATTTTATTTATGTTTGATTCGGGCATGATTATTTTAATTTTTGATGCTTGGGGCAGAAGTGTGCCGAACGTCCTCCGACTCTGATCCTCTTTATGGTTCCTCCGTCATTTTTCCCGCATTTTTTACCGGTTTGCTGATAGGCGCATTGCACTTCTTGATAACCGCCTTTTTCTCCCGAGGGCAGGCGGTAATCATCCATACTGTCACCCTTGTAATTTATCGCCTTTCGGAGGATTTTAACAGTCGATTTGCGTATTTTTTCGATGTCTCGGGGCTTTAAATTTTCAACGCGGCTGAGCGGATGGCACCCAGAGTCCCAAAGTATTTCATCGCTATAAATATTGCCTATGCCGGCGATGAATTTCGGGTCCATCAATACCGGCTTTAGGCGTCCTCTTTTTGAAATGAATAAAGACAGGAATTTTTTAGCGTCTATTTCAAGGGGTTCCGGCCCCAGTTCTTTTATTTCTTTAAGATTCGGCAGATCGGCGTCTTTAACCAGCATAACCTTGCTGAATCTTCTCAGGTCAGACATAGCCATCTGGCCGCCGTTTCCGAAGGTCCATAGGTAGCGGATGTATTGATTTTCTCGGTCTTTCTTAAGGGGTCCGGAAATTGCCGAGATCCATCTTCGTTTTGAATTGTGCATTTTGCCCGCCCGCCGAAGCCTTGGCGAAGGAGGGAATCTTGAATTTGTTTCGAGTTTGGGATTTAGGATTTCGGATTTCATTTTCCAGCGCCCGTACATCAGGTGGCCGGATATTTTTTGGTGGATAAATATGGTCTTATCCCCTTCTATGTCTATGACGATATATTTCGCTCTTCGATTGATGCTTAATACCTTCTTATTTCTTATTTCTTTAAGAAAAGCTCTAGATCCGCCGGCCTGTTTCAGGGGTTTTTCTCTGTCAGTCCAAAAATCGGTTATTTTCAAACCGACTATCTTCTTACGCAGTTCTCTGACTATTGTTTCAACTTCGGGCAATTCCGGCATAGGTATTTGTCCTCCATCATATCCGACGGCCGTTAAAATGATTCTCCCCGGCTACCCGCCTCGCTCGCCTTGGCGTAGCCACGCTACAGCGAAGCCAGGCCGAAGACGTCGAGTCGAGGTAAGCAGGCCCGGGGTATCCTATCGGATACCATGAGTCGCATAGCCATTCGGCTATATTTGATTGCGACTCGGAGATACTGTTAGCCCCTCCGTCCCGTTAAGGCGGGACTACGGGCTTAGCTTCATCCGCGGGCTTACGCCCGCGGTATTCGCCTAAGGGCTAATAAAAATCCGGTAATATTACCGGAACTTCAGAGCTTCAATGAATGGTAGGAGGTTCTAACTTAACTACGTCAATTTCGATTAGCGGCTTTGGAACAATTACCAAGCCTTGTTTGCCGAATTCCTCTATTATTTCCGAGAGTTCCTGCTTTTCTTCTGCGGTAGCGCCGTCAAGAATTATTTCCCAGGCGTTTCGATAAGCATTGTCCATCTTTTTCAGCAGGATTCTATGGATGATATCCCAGAAACGTTCGAAATCTTCCCGCTCCTCTGTCGTGAGGCTGTCGGGGTCTACTTTGCGCGTCGGTCCTAAAATCATTGCTAAGCCTCTATAAAGGAGCCATGTCTACCCAATTATACCCGCATTTTAGGTCGACCGTCAATGGCACGTTCAGCTTATATATGTTCTCCATAATATTTTTTATTTTGAATCCGGCTTTTTCGGCTAAATTATCTTTGATTTCAAATAAAAGTTCGTCGTGGATTTGAAGGAGCATCTTAACGTCTCCCGGCTGATAGTCGGAGTTGATAAGCTTTTCTATTTTTATCATGGCTAACTTAAGAAGATCGGCTTCGGTGCCCTGGACGGGCATATTGATCGCCATGCGCTCGGCCTGGCTCATTAGCTGGGGAATTCCCGATCTGATCTCCGGCAAATACCTTTTACGTCCGAATATCGTTTCCACGTAGCCGTCTTTTCTTGCTTTAGTTCTCATCGATTCCATATATTGAGCTACGCCGTCGAATTCGGTCATATACCGGTCTATAAATTCTCGAGCCCTGTCCTTTGAGACTCCCGAAGCTCGCTGGAAACCGGTTATTCCCATTCCATAAAGTAGGCCGAAATTCATGGCTTTCGCCTCCCGGCGCATACTTGGGGTTACTTTATCCGGGTCAACTTCAAAAATCTCCGCTGCTGTCCGGGTATGTATGTCCTCTCCTCTCTTAAACGCCGCCGTCATTTTTTTATCTCCGGAAATATGAGCGGCGATTCGGAGTTCAAGCTGTGAATAATCCAAAGAAACGAGCTTGTATTTCGGCGAAGCGATAAAGGACCGGCGGAACTCCTGTCCCAATTCTGTTTTAACGGGTATATTTTGAAGATTCGGATCCTGACTCGACAAACGGCCGGTAACTGTCCCCGTCTGGTTCAGGGTGGTATGAATCCTTTCAGTCTTGGGATCGATAAGTTCCGGAAAAGGATCTATGTATGTAGTTTTCAGTTTTTGAAGCTCTCGGTATTTTAGGATTAGATCTATTATTGGATGCTGTTCAGAAAGCTTCTCGAGTTCGCCGGCCGCCGTTGATAAAGCTCCTCCGGCAGTTTTCCTTATCTTCCCGCTCATCTTAAGCTTTTCAAATATTATTTCTTTCAGCTGTTGGGGGGAGTTGATGTTAAATTTCGTGCCAGCGTATCTATATATTTTACTCTCTAATTTTGAAAGTTCTTTATTTGTCGATTGGGACAGCTTTTTAAGCATTTTTACATCTATTCTTATCCCGAAAAGCTCCATCTCGGCCAATATGGATACCAGGGGCATTTCTATAGTTTCAAACACCTCGACGAGACTCTCGGCCTTCATTTTTTCCTCGAAAACCTTTTTCAGTCGCCAGATAGCCGATATTCGGTTTGATCTATCCGGTCTTAGATCTTCGTTGAATTGATTCAGATAGACTAAGCCCAGGTCATAATCTTTTCGATCCGGTTTTAAGAGGTAGGCGGCTATTTTGGTATCAAAAAATAACCCTTTTGCGCTAACCCCTATCTTTAAAAATTTTTTGATGGGAAGCTTGAGGTCGTGCCCTACTTTAGCCGTTGAAGGATTTTCTATCAGGGAGCTAAAAGTCTGGCGGAGTTTTAAGACCTCAGATCCGGTTCCAGTCAGGTTATTTAAATCAAAGCCAAAACACTCCTTATTTTCCCCTCCAAAAATGAAATAATCATCCTGGATATCAAGCGCAAATTCTTTCAATCCCCCCATTGAGACAAGGGCGTTTTTGATATCTTCTTTCTTGGAGCAGTGCCGGAAAGAGGAACTTTCCGTTTCTGGCGGGGCGATCAGCGAGGCTTGGTAGGTTTCTTCTTGGCCGATAACGCCGGATTCCCCGAGGCGCTTGATAAGACTGAAAAATCCCAATTCCTTGAATAATTTCTCTATCCCTTGGTAGTCTAAATTGGCTTTCCAGTCTGTTTTTTCGAGGCTGAAATCAATTTCGACATTACGGATAATTGTCGCTAATTTTTTTGAAAAAAACGCCTGGTCTTTATTTTCTTGGAGCTTTTGTATCAGTTTTTCCGATAAAGGTTTTATTATGCCCTCTCTTTGTTTTTTGGAAATTGGAAATTGGAAATTGGAAATTGCCTTATACAAACCCTCAATATTCCCAAAAGTTTGTATAAGGGCGGAGGCGGTCTTCTCCCCTATCCCCGGTACCCCCGGTATGTTATCGGAAGGATCGCCCTTAAGGCCCTTGTAATCCGTGACTTGGTCGGGATTCAGTCCGTATCTTTCCCTAACCCCCTTTTCGTCGTAAATGATTGTATCGGTCAGGCCTTTGCGTAAAGTGAAAACGACAACTCGGTCCTTATCAACTAATTGAAGAGTATCCAGGTCGCCGGTTACGATAATGACCTGAAGTCCGCCGGCCGGAGGGGTCTTTTTGGCTACCTCGGCCAAAGTGCCTATCAAGTCGTCAGCTTCAAAGCCCGGTTTCTCATAGATCGGTATGCCGAATTTTTCCAAGATGTTCTTGGTCATCGGTATCTGATTGTAGAGTTCGTCCGGAGCTTTTTCCCTGTGGGCTTTGTATTCTTCGAATTCTTCATGACGAAAAGTGGGTCCGGCCAAGTCATAGGTTGCGGCTATATAATCGGGCTTGAGATCTTTCAGCATTTTCAGAAGAACAGAAGTAAAACCGTAAACAGCATTAGTTAAGACTCCTTTAGGCGAGGTAAGGCTTGGAGGAAGGGCGTGGAATGCCCTATGGACGAGGGCGTTTGAGTCTATTAGGATAAGCTTTTTCACTTCTTCGCTCCTTGATGAGCTTCGAAGTGCGGGCATTTCTACTTGGAGCGCTCGTGCTGCGTAGCAATTGCTATTTCGCAGAGCAGTGAAGAAGTGCCCTTCCGAAGCTTTAGCGCAGGAGGGTTAATAAAAATTAATCGATAATTTACGTTCGTTTTGGGAAATGTGGTCGATATGTATTTTGATAAGTTTTTTAGGAAGGATGGGTCTTATCCGGTCCGACCACTCTATGAGTATTATATTTTCGGGCGAGGCTAAAATGTCTTTTACGCCCAAGACAGCGAGATCCCTATGGTCTTTTAAGCGGTAGCAGTCAATATGGTATAAAATTTTGAAATTCTTTGATTGGGGAATCTCATAATGTTTTATGAGAGAAAATGTCGGACTCTTTAGTTTCGTTCTTATTTTGAAGGCCCGAGCCAATCCCTGAACAAAGGTGGTTTTACCGGCGCCTAACTCCCCTTCCAGGGCAACTACTAACCCTTTTTTAGGATTTGGCCGATCAATTTTATTAAGTATTTTCTTGGCTAAATCTTTTGTTTCTTTGGCCCCTTTAGTTCTATAAATCATAGCTAATCTTAACATATATAAGGGACTGCTGCCGAATAGCATTTCTACTCCAACTTTCAGATTTCGGCTATGCCCTTGCAGAAATTGCTCGACAGATACACTGTATATGCCTCACAATTTCTGCTTCGGCTCGCTTCAAGGCGAAGGTTCACGGGAGGAACTTCCCGGGAATCGCCTCCGAAATCTGAAAGTTTCGCTGCGAAAGCCTATTCGGCAGCAGTCCCTTTAAGACACGAAAAAAGTCGTGTCCGCGACGGCCAAGCTGGAGCTTGGTTGCAGACACGACTTGCAGATCTCACCGAAACTCGAGAGTCGAGCCC
Source organism: Candidatus Yanofskybacteria bacterium RIFCSPHIGHO2_01_FULL_44_24 (assembly GCA_001794215.1). Classification (GTDB taxonomy): domain Bacteria; phylum Patescibacteriota; class Minisyncoccia; order 2-02-FULL-40-12; family GWA2-44-9; genus GWA2-44-9. Next base: position 50,472 of record MGJK01000002.1, read on the forward strand.
CGGGGCACGTTGCGCGCCCACTTCCGCTCGACTTTACCCGCGCTGGTGAACACGGTGTAGACGGCGCGGTATCCTTCTTTCGGCAGGCCGACGCGGATCCCCTCGCCTGGAGCGATGACGATATCGGTGGCCGTTTGGCCATCGAACACCTCCATCGTTTCCGACTTCATGTTGACGAGGGTCAACGGTCCGTCACCGGTGATTTGGATATCGACCGGTGGCGTCTGATTCGCAGATGCAGATCTGGGTCCTATGGCGGGGCCGAACTGGTCGCGGTATCCGTATCCGGGCTGGCCCGAGTAGAACTCACAGGCTTCGTCGGGATTCGAATAGTACTTTGAATCCTGAAGAACCGCGATTGCCGCTCCTCCGGCCGCCCCATACGCTGCACCCTTCTTGCCGCCGAGGATGGCGCCGAGAACGGTCGTTCCGATGACGGTTCCGATCCCTCTCTCCACGCGTTGCGTTTTGGTCTTTAGTTCCCGACCGCACGCGTCGAGCATGGGGTTGAACTGCCGGCCGCTGTACCGGCCGTAATACCCTCCCTGCGGGTTCCAATCAAGGTACCCATAGTTCGGGAAAGAACGGCGGTATTGCTGATACTGTCGGTAGTCGTTGTACCCGCCGGGCATCGGCTGGGGCAGCGGATACCCGCCATATGACATTCCGGGGTTTTGACCCCAGACCATGCAGGTTCCTGACGTTGCCATGACGAGGCACTGGGCCTCAGCCTTGGCCGGCACGACGCCGATCAGGGCGATCGCGACAACGATTGCGAACACGATCTTCTTCATCTTCTCTTCTCCTCGGCCATTTCTGGCCAGTTTTCAAGGGTCTTACTCCTTGCTTATATTATATCAAATTTCAACCTATTTGTAAAGGGCTAAAAATGAGCCAAAATAGCTGTTTACAAAGCACTATGTTCCGCGCGAAACTATCATAAAATTATGTCAATTGAGGGGCGGAGACCTTAGCATCTGAAGGGGGATTTCCCGGGCCGATTATTTAAACACTAAGCGAAGCCTTAACCCGATGAACGGATTTATAAAAAACCAAGGCGAAGCCCCCTTGTCATTCTGAAGCATTTGAGACTTCCGAAACAACAGCCCAAGCGAGGCCGTAATCCATGAAGGGATTTACGGAAATCGACCGGATTGAGTAAAAGGAGAAATTTCAGTAGAAATTTACTCCGTGCCCTTTATGGATTATGGCCAAGCGTTTTTATGGTGTACCTCGAATAAGCCAAGGCTGAGTGTCTCTATATCTCGACATTCTTAAAATGTTTAATCTTTGCCACTCCCCTATTCTTATCAAAGACAAGAGAAATAATATCGACTTGCCATTCCTGGTTGGAGCCGATTTTTTTATCGGTCAGGTAAGTTTGGGCCGTACGAACAACTTTTTTCATTTTTTCTCTGTCAGCTCTTGTTTCAGGTTCGAACCCTGCGATATCGGCCGTGTTTGCTTTTACTTCAACAAAAACCAATACCTCATCTTTTTCGACGATCAAATCTATCTCGCCCCAAGGTTTTTTATAGTTTTGAGCTAATATTCGGTAGCCTTTAGATGCAAGATATTGTGCGACATAGCCCTCGGCTATAAATCCAATTTCAGATATTTTTGTCATTACAATAATCTACATTTTTATACCCCCAATATCAACAAAGATTGATTGACATTGGAGGGTAAATAATGGTAGATTTACAGCGTAATTCTCATGCGGAGAATTTTTCTATTTTAGGGAGTTTTTAAGAGTTTGCGGCTTAAAAAACTACTATTGATACTAAATTCAACAAAATAAAGTCTTTTTTGGGGCAAGCGATCTCAAGACTTTCCATACATAGGCGCAGAACCAGAAACCTCGTCAAGAGTGAAGCTTTCGGAGTCTTTTCTTTCATAGTGATTATATTTGTCTTGTTTGCTTTTAAAATGGATAACGGCGACAACAAAGCGAGTTTATTCAGTAATCTCTTGAAGGGCTATATAGAAGAAACATCGGCTTACATAGAAACAAACGGAAACCAACTTGCCGATATAGGAAGCCTTCTTGCTTTTAATTCGCAGGCTCCTTATGAAGAAGACTATGGAAGCGATATATTAGATTACAATATTGGCGATCAGTCGTTAAGCGCTTATAATCCTGCCGAGGCTAACTACATCGAAGTGGGAAGATTCATAAGCAATCGAGTCTCTGAATACGCAGTTCAGCAGGGCGATTTACTGTCCTTTATAGCTTCCGACTATGGAGTCAGTATTAATTCCATTATCTGGGCTAATAACCTTAGAAATTCCGACAGTATCTCTCCCGGTCAGGTGCTTAAAATACCCCCGGTTTCAGGGGTAATTCATCAGATAAAATCAGGCGATACCATTGCTTCAATTGCTAAAAAATATAATGCTAACGAGGGGAGGATCATAGAATTTAACGGCTTATCCAAAAATGCTGAAATTAGCATAGGGGAACAGATTATCGTTCCTGACGGCGAGATCAAGTCAATGATTAAGGCTGGTACGACTATTGCTTCAGCCAACAAACCCTTTGCTTATTTAGCGAATCTCGGTGACTACTTTATGCTTCCGACCAACGGATACAACTGGGGAAGGATACATGGAAGAAACGGCGTGGATATTGCCAATTCTCGCGGTACTCCGATATATGCAGCAGCCGAAGGTTCCGTGGCAATTTCAGACGGGGTTGGTTATAACGGCGGTTTCGGACAATACATTAAGATAATTCATCCAAATGGCACGGAGACCCTGTACGCCCATGGTTCGAAACTCTTAGTTTCAGCTGGTGATTATGTTCAGAGGGGCCAGCTGATAATGCTGATGGGCTCTACCGGTCGGTCTACCGGGAACCATCTCCACTTTGAAGTCCATGGAGCCCGCAATCCATTAGCTAAGTACTAAAAAACAGCCAAAAAGGCTGTTTTTTAGTTAATCTGCATTGTTCCGCGCGGAACAATCGTTGACTCAACTTCGAAAACCATCTAATTTAAGAAGGGCAAATTATACCACTGAGGAGAAGGAGGCTTCAGTTGAAGCAGGGGCGGAATTGGTTTGAGAGACAGGTTGAGGCCGTAGAAAAGGAGATCGATTCTATGCCTTCTTTTATGTTGAGGGGCGAGTTGCTATCAGAAAGAGCTGATAAAAATAGAGTAGAACGCATACAGGCTCTAATCACGTTCTTCGTCTCTTCTTACATGGAGGGCAGGGGTTGCATGACTGATTTTGATCGGGATCTTATCGAAACCCTGAACAATCTTAAGGCAAAATATAGGCAGAAACCGGCTGTTTGCCGGTTTTTGTTATCAAAATGTTCCGCGCGGAACATTAGGCCAAGTCACTGAACATCTTCTCGTTCAGCCGAAGACTTAGGGCTTCAGCAATATGGGTTTCATCGATCAGCTCAGACCGTTCAAGATCCGCTACGGTGCGGGCTAATTTTTTAATCTTATGGTAGGTTCTGAGCGATAACCCCTTGTTGTTTACGGCGGTTTTTAAAAGATTTTCTGCCGTTTTAGTAAGAAAACAGAAGGTATCTATGTTTTTGAAGTTTATCTCAGAATTAGTATAGATGTCACGGCCCTTAAATCGGGTCAACTGGACTTCCCTTGCTTTATCGATATTTTTTCTAATTTCAGCCATTTTTTCCGGTTTTTGAGGCTCTGTCTTGGTTTCCATATCAATTGTTTCGCGCGGAACATTTACCTGTATGTCTATCCTGTCGAGCAGAGGTCCGGATATTTTTTTCCTGTATTTCAAGATGTTGAATGGGGGACACACACAAGCTGCCTTTTCGTTGCCAAAGTTTCCGCATGGGCATGGGTTCATTGCGGCTATTAGCATAAATTTGGCCGGTAGGACGGTTGATCCGGAGGCTCTTGAGATAGTTACCGTCCCGTCTTCCAGTGGCTGTCTGAGGCTTTCTAAGACGTCTCTCCTGAATTCAGGCAATTCATCAAGAAATAAAACTCCGCGATGAGCCAAGCTTATTTCTCCAGCCTTGGGGTAGCTTCCACCTCCGACAATAGCAACGGACGATGTGGTATGGTGAGGGTTCCTGAAAGGCCTCTGGGCGGATAGGGGAGAGTTATTTATCAAGCCCACCGAACTGTATATCTTAGCCGTCTCTATTGCCTCATCAATAGACATATCTGGCATCAGGTCGATGGCGGCTTTTGCCAATATAGTCTTGCCGGAACCGGGCGGACCATACATGAGAATATTATGGAATCCGGCGGCGGCTATCGAGAGAGCTCTTTTAGCGAATTCTTGACCTTTTATGAGGGAAAAAACGTCAGCTTGGCGGCTGTTCGGCGAGTTTTCTAAGCTTACTTTTTCTATCGGATCAATTATCGAAGTGCGGTTCAGGTGGCCTATTACTTCGCTTATATTCTGGGCTCCGATGACTTCGATACCTTGGATTATCGACGCTTCTTTTACATTGGAGGAGGGGAGTATTATCTCCTTTAACCCTAATTTATCGGCCAAAATAGCCATTGCTAAAGCTCCGTTTATTGGCTTCAAAGATCCATCAAGAGACAGTTCACCGGCTAATAAAACTTTCGAAGAATCAAATTTAAGCTGGCCGGTTTCATAGAGATAACCTATCGCTACCGGCAAATCGTAGGACGGCCCCTCTTTTTTTAGATCAGCAGGTGCGAGGTTTATAATCAACCTCCTATTCTTAGAGTTCGGCGCCAATAAGCCGGCATTTTTTATAGCCGATCCGATACGGTCTTTAGATTCTTGGACAGCCTTGTCGGGCAAACCGACAATGGTAAAAGAGTGAAGGCCGGGAGTCGAATCAACCTCAACTTCAATAAGCTGGGCGTCTATTCCGGTTATGGCTGCGGATAGGATTCTGACTGACAATTTTGGGCATCTCCCTCAAGATGCGTTTATTCAATATGATTACCTTGGTTTTTGAGCACAACTTATGCATAAAGATGCGACAGGCATTGCTTTCAGGCGGGCAACAGATATTTCTGAAGCGCAATTATCGCATTTTCCGTATTTTCCTGACTTTATTTTCTGCCTTGTGCTTGTTATTTCCTTTAATCTCCTTTCAAGGGCGTCAACAAGAGCTTGATCTCTATCCAAATCACCGGCCTCCTGGGCCGCATCTTCCTGAGATTTTCCAAGGTCCTCAACTACCACGTCGAAATCACCCTTTACGAGGGGGTTTTCTTTGGCTATGCTCGATAGCTGATTTCTTATCACCTTTTCTTCTTGGGCAAGATCATCGTCGAGCTTTTTTAGTTCATCTTTGGTCATAATCTTTGGTAGAATTATTGCTCATTTAAAAGGAATAAGCAAGTATAGCACAAGGTAATAAGGAGAAGCAAAAATCGGATTAATGATTCTCCCCGGCCTTATGACCGCGGTATTCGCTTAGGGGCTAATAAAAAGAAAAAAAGAAGGCCCGGATGCCCCTAAAACGCAAGTGCGTGATGTGTGGGCCCAGGCCTCAAGTGAAAAACTGTTCGCCAGCAGGTATAAGATTTTTATAACCGCTAGCCAAAGAGCTAACTTAATAATAGCGCGACCAGAAAATATGAGCAATCCATGTTCTGTTGATAAGTTGTCACCATGATTTCCGGATGTCACCAATGTTTGTCACCACCAAAAAATGGCTTAAAATCTGGGTTATTTCTGATTATAAAGCAAAAGAGCCGCTTCGGCTCGATACGGTAGTGACAGAAGATAACAGGTTGTTAACACTGTTATCTTATTTCAATTTATCGATTATTGCATAAATTGCTTCTTTGGAGTTCGAAATGACAAGGTAGATTTTCTGGTTATTCGCCGCCATCATTGCATAGTCTATTGTTTTATCAGGAAACTGAAAATTTCTGTATCGAATATTGACTTCGCGATAAGTATTATTCATAAAGTTAGGACTGCTGGCCGATTTAGGATCGAGATTAAGAAGGTTGCCCATACCCTCGACCATTGTTGGTTCCCAAGATAAAAGAGCTGATGCGGCTTTAGTTTGGTCTTTTATTTCAGACAGGATAATAAGTTTTTTACCGGCCGGGCCGATTGTAGTTGGCTTACCGTCTGATCCAAAAGTTTCTTCCTGTCCGTACAGGAGAACGGCTGATTCTGCTCCGAGGGCTTCCTTGAAATTGGCGGGATAGTTTATGAAAAATCTGTCAAAAAGGCCTAAGACGCTATACCTTTGGCCACTGTCCATTTCTACTGCGGTTATTTTCTTAAACTGCCTCTTGTCTACATTCTGGCCTTGAATTGCGGCTGATAGCAAATCGCCCGGATTTCCGGTTTTAGGGAAATTGACGGTAATATCGGCCATACTGCCGAGAATATCATTCAGTCTTTTTATGGTCGTAGGGACGGGGCTTTGGCTGATTGTTGGACCGGGGGTCGGTTCGGGGGCGTATAAGTATAAGAAATAATAGCCGACCCCCCCCATTGCTATCACGACAACCATAGCAATGCTGAGGATCATTTTATGAGCCGATCCCCAAGATATCATATTTCCAAGCAGGTTGCCTTTTTGAACGGGCGGCGCTTCTTTTTCAGGCAGTTTTGGTTCGGTAATCCCTCTTTCTGAAGGCTTTGGCGGGAGAGGAACATTCGAAAGAGAGTCCGGCGTTATTTTTGGCGGAACCGGCAGTTTTTCTATATTCAGGATTCTTCTTTCAATATCTGTGCCGTTGAGTTTCTGGCCGGTTTTAATACGCTCTAAATCGCCGGATAAAGTCCTGATAGTTGATTGATATTCTTGTATTTTCGGCCTTTCGAGGGTCTGTTTTTTCGGAAGGGGTGAAAGGGGAGGGAGCGTAACGCTTCTTGCCTCCGGGGGCACTCCCCTTGAAGTCAGCGGGGGCAGGTTGGTTTGGGGGAGTGGGGTGGGTGAAGGTGGCTGTTCCGGACGGGGTTTTGAGACCGGCAAGTTACCAAACGCAAGAGGCGGCAGTGGACCGACAGATCTCCCTTGGCCTTGAGCCGGAGCGGGAGTTTTTGATTCGATAAGATCCTTTACGAGATCGTCAAAGGTGGTGATTTTTGAATTCGAGTCTGGCATTAATTAGCTACCGGTGATCGGAGCCATAGTAACTAAGTTTATATGATAGAGACTAATCGTCGATCACTATTTCTTCATTGTCAGGTTAATTCTACCATATTCATCGATGTTTTTCACTCTTATGTGAACGCTTTGGCCGAGCTTTAGAACGTCAGACGGGCGGCGGATTCTTTCACTGGAAATTTCTGAAACATGGACTAAACCTTCTCTTCCGGGGAGGTACTCAACCATTGCTCCGAACTCAAGAAGTCTGCTTACTTTTCCGTCGAATTCATCGCCGGGGTTTGCTTCATAAGTTAATTCCTCGATCATTTTGATAGCCTTGTCCATGCCGTCGGCCGAAACGCAGGTTATAAAGACTGATCCATCGTCTTCAATATCGATTTGAGCTCCCGTTTCGTCAATAATTTTATTGATTGTTTCTCCGCCTTTTCCTATGACGGCCCCGATCTTCTCAGGATTTATTTTAAGAGTTTTAACCCGGGGAGCGAGAGGGGAGAGGTCGGGTCTTGGTTCGGATATCTTGGCGTCCATAGTTTCTAATATCTGAAGACGAGCCTGTTTTGCCTGAAGAAGCGCTTTTTCAAGAACTTCTTCGGTTATTCCCTCGACTTTCACATCCATTTGCATGGCGGTTATTCCGTCTTTCGTTCCGGCAACCTTGAAGTCCATATCTCCATGATGGTCTTCCGGTCCCTGTATGTCTGTCAGAATTTTGTATTTTTCTCCTTTTTGATCAAACATGACCCCCATTGCAATACCGGCCACCGCCGACTTTATGGGTACCCCGCCATCCATCATTGCTAAACTCGAACCGCATACCGAAGCCATCGATGAAGATCCGTTCGAAGCCAATGTTTCAGAGACCATTCTTATCGTATAAGGAAATTCGTCTTTAGAAGGAATTACCGGCAGCAAAGCTCTTTCAGCTAAGGCACCATGACCGATATCTCTTCGGCCCGCACCGCCCATTCTCCCGGTCTCCCCGACGCTATAAGGCGGGAAAGAATAATGATGCATAAATCTCTTTTTAGTCAGATTGATCTCCATAGTCTCTATCCACTGTTCCATGCCCGGAGCGGCTAAAGTTAAGATCGACAAAACTTGAGTGGTTCCTCTTTGAAATAGCCCCGAACCGTGAGAGTGGGGGAGGACGTTTGTGTCTGCCGACAGATCCCGAAGTTCGTCAATTTTTCTGAAATCAGGCCTTTTCTCGGAGGCTAAAACGTTGCGATGAACTATGTCATTTATCTCCTCCTCGAATAAATGCTCAGCCTCCTTTAGTTTCTTATCCAAGCCGTCGGAATCTTTATATGCTTCTTTCAGGTGTTCCATCATTTCTTTCCGGGCTTTGGCTACGCCCTCTACGTATTCTTGCTTGATCTTGGTGTATATTGCTTTCTCGAGCCGAGGTTCGAGGAAGGTATCAACTGCTTTTTTCAAATCTTTATCTTCTTCGGCAAAAACCAATTGTCTTTTTACCGGTTTCATTTCGTTGACAATCTTTTTCTGAAGGTTGATTAATTTTTGAAATTCGTTAAATCCGGCAGCTATCGCCTCGGTGACATCCCTTTCCGGAGTGATGGATGCGCCAGCTTCGATCATGTTGATTCTGTTCGATGTTCCGGCTACGACAATATCAAAATCTCCGGCCCCTCTCTCCTCGTAGGTCGGGTTGAATATTAATTTTCCATTGACTCGAGTGACTCTTGTGCTGGCTACGGGGCCGTTAAAAGGTATATCAGAGGTCATCAGTGCTAAGGAGGCTCCGAAAAGTGCCGGCATATCTGGGTCGTTCTGGCCGTCAAAAGAAAGGACGGTTGCTACGATTTGCATGTCGTTTCTGATGCGATGGTCGAATCTCGGCCGGAGAGATCGATCGATCAATCTGCCGCTCAAAATAGCTTCGTCCGACGGACGGCCTTCGCGCTTGATCCACTTGGAGCCTTTTATTTTCCCGGCGGCATAATATCTTTCCTCATAGTCAACAGAGAGGGGCATATAATCTATCCCGGCCCGGACAGAAGAGGACATTACGGCGGTAACTAAAACGGCAGTGTTTCCGTACTGCACATAGACTGATCCATTAGCCAGGTTGGCTAATCGGCCAAACTCAATAACTAACGGTTTTCCCGCGAATTCTTCGGTGTATCTTTTGATACCCATTTGATGAGAACTAACAAAAGAGTGAGTGCAACGCTGGCCGCTTAACTCAATTACCGATTGAATCAAATGGCCAATATAGCCCCATTCTGCTTTGCCTGCCCGCCTAAATTTTTTCAAATTTCGGAGGGTTCCCCGCCACTTTTGTTGTTAATTAGCTTGTATTTACTGACTATACAATATTATATAAAAAAGTCTACTTCAATAGCACCTTATCTTTTACTTCCTCAAGGTCGGTAAAATTATGAGCGGCTTCGATGAGTCGGGCGCTGGTTGAACGGCCGAATCCGGCCACCTCCACCACTAATCCGTTGAATTTCAGATACTCAACCAATGGTTCGTAATCTCCGTCACCGGAAACCATTACTACGACATCGACAAGCTTGGAAAGAGTGATGGCGTCTATGGCGATAGCCACGTCCCAGTCACCCTTTTTCATGCCTCCCGGGAAAATTTGAAGATCTTTTGATTTCAGTTCGAATCCGGCTTTTTCTAAGGCTTCAAAAAAAGCCTTTTCTTCTTTGGTGTCGGACTTTATGACGTAGGCGATGGCTCTGACCAATTCCCGGTTGGCCGTGACTATCTTTAGCAATTCGCGGAAGTTCACCCGCGATTTATAAAGGTTTTTAGCCGAATGGTACATGTTCGAGACATCAACAAAAACACCTATTCGGTGGTTTTTTCTTTGAGGAACCGTGGATTTATTCATAGATTATTTATCCAAACCTAATTTCTTAACCAAAGAAGCATGCCTTTTGGGAGCTTCTCTTTTGAGGTAATCCAAGAGTCTTTTTCTCTTTGCAACCATCTTTAAAAGACCGACTCTTGAACTGTTGTCTTTGCCGTGTTTCTTGAGGTGTTTTGCGAGCTTTTCTATCTCTTCGCTGAACAAGGCTATCTGAACCTCGGGAGATCCCGTGTCCTTGTCGTGGACGCGATGACCCTCCAATATCTTGAGTTTTTGCTGAGTGGTCAACATAACTTTAGTATTGTAATACGAAATCAAAATTTTAGCAATAAACCTGAGGAGGAGCGGGGAAAACAAAAAGCGGCCGAATTTGTCGCGCCGCTGTTATGCTTGATAGCCGAACAATCTCCAAGTAGTTTCACTGTCGGGATGGCATTTTATCTGGTGTTCTTGGATCGATGTCCTCTTTACGTTCCGGTAACATGTAGGACATCTCAAGCAGCAAGATTTTTTGACCCTAAAACTATTTGTATCGTTGTTCCCACACTTGCATTGATGGGTGCATCTCTTGTTCGGCATTTGCCACCCCTCCTCCCGAAAAGATAAACAAGACAATACACCATCTCTGGTGTATTGTCAATCTTTTTTCCCGGCCATTAAGTCAAGGATCCTTATAATCTTATCCTTATGGATTAGATATCAAGGCCCTGAGCGTTCTGCGGGTGATTTCACCAAAGTAGCCGTACGCCGGTTTAATGCCGTACTTTCCTTGTAACCTTTTCACTGCATCACGGGTAATGCGTCCGAAGTATCCGGTAAGCAAGTCAGACGAATAGCCAACCTCGTTCACTAAAAGGGCTTGGAGCTGTTTTACGTCGTTACCGGTGAGTCCAAAGTATAGATCTCTGGTAAACGTGTTGGAGGCAAAAGAAGAATTAGGATTAGCCATAGCTGTTTCTCCCGGCGGACTCCATGAGAATTGACCGCCCTCAGTACTCGTGAAGTTTAAGGTAACCTGACTGCAGTGTTGACTTGAAGAATATTTTATATAAGGAGAAGTATATTGTTTTCCAGATTGATCCGTGAGAATGATGCTGGTCCCAGTATTTATTGGGTAGAGGGTGCTAAATCCATGGCTTGTTTTATAAAGACTATTTCCGCCTCCCCCACTGCCATTTGCAAACTGGGAAGTAAATTTTACAGGAATATCTGACACCAAATTGAAGCCCGTGACGGGCCAAACCAAGAAATCTCCGATATCAGCCACATTATTTATGGGCTGAACGGTTCTTGTAGAAATACCCGAGTAATTACCACCGGGTCCTTGTACTCTTACGTAGTCAACGCCGCCGGTCGACGTTTTTTGGATTGAAAACTGCGACTGGTCATAGCAGGCTTGGTTGTCGATGTGAACATTATTGACATACGTAGCCGAGGCATTAGCAATATCATCTTCGGTAAGCTGTATTTCAAACGTGCCGTCGGATTTTAAGTAAAAATCTCTTCTTGTGGTGCCTTTCCAATTCCAGATTAACATACTTGTGCTGGTTACAGGCTGGTTGGTTAGGGCATTAACCATTCTTCCTCGTATTGTCAGTGTCATAGGAGCTGGCGTAGGCGTCGGAGTAGGAGTAGGTGTCGGGGTCGGAGCCGCCAAAAGTAGTGCGCCTACATTTGTTGTCTGTCCTGCGTAAAGATAGATAAGACTTGTCCAGTCATAATATCCGGCTTTTGAAATTTTAATATTCACAGAATTTGGAGGAACGGTAGCTTGGACGTTACATGGGGTCGACTGACAGTAGACATATCCGGTATTGATATTAGTGGCCACAGCACCCGAAGGAGTTGAGTTTATAGATAAATTAGCCTGCTGGGTTGGCGTTGGAGTAGGAGTAGGTGCCGGGGTTGGGGTTGGAACAGAAGTTCCTGCGGTGGCAATAATTTTAACTTCAGACGAGTAACCGTATTGGTTTCCGGAACGAACCTTGAATTCATAAGTAGTGCCAGACTGAAGACCTTGATACTCTATGCCGGTTCCTGAAACATATATAGGGTTATCCCATGTACCGGTACCCTGAATTCTTTTAGACGTTGCGAAACCAAGCTCGTTATTGGAATTATCTGTCCAATTCAAGACAATAGACTGTACGCCGTTGCTGTAGGTTTTGGGTGCGGCCGTAAGATTGGTGGGTGCGACGGGAATCGAACCTCCCGGACATGTCGGACGAACCGAAAAGACTCTGTCTGAAGTATCGGAACCAAGCAAGGTACCTCCAGGAAATGTGGGGCTGTAGGCCTGGACCCTCATTATTACATTACCGCTATCCATATCGCTTCGCGTATTGACGTCCCCGGAAGCCCAATTATATGATCTGGCGGCGAAATTATGAACATACATCACGTACCACCACGTCGAGCCATTATCAAGGGAGTAGTTTAACCTCCAATTAGCGACCTCACTGCCAAGAGAAGATGACCAGGTTATTGGAAAAATGCCGGCCATGCACTCACCGCCATTCGGAGAAGCAAGGGTAACAGTTGAGAGTATGGTTTCGACAGGAACTGAAGTTGGTGTCGGCGTAGGAGTGGGTGAATACTGAATAACGGGCGTTGGAGTCGGCGTAGGAGTATAAATTGGAGTATTACTTGGGATTGGTGTTGGAGTGGGCGTTGGAGTTAGTGTCGGTGTTGGGGTTGATATGGAAACTGCCGGACAAGCCCCCTTGGTGTCCCCGTGCTGGAAGTGGGTATCAAGGGATTCTGGCGCAACTCTTATTGTTTGAAATGTTTGGGGGTCCTCAGACGGATGATGACAGATAACGGGATTATCGGCTTCTACGCTTCGATTGTATTGGGGAATCTCTTTTAAGGCCCTAAATTCTTCTCCCCTTGGATACCAGTTAAACTCTCTTCGGTTAATACAGAAAACTTTTTTGAAGAAATCCGGGTCTTCCTGAACGGCCTGATCGCCGGACTTATTTATCCAATGAAGCCGGCCCGCATCTTCACTATCTACACTTGTACCATATACCCTCTGATCATTGTCTTCGCAGTTTCGGAAAAAACCGGAGGTCGGGAAAGAATCCCTGATTTCCGGAGTAACAAGTTTAACGTTTGCAAATCCGCCGAGATGACCGTAGAACTTAAATATTTCCGGGTTGAGAAAAAGCCGCTTATAGCCCTGTTCGTTGATAATATATACGTCGGGATCATCTGAGAAGATGGCGCTTATCAAGTCCCCATCCTTTAGACCGAAATCAGACGGCTTAGAGGCAAAAACCAACTTCGACCCGACAATAAACGCTAACAGCAGAAGCAGGGGTAGATAGTATCTCTTCATTCTGTTAAGATTAGTTCCCTTGAGGTCTTGCCCGTAACAAGGTTACGAACAAGACTTGCGACGGAACTAATAAAATATTAATACATAGAAGTTGGCGTAGGGGTGGCATAGATGGGGATTTTGACAAAAGTATATTTGGAACCGCCGGGAAATGTTATCACAAGCTTACTGCCCTGGAAGTAAAAATAATAAGTTAGTGTCGCATATCCGGTTCCTCCTCCGCCTAACTCGCCTGCCTGGATTGGCTCCTTAATGACTATGGCATTGCCCTCAACGGTGTAGGTCCAGTAATCAGCTTTCCCGAGTGCGCACAAATTACTGACACTGCAGAACTTATTTCCGTTAAACTCCATATCATTAATACCCATATTCCTATCTGCAGAGTTTTCCGTAGTCCATAGTCCTTGCAGGTTTTGAACTGCCGTAGACTGAACGGGGGATGGCGTGGGAGTCGGCTTAATGCTTGGTATAGGTGTAGGAGTGGGAGTTTTTATCGGCGCAATAACCGGCGTACTGGTTGCCTTTGGTGTTGCCGATGCCTGAGGCTGGTTGGATGCGGGATAATCAGGGACATTCTTATGCAATCTTGATAAAATTATTTTCTGCTTTTGCGGCGAGTTGGGAGTGGTTGGACCGGTTTTTGGTTCTAAGGATAATTCAAGCTTATCTCCCGACAGTTTAAAGTGAATAGAGTATGCGGTAACACTGGGCATGATTATCTGATCCTTCGAAATAGTAAACGTCTCATAACGAGGACAGGGTTGGGGCATATCGTTGGGACCTAAAACACCATTAATGCATACCTGATTGCCCTTGTATTGGGTATAATTTCCCCCGGCTTGGGTCGGGCGGAAATCTTTAATGAGCGGGTCATACATTAAAATTTGCTCAACTTTCCATACACCTTCTAATTTATTGTCAGAAGAACCAGTAGGATCTTGACTATTGGTAGGTGTCGAAGCTGGCGGCGAAGAACTTTTACGTCCAAATAATTTTCCGAAGAAAGATTTTACGGAACCGAAAACGCGAGAGAAAAATCCCTTGGACTCCATAACTGGAGGCGTTGATGTAATATATGGAGTTGGTGTCGCTGGTGATAGGGTTGGCCCAACAGTTTCGTTGGGCTGTTGTCTTGGCTGGTATGATTGGGACGGTGCCGGAGAAGGTGAAGGAGAAGATGTAGTCGATAAAAGTTTTTTTAAGGTGCATGTCCAGTCGGAATTTACAGAAGCAATCCCCGCTGGCAGGGGACTAACGGCTGGATAGTTATAGGTATAGTCTGAATAGTTAGGTAGCGTACATTTGATCTTGATCGGCACATTTTCTGGAAGTTTGACTTTGACCGGTGCTTTACCCATGAGCGAGCCGTTGATATAGACCGAAGCAGAGGGTGGATTTGAACCGATAGTCATATAGCGGCCGCTTGGTGATGATGGAACCGGAGTGGGTGTAGGAGTTGGAACCGGAGTGGGGGTAGGAGCATTGCTAATGCTTTGATAATTTCCGGTGAAAGCTACCGAGCCTTGAGTATTGGTTGATTTTGTTTCTGATGCCGGAGTTCCACATTCGGAGACACCATTCCAGGTAATCGTATAGGTACCGACCGGGATTCCTTGCTGGACCCAATAATAACCGTTGCCATGATAAGTTGCCGGGCCGGTCACGGTAAAAGATGCCTGGGCTGAATTTGAAACAACCGCTAATACTCCGGGCTGGGCTTGAGTGGCGTCTGTGATAGTAACACTTCCGGAACAGGGTAGCTGTGTTTGGGCGAAAGCTAAAAGAGGAACAAATAGTAATGCCGATAAAAACAGAAAAACAGAGCAAAGAGAGATTTTAATAGTACCGGTGTTCGTATATTGACTTAAAAATTTATTACCTTAATTATACTCTTTCCTTGCAAGCTCCGCATTTCCGTTGTCAACAAGTGAAAACCCGGCCGTTAACCAGTTTTCAATTATCATCTCCGCCATCTAACATCTTAAATAAACGAAAACGAGACGGTTTACGCCTCGTTTTCATATTTGGTTGCGGGGGTTGGAGGACATGAGAACCTATCTCGGGGGATTGAGGGAGTATTCTGGGTTTGGGCTTGTGAGGGGGGGTGGGGGGGGGGGTAAAATACCATAGTAGTAAATGTAGAGGAATCGTGCGTAATTATAGTTAGGTTTACTTGCAGCAAAACTAACTATATGCTATATTAGTGCGTATTAGAGCTATTAATACTAACTAACTAAAACTAATGAAGATAGGAAAATATATATATCATAAGGATGCCCAGTGGGGTACATATAAGTCCTTTTTTCCAAATCCATTTCCTCCCGTGGACGGGTTTAATCTACTTCCAGAATTAATTAAAATGGATTCTCGAGCTCAGCATTTTGTTAGTAAATTAGACGGGATTACTCAGCTATTACCTGACGTAGACTTTTTTATTTTTATGTATATTTTAAAAGATGCAACTTCTTCTAGTCAGATTGAAGGGACGGGCGCAACTATGATGGATGCACTTGAAGCAGAGGCAAAAATCGATGCAAATTTACCGGACGATGTCGACGACATTACTCATTATATTAAGGCATTAAATCGCGGTATTAAATTACTAGAAAAAATACCAATTAGCACCAGGCTAATAAAGTTAATGCATAAAGAGTTAATGGAGGGTGGGCGCATGACCCATGATGCACGTGCGGGTGAATTTAGACACGATCAGAACTGGATAAATGGTACAAGTCCTCATGACGCAAAGTATGTTCCACCGCCAGTGGATGTGATGCAACGTTGTCTAAGTGATTGGGAAAAGTTTGTCCATGTAGAAAGTAATGACTTATTGCCGCTTACTAAAGCCGCACTTCTGCATGGTCAATTTGAGACAATCCACCCCTTTAGAGATGGTAATGGACGAACAGGACGTATGCTTACTACCCTTTATCTTAGAGAAACAGGCTTACTGTCGAAGCCAGTGTTGTTCTTGTCATCATATTTTAAAAAACATCAAAAAGTTTATTATGATCGACTCCATGGATATCATGAGGGGGCAATTGATAAATGGGTGCAATTCTTTCTTGCTGGTATTTCTGAAACCGCACAAGAAGCCATAGAAACGGTGCATAAAATAACTAAAATAAGAGAGCGTGATATATTAAAGATTCAGAGTATGGATAAGCGCTCCTCTAAAAGTGCAATTGAGGTATTACCACGGCTTTTTGCACAACCAATTGTAGATGTAACCACCATATCCGAATGGACTGATTTTACAGGTAATGGTGCTCAAAAATTAATTGATAGGTTCATCGAATTAGAAATATTAAAATTGAGAAATCCAGAAAAAAAATATGGCCGCTCTTATATCTATAAAGATTATGTAGATATATTTTATGACGCTCATAAGGATAAATAATGCCCATGATTAATTTAGAATTATCTCAACAAAACTGGCCGCAATAGCCAGTTTTGTTTTCGGAAGCTTCATCGTTCGTACGTTACCAAGAGTCATATTCATAGTAATCTCCACCACCATAATTTTCATCGTATAGGTTGGGTGATCTTTCTTTCATGCATTGCTTCTCGGAGCCAGCAAAGAGCATATACGCTTTGCGTAAACAGATTGAAGGGTTTAATTGATATGAGGGCGGGTCAAGAAATAACATCTGAGGAATTTGCTCAAAGAAAAGAGGAAATTTTGGTGGAAAAGGGTGGACTAGAGAAGCAGCTCGCTAACTCTGGTCAGCAGGTAAATAAATGGGTTGAGATAGCCGAGAATGTTTTTAAATTTGCCAGCGATGCTCAAGAGAGGATGGAGACCGGAGACTGGCAGGTTAGAAAACAGATTTTAGGGGCTCTTGGTTCGGACCTCATCCTAAAAGACCAAATACTTAGCATTGATATAGAGAAAGCCTTGTTACCGTTACAAACCATCTCAAAAGAATTAAAGAAACATCCGATTCGGTTAGAACCTCTAAATAATCGCATTAATAAAAGAAAAACAGACGTTTTCGCGTCTGCTTCTCCAGCCTTGTTGCGGGGGCAGGATTCGAACCTGCGACCTTCGGGTTCTGACTGTTAATCTGCAATTACTTGCAGTGACGGACTATACCATCACCCAACTTTTGTTACGGTTACGGGTGCTCCCATTATAGTCTCTGAACGTCCCTTTCGATGAGCTTAAGGTTTCGCTGCTGATTGCCCTTCGCTGATAGGCGAGTGGGGTTTCCAGACAATTTAGAGAGTTTTTCCATGCCACATTACTATGGTAGGTCACAATTATTTATGAGCCCGACGAGCTGCCGCTGCTCCACCCCGCGATATAATTTTTCATTCTTTTACCCATCTAACCTCATAGTAGCAAGTTTATCAGATTTGATTAGAAAAATCAAGGCATGGTAAGGCTGTTCGAAAACCATAGCCTCCTTCTTGATATAATGTAGGTATGAGAAGAACAGCCATAAAACCAGCAAGAATTCACGAATTGG
>MGJK01000003.1 GCA_001794215.1 Candidatus Yanofskybacteria bacterium RIFCSPHIGHO2_01_FULL_44_24
CCTGAATATTTGGAAGGCAGAACCCCAAAAAGAAAAATGTCCTTTCCATTTTCAGAAAAAATCGGGCGCGCGCAAATCCGAAAAGCGAGGAACATTTTTTCTTTTTGGGGTTGCCGAGTGAAGCGAGGCGGTGGCGGGGCTTTCGTGGAGCGTACGGCTTAATTTAGAGCCACCACGCGCTTCGCGCGTGCGACACATCATTTGTTTTGAAAATAGGTTCTAACTTGGTACAATAGAGACACCATTATCATGGAACTGCCTAAAGAAGTAAAAAACATATTAAACGCACTCGAAAAAGCAGGTTTCGAGGGATTTATTGTGGGCGGGTGCGTCCGCGATTTATTGATGGGCAGAAAGCCTAAAGACTGGGATGTCACCACGAATGCTAAACCCGAAAAGATCCAGAAGATTTTTCCCGAGAACGTCTACGAGAACACATTCGGTACGGTTGGCGTAAAGACAGGCTCAGAAGATCCGGTTGTTTCCATCGTGGAAATAACGCCCTATCGTATTGAGGGTAAATATACCGATAAGCGCCACCCCGATGAAATCCGCTTCGCTGAAACTCTTAAAGATGACTTGTCGCGCCGGGATTTTACGATAAATTCCTTGGCCATGAATGAAAAAGGGGAGATAGTAGATTTATTCGGTGGCCAGAAAGACATCAAAAACTGTTTAGTCAGGACCGTAGGCAAACCGGAAGAAAGATTTTCAGAAGATGCCCTGCGACTCTTAAGAGCCGCGAGATTCGCCTCGTCTTTGAATTTCGAACTGGAAAGTGAAACCAAAAAAGCCGTAAAAGAGAAGTCGGAATGGCTGCGGGCAATATCTAAAGAAAGGATAAGGGACGAATTTATAAGAATAATTGAATCAGATAACGCCTACGAAGGCGTCCTCCTTCTTGAAGAAAACGGACTTCTAAAATACATAGTTCCTGAATTGCGAGAGGGGATAGATGTGGGCCAGAACCTCCATCACATTTATACGGTCTGGGAACATAACACCCGAGCCCTTAAATACGCGGCGGAAAAAAAATATTCATTAACAGTCCGGCTCGGGGCTTTATTTCACGACATAGGCAAACCAAGAACAAAAAGGGGAGACGGGAAATATTCCACTTTTTACGGCCACGATGTCGTAGGGGGAAGAATGACGGCTGAGATAATGGAGAGGCTGAAATTCCCCAAAGAATTAGCAGAAAAAATAATCAAGCTGGTCCGCTATCATTTGTTCTACTACAACGTCGGAGAAGTAACAGAATCTTCCGTTCGCAGATTATTGGTCAATGTCGGTCATGAAAATATGGAAGATTTGATAAAAGTCCGTGAGGCAGACCGCATCGGTTCGGGCAGACCCAAAGCGGTGCCGTATAAGCTAAGGCATATGAAATATATTATCGATAAAGTTTCGCACGATCCGATTTCGGCAAAAATGCTCAAGGTGAACGGAGAGGACGTCATGAAAGAGCTTAAGATAAAGCCCGGACCAAAAGTTGGCTTGATCCTTAATTACCTTTTGGCTGAGGTTATAGACGACCCGGCCAAAAACAAAAAAGAGGACCTAAAAAAACGGATCCACGAACTTGATAAAAAGTCTCCGGAAGAACTTAAGAGGGCTTTAGAAAAGATAGAAAAAGCAGTCGAAGAAGAAGAAAAGGAAAGAATGAAAAAATATTATGTATAGTATGCCGCACCTTTATGATATATCATAAAGGTTATTATATATATCATGGCCCATATAAAAACTGCGATCATGAAAAAAATAAAAATTAAAAGATTCGATAAGGACTTCCCTCTGCCGGAGTACAAAACGGCGGGAGCGGTTGGTTTTGACTTGATCGCCAGGAAAAATACAAAAATAAAACCAGGCATGGTAGGATATGTCCCTCTGAATATTGCCTTGGAAACGCCCGATGATTGTGTTCTATTTATAGCCGCAAGGGGTTCAACCCATAAATTCGGAGTTTTACCTGTTCATGGCATAGGGATAGGAGACCCGGACTTCAGGGGGGAAGGCGATGAATACAAGATACCCTTGCTCAACTTTACCAAGGAACCGGTCACAATAACCAAGGGGGCGAGAATTGCTCAGGGATTTTTTGTAAAATTCATAAAAGCAAGCTGGCAGGAAATTACAAAAATGAAATCAAAAACAAGAGGGGGCTTCGGGAGTACGGGACATAGATAACCCTCACACTACATACCGGGATGGAGTATGCCGGTAGTACGCACGCTTCGGGTGCGTGAAGACCGAGTTCGATTCTCGGCATCCCGACTGAACGAAGTGAAGGAGGTCCTGAGCCTATCAAAAGGCGAAGGACAAGACATATTCAAAAACAGGTTCGATGCCTGTTTTTGAATCAAGGCACATAACCTTGTCAGGAATTAAAAGACACCGAAAAATCGGTGTCTTTTAATATTTATGTCGTCGGAGTTGGAGATGGTGACGGGCTAACAGATGGGGACGGACTTGGCGACGGTTTCGGTAAAGAGTTCATCGCTTTTCTCGCGTCAACTAATGCCCGATGAACATTCTTTATCTTGTCTCTGATCTCTTCGACAAGTTGTTTAACTTTTTTTAGAGCTTCTTTTGGTTCATTATTATTTATGAGGCTCTCGACTTGAGCAGTTCCATCCTGAATCATCTTCGCGGTGTCATCGATCATTTTCACGGCATCATCAAGTTTCTTCTTGACTTCGGTAACGTCGACGCCTCGAGCGGCTAACTTATTAAGCTTCTTCCTGAGGTTATCAGCCAATCTTCTTTCGTTTCTGAGTAAAACCTCAAGTCGATGCATCATTTTTCTCCAGAATTTTCTAACTTCTTCTTTTCTCTTTTCTAATCTCTTCGCCTCTCTTTCATCCTTTTTTTCTTCCTTCTTCTGATCTCTCTCTTCTTTTCTTTCTTCTTGTTTCTGTTTATTTTCCTGCTTTCTCTCAAGAGCTCTTTCCCTTGCAGTCGGCGAAGCCGACGGTGAGGGTGAGGGCGTCGGCGAAACCGTCTGAGCACTTACGGACAATCCCGACAAAAGAAATGCTGCCATTATGACGGCGGCTGTGTAATTGTGTTTTTTCATTTAATTTTCTGACTATAGGCTTTTTCAGGAGTCTATGGTCAACGCTTTAATTTAACTAATTATACTAATAATCCTATAAAATAGCCAATTTCGACCTGATTAAAAGACGAAATGGGAAGATAAATCTTACGTCCAAGCAGTACGACATAAATTAGCTAAATCGACTGATTTTTGATATTTTAACCAGGTAGAGAAGGGCCTATGGTTCAGTGGTAGAACACGGCCCCGCCCATAATACAGAGTCTTGGCGGGATTGCGATTTGTCACCAATCGCTTCGCTTTCGGACAAATCGGGAACATTCGCACCTGGCCCACCAATTACTTATACTTGTGGGCCGTTAGCTCAACTGGTAGAGCGCTACATTCGCATTGTAGAGGTTACCGGTTCAAGTCCGGTACGGTCCACCAAAACGAATTTGAGAGCGTGGCAACTATTTTATATCCTCGATCGTCAGGCCGAATTCCTGTCCCTTTTTTATACTCTTATCTAAAATCTTCTTGGCAATCGCATTCTCGATTCTGTCTTTGATGACCCTTTGCATCGGCCTCGCCCCGAATTGAGGATCAAATCCTATTTCGGAAATGTATCTGATAATATCTTCTGTCGGTTTGAATATGTAGCCTTTATTTTCGAGTTGCTTGGTCAGCGCCTCGATCAATATTCGGGCAATATCTCCGATCTGTTCTTTGGTTAACGGCCTGAATACGACTATCTCATCAAATCTGTTCAAAAATTCTGGACTGAAGTAATTCTGACGTATCAGTATATCCACAACCTTTTCTTTTTCCAAAGACGGGTCAAGGCCGCTTTTGACCATCTCTCTGATCTGTTCGGCGCCGGCATTGGATGTGGCGATGATGATATTCTGTTCAAAATTGACCTTCCTTCCGAAGACATCCGTAAGACGGGCTTCGTCAAAAACCTGCAAAAATATATTCAGAATATTCTTATGAGATTTTTCAATTTCATCGAGAAGAATCAGGGAAAAAGGATTATCTCTGACGGTGGAAACAAACTGGCCCGGCTCATTCGTTCTTAGATTTCCCAGAAAACGGTCCAAAGACTCAATATCCTGATATTCTGACATATCAAAACGGATCATCCTATCTACGGCTCCGTAATAGGTTGTGGCCAGTATTTTAGCGGTTAGCGTCTTTCCGACTCCGGTCGGACCAACAAATAAGAACACGCCGGCCGGCTTGCCTCTTTTCCCGAGTCCGGTTCTTAACCGCCTCATTGTTGAAGCAACCACCTCAACCGCCCGATCCTGGCCGACTAATTGCTTATGCATCAGACTCTCTAAGTTCTCTAATTTGGTTTTTTCTTCTTCGGCAATCGGACCAAGAGGAATTCCGGTTTTACGGCTGACTACCTCGTTAACATGCTGAGACATTAAAACCTTTTCTTTTTTATTCACCGCGTAAGAGACGGCCTCGGATAATAAGTCCACGGCTTTTTCCGGAAAAGGAGAGGTTCTGATATATTTATCGGCGCTCTCGATAATATTCTTAATCGCTCCATAGGTCACTATGATTCCTAATCTCGATTCGGTCTGAGGAACTATCTCCTCAAGTATTTTGAGGGTCTGATCAGAAGTGGCTTCGTCAACATCGATTCTTTCAAATGCATTGGCTATCTCGGAACGATTCTCGATGAATTTATGGAAATTGGCCGAATTGGTGGTGGCAATAACCTGGATATGGGTCGATTTAAGGTACGGGACGATAATCTCGGAAATATCCGCCCTCCCCATCCCCCCTATTTCACCGATAAAATTATGGAGGTCTTTTATGATCAAGATGATATTTCCTGAACGGGTGGCTTCGTTAAGCAGCTGGATTAAAATATTCTGTACGCCGGAAATATCCTTTGACGAAGACATCATCAGAGGAATGTTCAAATCAAATACTTTTTTATAATTAAGCTGGGGCAGAGCCCGTCCTTTGGCAATCAGGTCGACAAAATCAGCAATAAGCCTTTCTTTGCCGACGCCCTCCTCTCCGACAATAATGATATTGTTCTCTCCTGATCTGGCCAACACTTCTTCGATCTGACGTATTTCTTTATCCCGGCTCACTAATTTAAACGGCTGAAAAGATGTCTCCGATTGGTCGGTTAAGTTTTTAGCGAAAGAATTCAGGTAAGGGGAGTAGCCGTAAATCCACCCGCGCCCGATCGGAGCTTTGCGCACGAGATTCTCCAAAAGCCAGAATCGCCGGTTGTTCTGCCTGAAAGACCAGATATGCTCAAACCAGTTGGCTAACTCTTCCAAATCGTTGCGATCCAAGTCCTGAGCGAAGATGAGTTCTTTGAAATCGTTGTCATGATCAAAAGCTGCAGCCAAAATATCGAGAACAGTTATTTTCTCTCCCCGATGGCTCGCCCTGATTTTGTCAGCTTCTTCAACTGTCCACCTAAGATCTTCCGAAATCGGCAAGTAAGCACTGATGTAATTGAAAGGAATATCTTTTCTTTCGTTGTCCGACAATTTGTTTTTAAACTCCTGTATGATTCCGGCATCGGGAATAATTCTGAAAATAATATCCCGGAAAAATTTATCGCCAAAAACGCGATAAAGAAAAGCCCGCAAGGGAATTGCACTATGTTTAGATAATCTTGCCGCCAAAGAAGCCTCGGACAGTATGCGGGCTGAATGATAATCAAGAATATCCGCCAAGTTATCTCCGGCTTCGGCCTTGGGATTCTTAAGGTGGTATTCGCCGAACAATTCGAAAAACAAGACCGCAAAGCCGATCGGCAGAAAGATCAGAGCAATCCCCAATAATCCATCGGGGTTGACCGAAGGCACGAAATTAAAGTTCGCTAAGATTGAAAAGAATTTCTTGATTCCCCAAAACCCAAGCGATACAAAACCGATCCCAAACAGTAATACGCGGTAAAGCTTCATAAGGCCGCCCGGAAAAATACGGTAAAAAACTACCGCGTCATAAATTGACGATTTGTTCGGATTAAAATCCATAGACGAGACTTAGTCCGCGGAAAATTAGATAAATAGCTAAAACCGGCCATATTATCCACACCAGAAAAAGGGCAGTAAATCCTAAGGCTATAAATAACTGGGTTACAAGTCCGGCGATTATCACCGACAGCCTGATTGTGGCGGCAATCAGACGGATATAGATATCGGCTATAAAATCCAAGATCTTGTCTCCAAAATTTTTACTTCTTTTAGGGGCCAGCTGAGAAGGCTCCTGCCGATGCCAGGGAGCAAAAAGGGTTTTGAAATGTTGACCTATCAGAAACCTGTGCCAGAATGCCCGAAGATAGTTGGTCATAATAACCATGATTTGAAGGGGGGCTATGGTAAAATGCCAATAAACGTATTTAATGAAGATGGTAGTCATTTCTTATAAGTAATTATAGCAATTAAGCCTCGAACCACCAATTGACTGATTCAATATTAGAAAAATTGAATGATAAGCAGATTGAAGCCGTTAAGATCGTAGACGGGCCGGTTTTGGTTATTTCCGGACCCGGTTCGGGCAAAACCCGCTGTCTGACCCACCGGATAGCCCACCTTATCTCTGCCGGCGTCAGACCGCAAAACATCCTTGCGGTAACTTTCACCAATAAGGCTACTGAAGAGATGCGAAACAGAGTTTCGCATCTCTTAAATTTCCAATTTCCAATTTCCCCCGGCCTCGCCTCGGCTTGGCCGAGGGCGGGCAATTTCCAATTTCCTTTGATTGGAACATTCCATTCTATCTGCGCAAGAATACTGAGAAACGAGATAGGGAGGTTGGGCTATAGCCGAAGTTTTAATATTTTCGACGACGATGATCAGTTGTCGTTAACTAAAAAAATAATGGCCGAGCTTGAAATAGATACCCAGCGGTTCAACCCTCGCGGAGTAATGAACAAAATTTCAAGCTTGAAAACCGAGCTTAAATTTCCGGAAAATTATGACGGTGAGGATTTTTACTCCCGAATGGTTGCAAAAATATATAAAAACTATCAGTCGCAGCTCCAAAAAATGAATGTCTTAGACTTTGACGATCTGATAGTCCTGACGGTTAAGATATTTAAAAACTACCCCGAGGTTTTGGATCGATACCAGGAAATGTGGCGATATATCCTCGTCGATGAATACCAGGACACCAGCTACGATCAGTATGTCCTCATAAATCTTCTCGGACAAAAATACAGGAATCTTTTCTGCATCGGCGACGATGCCCAGTCGATATATCAGTTCAGGAGGGCCGATATAAGAAATATATTAAATTTTGAAAGGGATTATCCGGAAGCCAAAATAATTATGCTTGAGCAGAATTACCGTTCCACGAAAAATATCTTAAATGCCGCCCAAGAAATTATTTCCAACAATAAGTCCCAGATACCGAAATCCCTTTGGACTGATAACAATTCGGGTCACAAAATAACAGTTAAGGAGTCGATAAACGAAAGAATGGAAGCCCAATTTATAGTTGAAGAGGTTGAGGATCTTGCCGCTCAAGGTTACAAGCTCCGCGATTTCGCTGTTTTATACAGAACCCACGCCCAATCAAGGGCAATAGAGGAGGCCTTCGTGGCCAAGGGTTTTCCGTATCAAATAATCGGCGGCATAAAATTCTACCAGCGAAAAGAGATTAAAGATATTTTAGCTTACTTAAAATTCATCAATAACCCGAATGATATCGCAAGCTTTGAAAGAATATATAATATTCCGCCAAGAGGCTTAGGCAAGGGCGTATTTGAGAAAATAAGCCGACAAGACGAACCCAACCTCATAAAAGCCGTAGCTGCCTTATCGAAAGAGCCGGCTCCACCCCGGCAATCCAAAGCCATAGCCCAGTTTTTAAATCTCCTGAACGATCTGAGCGAGCTTAAGACGACTAAGAAACTCACTGACATAATCAAAGCCGTTGTAAAAAAGACTGGCTATGAAAACTATCTTATCAATCTTTCTCTATCCAAGTCGGACGATCATGAAACAAATGATGAAAGAATAGAAAACCTCAAAGAGCTTCTGACAGTTACAAAAAAATACGACTCCCTTGAGATGGGAGAGGGGGTAGAGAAATTCCTTGAAGAAATCGCTCTTCTCCAAGATACCGACAAGCTAAAAGACGGAGAGATCGACCAGAACAAACAGGGGAAGATAACTCTTATGACCGCTCATGCATCCAAGGGTCTTGAATTCCCGGTGGTTTTTCTGGCCGGAATGGAAGAGGGCCTCTTTCCGCACAGCAGAACGCTTATTAACCCCGTAGAGTTAGAGGAAGAGCGGCGCCTATGCTACGTTGCCGTAACTCGGGCCAAAGAAAGGCTTATTATAACTACCGCAAAGTACAGAAACATATTCGGGTCTACCCAGGTAAACCTGCTCTCAAGATTTGTAAATGAGATCCCGACTAAACTCGTCGACTACCAACAGATGAGCTGGAGCGATGATGAAACCATATACTACTAACTAAACTGGGGGTCGTTAGCGCGGTAGCGCAGTATTAAAAACCAATATGGAGAATAAAAATTCCTACAGAAATTTAATAGTCTGGCAAAGGGCAGTCGAGTTGGCCCTGGAGATTTATAATTTAACAGAGAAGTTCCCTAAATCAGAAATCTATGGCCTGACTTCTCAAATGAGAAGATCTGCCATTTCAATACCATCTAACATTGCCTAGGGGAGAAGACGAGGTTACGAAAAAGAGTTCATCCACTTTTTGTCGATAGCTTACGGTTCTGGCGCAGAATTAGAAACTCAAATAGAAATATCGAGAAAACTACCCTTCTCTAAAGATTTGGATTATAAGAAGGTAGATAGATTGATAGACGAGACGATGAGAATGCTTAATGTATTAATTAATAAATCAAAAAGCTAATGACTACCACACTACCCACTAAGTTTACTCCTAAAAAATCCTTGGGTCAGAATTTTTTAATTAACCCCCACATAATAGACCGGATTATTGATGCCGCCCGAATATCAGAGAAGGATTTAGTTTTAGAAATAGGTCCCGGAACAGGAAATTTAACGGAGAAGCTGGCGAAAAAGGCTGGCCAAGTTATCGCAATCGAGAAAGATAACCGCCTCATCGAACCCCTGCGGGAAAAGTTTAAGAATTTTAAAAATATAGAAATAATTGAGGGCGATGTCCTTGCAAAGATGCCCTTTGTAAAACAAAGGGCATCTTTGCAATATAAAATCGTCGCCAATATCCCATATTACATTACGTCCAATCTGTTCCGGAAAATATTCGAAGAGTGGCCCAGACCCGAGCTGGTCGTTCTGACAATTCAAAAAGAAGTCGCCCAAAGAATTACGGCCAAACCGCCCCATATGAACCTACTGGCCCTCTCCGTTCAATACTACGCCGAACCGGAAGTGGTTGTCTTTATTTCTAAAAATAACTTCCGGCCGATTCCCAAGGTTGACTCAGCTATTATCCGCTTAAATCCTAAATCCGAAATCCGAAATCCTAAAAAAACAGAAGAAATTTTTAAAGTAATAAAAGGGGGGTTCTCGGAGAAAAGGAAACAACTGGCAAGCAATCTTTCAAAAAAACTTAAACTGTCTAAAAGCGCCGTCCTTGAAGCATTTAAAACGGCCGGTATAAAAGAACTATCACGACCGGAAAACCTTTCTCTCAACGACTGGGAAAATTTGGCAGAAGCTCTATTTGGCTAAGCACTGAAGTGGGTTATAATTGAGTAATGAAGAAAAAGGCTGCGCTAACCATACTCGGAATATCTTTTTTAATCTACGGAATCATTTTTGCCGTGGATCATCTTGCTGATGCGGCAATAAGTCCGACTCCAGAGATAACACCCGATGCCGCCACGATCGAAAAAGCAAAGAATGATTTTTTGTCTAATATATGCGCCAGTCATGGCGGAGTGAACTGCTCTATTATCCGGCCCGACGCCGCCATAATCTGCAATGACGGGACACGAGATGAATCAACTATCATCTACGCGGTTCCCCAGTGTCAAAATGCTGTACTAAGCACCGTCGAACAGGAGTCTGATTTTATGGCCCGGAGCGGATGCTCCCCGCCCTCGGAAATGGGTTGCTTCAATGAACAATCCTATCAAAATCTCTATCAAAAACTCCAAAATGCCGGCTTGGCCAGCTCAAGGCTTGGTCAGGGCGAATTAACCCAATGCCGGCAAGAAATAGCTGACTATACCCAAAAAAACAACGACTATCTTTTGTGCCTTAAAGAAAATAATAGGCCGGCGCTCAACCTTTATGGCGACAGATTAGTCTTACCTATACTGAAAGCGTTTTTCTGCCCAATGCTATATGGCTATAACGCAACATATGATCTTGAAGCTGATATTTGTTCGTGCAATGCCGGATACTTTATGTCAGGGGGCCAGTGCCAAGAAGCAAATCAAATCTGCCGATCCCAACATGGCCAGAATTCGTTGGCCCAAAACGGCAACTGCTATTGCCGGTCAGGATACCAACTAAATACTGCGACAAGCGAATGCGAACTGAAACCGACCGCCACATCTAAAACACCGGTAATGATCCCGACTCCTATTATAACTACGAGAATAACCGACAATTTCACCGTTGATGAAAATTACTCGTCACCGGAACCGTTACCAAGTCCCTACGAATTCTCAACGCCCGAAATAACAAGCCGGCCGAAAATAACTGACACCAAGTCTTCACCGAATTTTGTATCAAGAATGCTCAACTCAATCGGTTCGGCTATAAAAAACATAATAAACTTATTTAAATGAAGCAGAAGCTGCTGATTGTATTTATCGGATTAACCCTGATTGCCCCTAATTTTTCAAGGGCTTTTCTTCCGCCGGATACTGACGATCCGGCTTTAAACGTCTCTCTTGATGCAACCTGCAACGCTTCTTCTAAAATCAGCTGGCTGGCTTGGTTAAAAATAGTTTGCGAAGTCAGAAAGGTTATGAGCTACATTAATAATCTTAAAATCATCGGCGCCTTAAAAACGGTAGTTAACGTTCTCGGCTATGTGCCCCATCAGTTTCCTTTCGGAGGACATATAACTTCTACGGAACGGGCCTGTACTTTCGATTTCAAAGCCTGGGTCTGGATCGTTAATCCCGCCTGTTATCTTCCTTACGGCCAAGGTGTCTGTGCGGCATATCCCATCATACCCATACCTCTACCTATACCCATACCTCTGGGCGGCAGGGCAATTGAGGTCGGTCCGCCCGTGCCCACTCCGGGAAAGGTAATAGTCTTTCCGTGGATCTCCAACGTGTACAGAAACCACAACGAGGATCGGATAGGACCATGGGCTTTAGGTATCGGTTTTACGCCCTTTCCACTTAAAGACATAAATAATGCAATAAAAGACATCACCATATGGATTCCGCCGACGATTACCGGAAAATGTCCAGGCTGGGAGATTCGTCCCGTGGGAACGGTATGTATAACCGACTTTAAATTCGACTGCAAGGCTTCGGGAGAGAAAGATCAATCTGGAGAAGATATATATAAAGTCATTTTAAAGCTTGGTACCAGCAATTAGGCCTCTGATCAACGACAGTAAGCGCCAATTTTTACCCTAAAAGATATACACAGATAATCTTGGGCAGGTTTTGTTCTCTCTGTGCTATAATTAGTATTGTAACGAGCTTAAATCCTGACTTTTTGGCTTGTTAACAAACTGAATATAACCAGCCGGATAAGCTGGGGAATATTATGTCCATAAAAGTTAAGATATTTTTCGCCTTCTTGGCAGTTTTTGCCTTATTTTCTGTTTTGGCGGTTTTTAATTATTTTGATAACCGGCCGAAAAGCTCTCTCTCGCTCGCTAACGTACAAAGCAACTTTGATTCATCCATCAACTCCGATAAAGACGGGGATGGTCTTTCCGATATGGAAGAAGCCTACTGGAATACCGACTTTCAAGATCCGGATAGCGATGACGACGGATTTTTAGATGGAGAGGAAGTTGCTTCCGGACATGACCCAAGCCAGCCCGGACCGGATGATCTAATTAATGATCAAAATATAACCGCCAAGCTAACCGATCTTGCAGTTGGCGGTTTGATTGAGGGGACTCTGAGATCCGATAATCCTGACTACGAGCAAGCCTTAGAAGATCTGACGCTATCAATTGTCGACGACAGCTTATACAGTCTTGACCCGAAGGTTGATATGTCGAAGATCTTAATCGTCGACTCGTCTGACCAAAACCAGAAAATCTATGCTCAAAATATTCAGGGGATACTCGGAGATTTTGCAGTTGAGATTTCTCACCAAGCCGAAGAACTTCAAACCATCTCTGAATCAGGCGGGGGACAGGAGGCTGAGAAAAGATTCATCGATTTGTTCAATAGTTCTTCAGACAAATTCCTTTCCATTTATAACTCCGCGATATTAATACCTGTGCCAGAAAACTGGAAAGATCTTCACTACAGTTTAGTTTTATCCATAAAAAAGCTATCCGAACTTTCAAAAGGAGTCGCCCGGCAACAAGACGATCCTCTTAGGGGGCTAACCGCTTTCACTCTTTTGGATAGCTCCTATGATGAGGCTTTTATTTTAGTCCAGTTATTATTCGATAATCTAAGCAAAGAAGATCTACTAAGTCGATGATATTCGAAAGAATCAAAAAGCCGGTTGCCGTACTACTATTGATCGTTTTAGTTTACTCCTACATCCAGCCTATCGGAATGTCGGCAGAGGCTCAATCCGTTCCCGGCGCAATCGCCAGCACGATTTCCTGCGTAGTAGCCGGTAAAATTGTCGGTTGGTTAGTTAAGAAATTCGATACGTTCTTAAATATAGTGAAAGATTTTTTGAATCCTGCCGGTTACATTAAGCGATCGATCAGTGCCGTAGCTGCTTTAATCGGGGGAGCTGGATCCGTACCAACTGATGACGAGAAAAATAACGCTAAGGAATCATGGGGCGACTTGATAGCCCGGTGCGGAGCGATGGCTGTTTTAGATTACCTAACAAAAGGAATGATCTCGACTATTCGTTCAAGCGGGCGAGACGGGGGACCCTCGTTCGTAAGAAACTGGAGGAACTTTTTAACCGGATCCCAGTACCGGGGTGAAAATATTTTTAGGTCAATTTTGAGCCAGACGAACTTGTGTGCTCATTTTGATAGGAGTATGAAGTCTCTTTTTAGCGCCAATACTCGGCAGAATCTACCCTCTCAAAACCTCAGGGTATCAGCTTTTGAGTCTTTCCCCCTAAGAAATAACTGTACTCTTCCTTCCAATTTCAGTCTTCAAAGCTATATTGCCGATTTCTCCCGAAACGGAGGCTGGGAAGCTCTTTCGCGTTTAACCGAACCTCAAAATAATTTCTTTGGAACATTTTTTAGCGCTATGGGCGAGGCTGACACTCAAAGGAATTTTGAGCAAAGAAACGACGAGCTCGAGATTACTTCTGGTGGCGGTTTTACTTCCAGAAGAGGCAAAGATGCCAATGACAGCTGCTTGGTCCGGGGTCAAAATAACAGCTGTCTGATATACAGAGACGTTATAACTCCGGGCAGAACATTGGCTGATGCCGCCTCTAATGTAATAAATCAAGAGCTTGCCTGGATCACCAACACGGACGAAATAGAAGAATTAATGGCTAATCTAACTAACAGGTTACTGAGGAGGATACTCGATCTCGGCGGACAAAGACCGGCATCGGCGGTCATAGGAAAGCCCACGAACGAGGAAGGTCCGGGAATAATTAACGACCCCAATGGTTCTTGGCCAAACGCACCCGGAGGCGGGGGAGGATCTCCGACCGTACCGATTCCTTCGGTTCCGCCGGGCTCGGTAATTCTTTGCATAAGCATAGATTATGCTGATGGCTGTGAAGTATTTTCGGTCAGCGATCCGGATTTGACCAATAACCAGATAGGCAACGATACCGTCTCGTCGATAATACTGCCGGGCGACGGAACAACAGCAACTTTGTGCGAACATAGTTACTATGGCGGACAATGCACCACATTCACGGTCAGTGACCCGGATATCGACGGCCCGTTCTTATCTTCTCCTCAATTTCCGAATGATGAAACTTCTTCGGTTATAGTAAATTCGGGGCCCGGCACCACGCCAACCCCTCCGCCGACCGGTGTTATACGTCTGTGCGATACTATAGATTTTCAAGGTACCTGTGAAGATTTCAACTCCGATGATCCAGACTTATCCAATAACACGATAGGAGAAAATACTGCTTCGTCGGTAGTAGTTCCTTCCGGTACGTCCGTAATAATTTGTTCTGATCCGAACTATGGCGGAAACTGTATTCAGTTCACTACCTCGGAGCCTAACTTTACCATCCTTGTTAACTTCAACGATGTGGCGTCGTCGCTAAGATTTTTGCCGGTGTGTTCTGACGGAATAGACAATGAGGGCGACGGATTCACCGACTACCCCAACGATCCTGAATGTGTTGACGCAAACGGAACAGACGAGGGCCCGCCGCCGCCTCCTCCGCCCCAACCGACATCTCTCTTTGGACCAGAATGTAGCGATGGATTAGATAATGATAACGACGGAGATACCGACTTCCCCGATGATACCGACTGCGTAGATTCTTTTGATGATAACGAGGGGTTGGGTATAGGCATGTAATTCGCAAGTCGTAGCTCTAAAGATGCTGAAATACTTGAAAAATAAAAAGATCCTGTCGTCGGTGATATTACTGACTATTGTTTTGGGATTTTTGCCAATTTCAAACGCTCACGCCCAGGTAGAGCTGCTTGTGGGAGGTATCTCATTTTTGACGTCAGCCCTTACCTCAGGCGGAGTATTTCCCTCTTTAGCAAGCTGGATTACACAGTTTTTAGTCGAATTTGTTGTCGGTTACTTAGGCAAGCTCTTAGAAGCGACAGCTAAGATATTCAATTGGGTCATTTATCTTTCGGCATATCCATCGTCGGGCCATTTAACGGTTGTCCAGGAGAGCTGGAGAATCATAAGAGACTTCACCAATATGTTCTTCATTGTAATCCTGGTCATCATGGCCTTTGCCACGATATTTGATATCTCCAAATACGATTACAGAAACATCCTCCCTAAGTT
Organism: Candidatus Yanofskybacteria bacterium RIFCSPHIGHO2_01_FULL_44_24; assembly: GCA_001794215.1. Classification (GTDB taxonomy): domain Bacteria; phylum Patescibacteriota; class Minisyncoccia; order 2-02-FULL-40-12; family GWA2-44-9; genus GWA2-44-9. The sequence goes on from MGJK01000003.1 coordinate 15,078, forward strand.
TCTTATAGCCGCCGTACTCATAAATTTCAGTCTGGTCATCGGCGGGATGATTATAAATTTCAGCCAAGTTTTAAGCAGTACGTTCCTTACTTCGATAGGAGACGCGGCAGCTCAGTTGGGCCACAACTTAGTCAAGGGAGTTCCGACAATACAATTCGGCAATACGGCCGTTACCGTTGGCCAAACAACTCAAGCGGTCGTCGGCCAAGGAGCTATTATAGCTATATCAACTATAGTTTTAATGGTAATGATGCTCATAAGCATGGGGACGGCGATAATTTTCGCCCTGATAAGAATACCTGTCCTTTGGTTCCTGCTCATTATGTCTCCGATAGCCTGGCTGACCGGAATATTGCCCTCGACTCAGCATATAAACCAAAAATGGTGGAAAAACTTCTGGGCCTGGACATTTTTTCTGCCAATCTACCTCTTCTTCCTCTACTTCGGAATTTATTTCTTGAATGAGTCGGGCAATACCCTGGGTCAGCTCAACGCTAACTTTAGCGCAGGTGAAATAACGAGTATCGGCCTGACGTTCCAAACTATATTCAACTTTGTTTTAGTCGGAATATTTCTTATTGGAGGGGCGGCAATGGCTATGAGTATGTCCATGTTCTCCGGAACAAGCGTAGTGAGGGCGGCAAGCTGGTCGCGTAAAGCGGCCGGAGGAATATTAACTCTCGGTCAGGGCGGGGTAATCTCAAGGGCTGCCAAAGAAAGACGGGAACAATTCCAGAAAGAAGGCTTTAAGGGTACTCCAGTCGACCGCTGGACGGGTGGCATCGCCGGTAAGATTTATGGCGGCAAGGAAGGATCTGAAAGCAGAGCAGACATATTCCGAAAAGCTTTTGGCGTAACGGGTATAGATGATAAGAGGATAGCCGCCGAAGTAGAGAGCGCCAGGAGAAGAATACTTGCAGAAAATCCCGATAGAAATGAGGAAGCCCTGAGAAGAAAGATGAATACCAGCAACAGCAAGGGAGAGAGGATAGCGGCGGCAGAATTACTTCGCGAATTCCATCAAGAATTAAAGGCACCTGAAATAAAGAAGATATACGAGGACTACGGCGGCGATAAATCAGTATTGGCCAATAAATTCTTGGCGGGCATAAATTACAATAGCCTCGGCCGCAGCGACCGCGAGTATCTTGAAGGAGATCCTAAAGATCCGACAACCGGCATACAAAACAAGCAGATGAGAGAAAGATTGAGGCAGGTTCAGTTTAACAACGGCGAGTTCGGAAGCCTTGATGAAGCTACAAAGGCTTTAACCATGTTTACAAATGAGGGTACAAGAGTAACCAATATCGGCAAGCTTAAAAATCTGATGGAGGATTCGGGCAAGCAGGAAAGGTTGGCTTTTTATGACAAGTTAGAAGCGCAGGGCGCCAGCAAAGCCGAATTAAGGGCTACGGCTGAATTTCTGGTTAAAAAAGGTGATTTTGATTCAGCCAGAATTGAGAAAATGGCCGGCACCAGTATCAGTCCCGACGGTAAACCGACAAATAGCATATACGAATCCAAAGCCGAGCTGGAAAGATTCTTAAATTCCGCCCAAGAAAGTGATCCGAAAACGGCTATCAATGTGAAGCGCAGATTTAAAATGCTCCGAGACGAAAACGGCGAATTAATTAAAGAGCCTATTACGGATGACGATGTTAAGAAAGCGATTCGCGCCGATATAGAGAATAGAACCACTTCTCAAATATGGAAGATATCAGAGACGGAAGATGAGAATGTCAAAGAAGCTATGGTCGAAGAACTTACTCCTGACAGGATAAAGTCTATGATGGACAGTCCTGAATTCAAAGGCAAGAGAGCAGAGAAATTCAAGGGCATATTTAAGGCAGTATACGGTAAGTATCTAACGGAAGTAGAGAAGAAATTTAACGATTCTGCTGACGAACTTGAGAAAGCTATAAAGAATGGCAACAAAGAAGACCAGAGAAAGTTTACAACAGAGGCCAGGAATCACCTTAGATCAATGACGGCCCTGAAGAAGAAAATCGATGATAATAAAAAGGCTGAAGCCTCCACTAAGGAAAGTGCCCAAGCTATCTTCAGTGCTTCCGATGTCCGTCTTAATAGACTTTTGGAGGGCGAATTAGACGAGGTGGACGAGAGCACTAAGCCGGATGAAGATGAGAGTGATGGCGGACCAGATGATGGAAGTGGGGGCGGCGATGGAGGCGGAGGAAGCGAGCCAACACCAAAACCAAGACCACCGAAAGACCGACCTCTAAGCGGAGGAGCCCAGAGAGGATCCAGAACTCTCCCGCCCGGCTTTGGCGGACAATCAAGTTCAACCTGGAGACCTACTCCTCGACCACCCGCGCCTCCGGCTTCACCATCCGCACCTCCCTCACCCAACAGACCGCCTCCGCCGGCTGGGCCCTCGCCCGCACAGCCACCAAGACCGGCAGGACCCAACCCTCCGCCAAGGCCAACGCCTCCGCCGAATAACCCTCCGGCCCCAAGCAACGAGGCACCAGAAAGATCAACTTCAGCCCGTCCATCCATTATCCTAAGTCCGAGAGATCAATTTGTGTCTGACCTATCGGAAGAAAAACGCGCAAGGCGCGGGTATTCTGCTTCTCCCCGCGCCCAGACACCGCCTCCGGCAAAATCACCGGCTCCGATTCCGGCCTCGCCACAACCACCGAAGCCAGAAAGACCTCCGGAATCAGCTAAAAAACCGAGGGACTATGGCCAAATTCTTAAAGATGTTGCGAGCAGCCCTGCTTATAAAAAGATAATGGAGGCCAAGAGCTTAGAGTACCTAAAAACTAAAGCTAAAGAATACTTTGAAAGAGAATTCAGCGGAGAATTAGATAAAGACGGTTATCTTATGAAAAAAGACGGGACGTCATCGAACACAAAACCCAGCCAAAATATAGGTGGCGGCAAAGCGCTTCAGTGGGTTCTTGACGCCGCTCAAGATGAGCTTAGCAGCAAATACCCAGAAGAGGCTAAAAAATATGGATACTAATACACCACAACTAAACAGTAGACCTACCGGTCAACAGGATACTACGACAGAAATGTCTACATATGAATACATCGTTGCTTCTCCTTATTTTGCCTATTATCAAGATGAGACCGAAGAAGAAAAGACCAGATTTACAGATGCTTTCTTTGACCTCCCCGTGGCATTAAAGAATTTTCTATCGTCTCCCAAAACAGCTCAATATATCTATACAATGACCGCAGATCATGAAATGGGGGATATAGAAGCCTCTGTAATTGCTTCGTTGGTCCGAGATGTAATTGTCGGAAAAATTTTTGTTAAAGATTTTCCACTATTGTTGTCTTCGGGACTTAATCTTGATCAGCAGAAAGCTTCTTCTATCGCTAATAAGATTGCTTCTGATCTTTTCACTCCGATACTGGAATACATTAAGGCAATCCAGCATCAAAAATTCGGAGATAAAATTAAATTAGCGAAGCTTGAGTCAAAACCCAAGATAGACACGGAAACTTTCATACGCTCCCAGACGCCTCCTCTGAAAAAAGAAATGCCCGAACAACCGGAAAAAGAAGTTACCGTACTCTCGATGCAAGCTCCCGTAGAATCTAAATCTTTTCAGCCCTTGCCCCAAAAAGCTCCTTCTCCTCCTCCGCCGATAAGGCAGGCTCTGCCTCAGCAACCGCCCCATCAACCGTCTCCGCCAATACCGGCCACGGCCATCACGCCTCCGAAGCCGTCAGTTACCCAACCGCCTCCCAATTTACCCCGGCCTGAACCAGTACCCAACTTATCAGCCAGAGCCGACGGGTTAAAACCAGCTCAATCACCCCAGACAGAGCAGAAGGGGAATGTGTTGGATTTAAGGAGTAAGGAACAAAATCCGAAATCCTAAATACTAAATCCTAAACAAATTCCAATGACCAAAATCCGAATTATCAAAACTGTTTTGAACATTTGGAAATTTGCATTTTGATATTGTTTAGAGTTTAGATATTAGAATTTAGAAATTTATTCAAGTGCGCTTCCAAGTACCACAATTCATTGAAACAGAAACGAAAATCGTTGGACCATTTACCATAAAGCAGTTTCTGTGGATGGGCGGAGGAGGGGCGATTCTCACACTGCTTTATATTGCCGCGCCAAGATTGATATTTTTCATCTTGGGCCTTCCTGTCGCGACAGTTTTTGTCGCCTTCGCTTATATCAAGATAGATAACATCCCCCTCTTTAACTACTTAGCTTATGCCCTTTCTTATTTTCTGAATCCTAAAAGATATCTTTTCAGCAAGCAGGATGAACAGGAATTAGGAAATGTGGAGATAATAGAAGAACACAGGCTTCGCTAAATTCAAAATGAAAATATTAAAATGTAAAATTCAGGTTACTTAAAACTTTGTTAGCAAAGTTTTAAGTCTCAATAATTTTAAACTTTGATTTTTAAATTTTAAATTTGCCTTTATGGCTGCGCCAAATCAATCTACCCAACAATTAGTCGATATAGCCGAGATAAGGGACAATATCGTCATCCTAAAGGATGGCTCTTTGAGGGCGGTCGTCGAGGTATCGGCTATAAACTTTGAATTGCGCTCGGAAGATGAGCAGGTGGCCATTCTTCAAAACTTCCAAAGGTTTTTAAATTCAGTGGATTTTTCTCTCCAGTTGTCAACGATATCAAGACGGCTATTCATCGATACTTATCTAAAATACGTGGAAGAGACGACCAGAACGGTTACCAATGAACTTTTAAGGATCCAGTCTCAGGAGTATATAAAGTTCGTAAAAGAGCTATCGGCCCTGGCTAATATCATGTCCAAGAAGTTTTATATAGTCGTCCCTTTCTATGCCTTTGAGAATCCGGCGAAAGCCGGGATCGGAGCGGGACTGAAGAGCATCCTTAAACCTTCAACCGGAGCCAAGAAACTAAGCGAAGAACAGTTTAATATCTACCGAGACCAAATTCTTCAGAGAGCAGAGCTTGTATACGGAAATTTGGTAGGTTTAGGTCTTAGGACTAAACTGCTCGGGCAAGAAGAGCTAATTAACCTTTTTTATAACCTATACAACCCGACAACCGATCAGACTGCTCAAAAAGGCCCGCAAGGAAACGTATAGGTCGACACCGGTATTTCATTTATTATCCGATGGCAACCGACATAAAAAACCTGACAGAAAAAAGCTTGGATGCATTCTTTGCTCCATCGGCTTTTAACGTTTCCCCGGGCAATCTCCGGGTGGGCGACCGTTACGCTCGGACCATATTTCTGACCACCTACCCCCGCTACCTCCATACCAGCTGGTTTTCTCCGTTAATAAACATAGACCGGTCGATGGATATATCCATCTACATAGTGCCTAAAAACACCTCGTTAGTTTTGAAACAGCTACGAGACCAGCTGGCCCGGCTTCAAGCCCAGGAGATGGAAGAGTCAGCAGCCGGAAAAGTGAGAAATCCGATACTGGAGACGGCTATCCAGGATATTGAAACGCTGAGGGACCGGCTCCAACAGGGAATTGATCGTTTTTTCGAGCTCGGAGTATACGTCACAATTTACGAGAACAGCTTGAAGGAACTTGATGAAACAGAATCAAGGCTTAGGGGTATGCTCGAATACCAGCTCATATACTCACGTCCGGCCACCTTCAGGATGGCCGAGGGATTCTTATCTACTCTTCCGCTGAACAACGATCGTCTTAATGTCAAAACACCCCTGAATACCGAACCGCTTTCATCTCTCTTCCCGTTCGTTTCATTCGATCTCACTTCAAATTCGGGAGTTTTATACGGAATCAACACCCACAATAATTCTTTGGTTCTCTTTGACAGATTTCAACTCGAGAATGCCAACTCGGTTGTATTCGGCAAATCAGGAGGAGGTAAAAGTTATACCATCAAGCTTGAGATTTTAAGAAGCCTGGTTTTCGATACCCAGGTAATAATTATCGACCCCGAAGACGAGTATCGCTACTTGGCGGAAACGGTGGGCGGTTCGGCTATAAAAATATCTATCAACTCGCCCCACCATATCAATCCTCTTGATTTACCTACGCCCAAAGAGGATGAAACGCCGGCGGACGTCTTTAAATCACACTTACTCGATCTGACCGGATTGATGAAACTTTTACTGGGAGAGATGACTCCCGAGGAGGGCTCGATCCTCGATGAAGCCCTGATAGAAACCTACGCCCTCAAAGACATTAACCCAAATACAGACTTCTCCAAAAGCGCGCCCCCTCTTTTGTCCGATCTCCAAAGCGTATTAGAGGGTCTGACCGGGGGAGAGTCTTTGGCTATAAGGCTGAGAAAATACACTCATGGGACATTCGCCGGATTTTTGAACAACCCGACAAACGTTTCTTTGGACAGTTCTCTCCTTGTTTTCAGTATCCGGGATATGGAAGAAGAGCTTCGCCCGATTGCGATGTATTTGATTCTAAATCACGTCTGGACTCAGATAAGAAGAACGCTACGCAAGAGATTACTGATAGTTGATGAGGCCTGGTGGTTGATGAAATACCAGGCCGGAGCGGATTTTCTTTTCAATATCGCAAAGAGGGCGAGAAAATATTATCTTGGACTGACTACGATTTCCCAAGACATACCCGATTTCATGGCCAGCCCTCAGGGAAAGGCTATTGTCACAAATTCGTCCATCCAAATGCTGATGAAACAGTCTCCGGCAGCGATTGAGGTAGTGAAAGAGACGTTCAATCTTACCGACGCGGAAAAGTATTATCTTTTAGAAGCCCGCGTAGGCTTCGGACTTTTCTTTATAGGCCAGAATCATGTCGGTATCAGAGTAGTAGCTTCCTATGCCGAAGATCAGATCATAACCTCGGATCCACGACAGATTCTCGAAGTAGAAAAAGCGAAAGAAGAATGGGCAAAGAGCAACAAGGAGTAAATTTCTAATCCCTAAATCCTAATTTCTAAACAAACTCTAATGGCCAAAATCCAAATCACCAAAACAGTTTTGAAAATTTGGAAATTTGCATTTTAGTATTGTTTAGAGTTTAGGTGTTAGATTTTAGATATTTCCCCACCGTGGCTCAAAACACCCAACAACTAAATGCCGACGGACGGGCCCTGGAAGAAGAGGAGATTTCAGATGAAGAAGAGTTAACGATTGACGCAATCGAAGAAGAGGAATTGGTCGCTAACCAGCTATCTACAGAAAGAAACCTTTATAATATGGAGAGGGAGGTTAACGACCTTGCGAAAACGGGGAAAAAATTCGGACATCCTTCTTTCTTAAAATACGGGATACTCGCTTTATTGGCGGTGTCGGCAGATTTAATAGACGCGGCGGCCTTAACCGGCATAGGCGTGATCGTATCTACGTTCAGCTCTGTGGTTCTCAATTCTATTATTTTTATAATATTCATAACATCCGGAACAGAGCAGCATAATGCCGGACGGTACGTCAGCCATTCACAGGCAAGAATCCAAGAAATAATCGGACAGATAGCAGACCTTGAGCGCAATATCGCTCATCTGGCTCGACGAAGTATGCAAGTTTCGAAATTCTTATTAGGCAAGAAGAGGTTTGCCAGGCTGGCGACTTCAAAGGCGGCAAAAGGTATAGAGGCAGGAACAAGATGGTTATCGAAGTCTTTGAAATGGGGAGGGCTGGTTGCCGAAACTATTCCGGCTATGGACTTGGGATTTCTTCCTCTAACCTGTATTTCTGTTTTATTGAGCTATTTAGATGAGAGGAAAAGCTACAAGAACGCACGAACCGTAGGAGATAGCATCTCTGAACAATTTACTGAGGCCAGTACAGATTTAGCTTGAGAGGGGCCACATGGTATAATAAAGAAATAACAATGAGACTTAAAGTATATCTAATAACAATTTTAATATCTGTTGTAGCTGGGACCAGCTGGTATCTAATGGGGGAGGGGGGGGACTTCGAGGAACGCCAGACAGGCACTATTCTTGATGGCTTTACAGATAATGACAAGAGCCGGATAAAATCCGCCGAATCGGGGCTTATTTTGCTTAGCCAGAGAAAAGCAATATCGGCGACTGACTCTCCGGAAAAGGGGGTATTATTCTACGAAAAAGAGACCGGGAAGGTTTTTCAAGTTGATATAGCCAACAAGACTGAATCGGTAGTCTCCTCGAAAGTTCTAGAAAATTTCCTAAGCACTGTTTGGGCGCCTAATAAACGCGATGTTATATCGTTATTCTACTCCCCGAATGGGAACAGGCTGAGCTACTATGATTACGACGCTAAAAAGGCCTGGGCTTATGACCAGAGCATTAAATCAGCCGTTTTCTCTCCTGACGGCAACTCGGTTGCTTATTTCAAGACCGGATCAGAAGAAGACGGAGGATTGAATAAGATATTCATAGCACAGCCCAACGGCAGTTATACAAAAAAGATTTTAGACACACGATTAACGGATATTGAGATGTTCTGGCCCTTGGACAGCCAGCTTTCTTTTAAAACCAAATCTTCAGTGTTTATGCTGAGCAAGGACGGGGCTTTGAGCAAGTTTTTTGATGCTTATTCCGAGACTTTGAATGTGATGTGGTCTCAAAGCGGTAAAAAGGTCCTGCTATCCTACATTAACCCGAATAACGGAATTACCGAGCTCTGGTTTAAAAACACTGACTTTGGAGGAGAGGGCTTGCTGACGACAGGAATATCGGCCTCGGACTGTGCCTGGAGCATAGATGAAGTAAATATATTTTGCGCTGCAAATAAGTTCCCCGGGAGTTTAGAGACCGAAATACGCTTGATCAGCACTGATAACGGATCGGTTAAGACGATGGGAGTCTCGGCGGTGGGATCAAAGAACCTGTTCCTTTCATCTTTAGAAGACTTCCTTGTATTTACAAGTCCTTTGGACGAGCGTCTGTATGCACTAAAAATCAGTAATTAGCTCTTAGCGTAGTAACGCAGTAGCTAAAAAGAGTACCTCTCAGGGGTGCTTTTGCTAAAAGCTAAAGCCTAATATGCTACGAGCTTTTTATGGATAAGGCTTCACGATGATCCTTCTCTGGGGCTCGTTTCCAATACTTTCAGTGGCAATGTCGGGGTAAGAAGCTAATTCCATATGAACAATTCTTCTCTCATAGGCGGACATGGGGAGGAGCGCCTCTGCTTTTTGAGTATTGCGAACCCGGGTTACCACCTGCTTGGCAAGCTCTATCACATATGAAGCTTTGGCCTTTCGGTAGTCATTAACATCAACAACGATATTTTTGAATTCATTCAAATTCTTTAGAAACATAGCCCGAACTACCTGCTCGATGGCTCTCAGGTTCTGGCCGTTCTTGCCGATAAGGAAACGGGCGTTTTCCGGAGTGTAAACCAAAACTACAAGAGCTTTGCCGTCCTTATCGACTTCCTCCCGAGTCTCAACTTGGCACTCCAAGTTCATAAAAGAGATCATCTCCCTGATTTTCTCGGCTAAATTGTTTTTTGGATTAATGGATTCCATGCGTTTATTTATATCTCTGCCTTAAGTAACTCTGTTCGAAGATAGAAAATGCCGTAGTAGCCAGCCAATAAAGAACTAAACCGGCCGGCAGATTCCAACCAATAATTATAATCATTACCGGAAAAAAATACAACATTTGCTTATTCAATGCCTGCATCGGGTCATTTTGTCCGCCGGCAGAAGTTTTATTCGTTTTAAACTGAACAAATTGAGCGATCCCGCTTAGTATCGCCAACGGATGGCTTTTAGTGCTAACGTCAATGAAGCCGAAAGACAGCGTATTAATACTGCCGGGATTTCCGATAAATCCATACAACATATCGAGGCTCTCGGGCTTGAATCCGGCTATAAATGCCTGGTACAAAGCAATAAGTATCGGAATCTGAATAATTAAAGGCAGGCACCCCGCTAAAGGATTGATATTTTTCTCCTTATAGAGGGCCATGATGGCCGCGGATTGGGCGGTTTTATCATTTTTAAACTTATCCTTAAGCTCATTGATTTTAGAATTTATACCGGCCATGTCTTTTTGAGATTTGAACATCTTGGCTGTCAGCGGAAACATAGCCAATCTTAGAATAACGGTCAGTATAACAATAGCTAAACCGAAATCATTCCATGGTAAGATATTGTAGATGGAGATGACTGCATTAAAGAGAGGACGATATAATATTTCTTGGAATATATTTAACATTTTTAAATCAAGCTAAGTCTACCCCGCCCTTCGTGAGAGGGTTGCATCTTAAAACCCTGTAGAAGCCCCTAATAGCCCCCCTGAGAGGTCCTTTGGCTTTAATCGACTCTATCATATAGTCAGAGCAGGTGGGGTAGTATCTGCACCCTGAACTCAAAAAACAAAAAGGAGACCGTCTCCAGATTATTTCTTGGATGCTTTTATAGAAAGATATCGACTTTAAGATTAATCCGGTCATATTAGCTTAGTTTTCTTCAAAATACCTAATAATTCATTCTTAATCAGACTGCCTTCTACGGGCGGTTTTCTGAATCCGACCACTACATCGTAACCGGGCATAATCCGATCCATATCTGCCATCAGTGCCTCGGTAACTGTTCTTTTGACCGCATTCCTTGCCGCCGCTTTTTTAAATATTTTAGAAGGCGCTGCTATTCCGAACCTGCTTACTTTTAAGCCATTGGGTTTTATCCTTATAAATAAAAAATTGGCCTCGAAAGCCTTGCCGTTTTTAAAAACACTTTTAAACTCCCGGTCTTTTTTCAGTCTGTACTGTTTCGATAATGCCACGATGATCAATTTTCATTAAAAGAAAAATCGGCCGGATTGAATTATTCTGCCGCCATCTAAACTGTCAGCTTGTGACGTCCTTTGCCTCTCCTTCTGGCTAACACTGACCTGCCGGACTTGCTCAACATTCGGCCTAAAAAACCGTGTTTTACCTTTCTTTTCTTCTTTTTGGGACGGTATAGCGTTGATTTCATATTATCTATTATCTTCAATATTCAATAATTTTCAAGTCCCCGGTCTTTTAGGCATGCATTTTTGGGGCTGTCAATATTGTTTTATTTTCTCCACTTGTTATAAACATCATATCAACTTTTATCTGTTTTCCTGTTATTTTTTTAATCGAGTATAATTTACTATGTGTCTTAAAAGGTTAAGTCGAAAAACGGAAAGCGCAAAATAATTTCGATCGTCCCGGCAATACTTCGTTTTTGCTTCAATTTTCGACTTTAATCTAACTGGCGTATTATGACTAACGAGGAAATCTGGAAAGCCGTGCTTGGAGAGATGGAGTTGATGTTGTCTAAGGCAAATTTTACGACTTGGTTTAGAAATACGTCCATTATCTCCAAGGATAGGAATGCTGTCGTTGTTAGCGTTCCGAACGGTTTCATAAAAGAGTGGCTTGAAAATAAATTTCATAAAAAAATACTCGACTCTATCAGAACCCTGACTCCCGAAATAAGAGAGATCCAGTATATAGTCGGCCATCCTAAAATAGACCTCAAACAAAATATTGATAAGGTTTTACTGGAGAAAGACCTGGAAGAAAAAATCGGCACAGCTGTGGATGTTGATGTAGACAGGACTACTAACCTAAATAAAAAATACTCTTTCGATTCTTATGTTGTCGGGTCCAGCAACGAATTGGCTTTCGCCGCTTCTCAGGCAATCACAAAGAATATAGGAAAATTGTACAACCCTCTATTTATATATGGGGGAGTCGGCTTAGGGAAAACTCACCTTCTTCAAGCGATAGGCAATAGAATCTTATATGAGAACAGGGGAAGAGTGCTCTATGTACCGGCTGAGAAATTGACTGCCGACCTTATTGAATCGATCAGAAATAGAACGATTGAAGAGTTAAAAAATGTTTACTCTAAACTTGACCTGCTTATTATAGATGACATTCAGTTTATAGCCGGAAAAGAAAAGACTCAGGATATTGTTTTTTCTATTTTTAATGAGCTCCACGGGAAAAATAAGCAGGTTGTCCTGTCTTCCGATAGGCCGCCTAAGGCCATCCCGGCCCTTGAGGAACGCCTCAGGTCGCGTTTTGAAGGAGGAATGATAGCCGATATAGGCACTCCTGACTTAGAGACAAGATTAGCTATTTTAAAAATGAAATCAGAGGATAAAGAGTGCGGATTAGACGCTAATACTTTATCTTATATAGCTACGAATATCCAGAAGAACGTTAGGGAGCTTGAGGGAGCACTGAACCGAGTCATTGCTTTCAGCCAGATATACAATCGCATTCCCGATCTTAAAGAGGTTAAAAATATACTAAACACCTATTTAAGCAGTCCTTACCGCAAAACCTCGCCCCAAGTTATTCTTAAAAATGTAGCTGACTTTTACAGTATCTCTCTTACCGACTTACTGAAAAGAAGCAGAAAGAAAGAAGTAGTCAGGCCCCGCCAGATTGCCATGTTTCTATTAAGAGAGGAAACAAAACTTTCTTTTCCTGAGATAGGACAAAAACTAGGCGGCCGGGATCATTCCACTGTCATTCATGCTTTTGAAAAAATAAAAAAGGAAGAATCGGCGGATGAGCCCTTGAAACAGGAATTAGTGTTGATTAAAGAAAGGATTTATAATTCGTTTGAAAAATAATGTTGATGAATCGGTTGATATCTTTCTGAAAACTTTGTTAATAACAGGCAGACAATAATATGACAATAGATACTGTTAAAAATATTTATAAAGATAACCGGAACTTATCCCTGAAGATATCAATAAATTGTTTATAAAATTTTTACCGGTTTTCATTCTTAATAATTTTTTAAATAATACTTCTCCACAAATCCACAGTGCTAATAAGTAATAATAAATTCTTTATAGATATTAGATAATAATTATTATTGATGGATAAGGGGCACTAATACACTTATGAAAATAACTTCGTCCACTAAAAATTTAAAGAAAGCTTTGAGTTTAGTTGAAAAAATAGTATCTAAGAGTACATCACTGCCTATTTTAAATAATATATTAATAAAAACAGAAAACGGCCGGCTCAAGTTGTCGTCGACTAATTTAGAGATCGGGATCAATTATTTAATAGGCGCAAAAATAGAGGAGACGGGAGAAATAGCCGTTCCGGCCAGAATAGTTTCTGACTTTATAAATAATATTAGAGAAGAAAAAGTATCTCTCAGTACGAAAAACAATATATTAAATATTGACTCAGATCACTGTAAAACCAGTATTTTAGGCTTTGACCCTAAGGATTTTCCGATCATACCTAAAATAAAGAAAGAGTCTTTTGCCAGTATTAATACCAAAGTCCTTAAAAGTTCTCTTATGGCTATTCTTGATTCCATAGCTCTATCCGAGGCAAGACCTGAATTAGCCGGGGTATTTGTAAGTTTTAGCTCAGATAAACTAACTTTTGCCGCTACAGACAGTTTTCGACTGACAGAAAGAATTAATGATTTTAACTGTAAAGATCAGAAATCAATTATTTTACCAAGAAGCACTGTCATTGAGCTGATAAGGGTCAGCAGCGATACAGAAGGGGATTTAGACGTTAAAATAGGCGATAATCAGATAGTTTTTTCAAATAATGACTTAGAGGTAATCTCAAGAATAGTGGAAGGAAGCTATCCTGACTATAAAAAAGTGATTCCGGAAAAATTCGTATCGAGAGTGATCGTAAACAAGGACGATTTTGAAAAGAACACCAGATTAGCCGGACTTTTCTCTTCGAATATATCGGACATTAAAATAAAATGTCTTGAGAAAAAATTAGTCATTGTCTCTAAAAACTCAGAAAAAGGAGAGATCAATACATCAATGGAATGCGTCTTAAAGAACGAGCCGTTCGATATAGCCGTTAACTATAATTATATTTTAGATGGTCTTAAAATACTTCCGACCGAGAAAGTTATCTTAGAATTTACCGGTCATGGAAGTCCTTTAGTATTAAGACCGGACGGCAATGAAAAAAAACTGACTTATCTGATTATGCCTCTAAGGAGTTAAATTATGTTCAAATCACTAAATTCGAGAATTGCCAAGAAGTACGGTAAAATAGCAAAAATTCAGAATACCAATATCGAAATAGAAAAGTCTTTTAAGAGTTTTATGACTGAACAGTTTGGACCAGTCGCTAAAAATATTTCCTGTACGGTAGTCTATGATAATAAAGCGAATTATGCCGTATTTAAATTCACGAATAAAACAGCGGCGAACGAACTAAGTCTTAGAATTAACGAACTAAAGAGATTCTTAGATAAATCCGGACTAAAGATAGGCAGGATCATAATCCAATAAGCCTATCTGTAAACAGATCTGATGGCCCACTCCCAGTTATTAAATTGGGGATCGGCAGAGGGATTTTCAGGAAAAGGCCCCAGAGGGTCGTTTTTATTTACGTAAAATAAAATATTATGCATTTCCTGACCGGATGCCTGTTCGTTTTTATATAAATACTGGCCGTTCAGCATTATTTTATTCGTGAATACAGGATCGGGGGGATTAAAAGTTTCACGAGGGAGAGCCGAAAGTGCCTTTACCATAAATTCATGCCACATTGGCCCAGCGGCGCTGATGCCGGCTCCTTCTCTGGTCATGGACTGGTTATCGTTATTACCAACCCAAACCCCGGCGGCGAAATTAGGTGAATATCCTGCAACCCAGGCATCTCTGTTCTCTTGTGTGGTTCCGGTTTTTGCGGCCACGTCGAAATCCGGAAAATATAAAGAGCTTGAAAAGCCAAAAACAGGGGATCGGGCACTATTGTCCGAGAGTATATCGCTGACTAATCGGGTTATTTTCGGATCTACAACGCGTAAAGGAGAAGGTTTAGATTCCTCCAGTATATCACCATTGGGCAATTCTATTTTCTTTACTATATACCACGGATTTCTTACTCCTTCATTGGCGAATACTCCGTAAGCTGATACAAGATCGACTAATTTTACCTCAGCTCCGCCCAGAACTAAAGATAATCCGTAACGAGACCGGTCTTCCAAAGTGGTAATGCCCATTTTTCGAGCTAAATCTATCGTATTATCAACTCCGGCAAGATAAAGAACTTTGACGGAGGGGACATTTAAAGATCGAGAAAGAGACTGGCGCAAAGTTACCGGGCCACGAAAGTCGCCATCGTAATTTTGAGGATGATAGCAATCAAGGCCGAAAGGATCTTTTTTTTCTGAACTGTCAGGTTGGCAGTTAGGATTAAACTCTGTTTTTACATCGAAAAGAATCGTTGAGTCAGGATACCCGGCTTGAAAGGCGGCAGCATAAGCAAACGGCTTAAAGGCCGAACCGGGCTGTCTTTTGGCTGTGGCGACGTTAAAGTTACCCTGATTTTCGATGTCGAAATAGTTAGCCGATCCCACTAAGGCAAGAAGATCTCCGGTTTTAGGATTAACCGCTGCCAAAGCCGCATTCTTGGCTTTATAGCGCTCTTTATTGATCACCGAGTACTTTTCTACCACTTCTTCTGCGGCCTCTTGAAAGGCAGAATCAAGCGTGGTTGTGATCTTAAAGCCTCCGCTCTCGACTGCTTCCTCCCCGTATTTAGAGATCAGATATTCTTTTATCATGATTACGAAATGGGGAGCCGATATTTCTTCTTTCGCGGATTTAAACTCGACTTTTTCCGATAGAGCGTGATTGAGTTCTTTTTCGGTGATAAATCCTAAACCGAACATTTTACTCAAAGTATCGTTTTTTCTGGACATCAACTCTTCCACGTGATTGCCGTAAGGAGAATAATATGTGGGTGCCTTAGGGAGAGAGGCGATAATAGCCGATTCATTCAAGGTGAGGTCAGAGGCAGATTTGCCAAAAAACTGTTTACTGGCGGCTTCAATACCGTATGAGTTTGATCCATAGGGTATCTGGTTTAAGTACATCCAGAATATCTCATCTTTTGTAAACCTTCGCTCGATTTCAATTGCGACTAAAATTTCCTTTACCTTTCTTGTAATAGTTTTTTCATCACCGAAAAGAGCCTTCTTGACCAGCTGTTGAGTGATTGTTGAACCGCCCTGAGAGATCTCAAAATTTCTCAAGTCCTTTAAAAAAGCCCTAATTATACCGCGCAGGTCGAGACCTTTGTGGGTATAAAAATCAGCATCTTCTGAAGCGATGGTCGCTTTTTTAATATACTCAGGTATCTTTTCCCAGGCGATGATGGTTCTTTTCTCTTCTCCATGGATGTCGTAAAGAAGAACCTCTCCCGTGCGGTCATATATCTTCGTAGATTCTCCGACGCGCCTTGTAGCTATGGATTCAGGATCGGGCAGAGTGTACTGAATGTAAATAAAAAGCAAAAGAAACCAGATAGCTCCCAAAACAAACAACCACAAAAAAAGCATTGACAATGCTTTAATAAATCTCATATTTCTAATTCTTTTTATCTTGTAAACTTTGAATTTAGGTCCGGCCATCTTTTAAGAATAATGGCATAAATCAGCCTTCTTTACAAGGCAAAGTAATAGATCTTTGAATTTGAAGAAGCGATAAATATAAGCTATTATAATAACCATGAACCAGCTTTTAGAAAGAGGCGTAGAAGAGATTATAGAAAAAGAACATTTAAGGGCCCGCTTGGATAGGGGCGACAAGCTCAGGATTAAACTCGGGATTGACCCCACCGCACAAGACCTCCATTTAGGCCACACCGTGGTCTTAAGAAAACTTAGGCAGTTTCAGGATGCCGGTCATCAGGCCGTTTTTATTATCGGTGATTTCACCGCTACCATCGGAGACCCTTCTGGTCGCAACGAATCAAGGCCAGCCTTATCGGAAAAAGATATTAAAGATAATATGAAAAATTATCTTAATGAGGCGGGTAAGGTTATTGATTTAAAAAAGGCGGAAATTCACCACAATTCTGAGTGGTACAAGAAAAAAGACACCGGTTTCTTGATGGAGCTGGCCAGTAAGTTTACGGTAGCGCGGATGATGGAGAGGGATGACTTTCAAAAAAGGCTCAAAGACGGTCAGGACATAAGCCTTCTCGAAATATTGTACCCTATACTGCAAGGGTATGATTCATTTGCCGTAAAGGCTGATCTGGAATTAGGCGGTACCGATCAAAAATTTAATCTTTTAACCGGGAGGAAGGTTCAGAAAAGATACGGCCAGGCAGAGCAGGACGTGATGACCATGGTTCTTATCGAAGGTTTGGACGGATCAAAAAAGATGAGCAAGAGTTTAGGGAATTATATAGGCCTCTCGGAAAGGCCGGAAGATATGTTCGGAAAAACCATGTCGTTGCCGGACGTACTAATGCCCAAGTACTTCAGTGTTCTAACCGATGTTCCAGATGAGGAGATAGACCGACTTAAAAAAGATTTAAATAGTCAAAATTCGAGCGGCCAGTCGCTTAAAGGATGGAAGGAGAGGTTGGCTTATGAGTTAGTAAAAATATATCACGGAGAAAGAGAGGCGAAAAAAGTTCGGGACGAATTTAATAGAGTTTTTTCTAAAAGGGAGATACCGGAAGATGTTAAAGAATGGAAGACGGGTGGCGACAGCGGTATCGTAGATATTTTAGTAGATTCTGACTCGGTAAAATCCAAAACAGAAGCCAAGAGACTTATAGACCAGAAAGCCTTATCGATTAACGGTCACACTATTACTGATTGGGATTTCAAGGTAAAAAAGGGCCAAGTGGTAAAAATAGGTCCGAGAAAGTTCTTGAAAGTATTGTAAATTTAAATCGCCCCGGCCGGGGCGATTTAAATCAGTTACCAGCTATTTCCTTCATCTTCGTCTCCGGCCACTGGATCGCTCTCGTCATTAAGATCGGGGTCGTCCATCTCACTGTCATCCTCCTCGTCATCATCCTCTTCTATCACAGGTTCGACCGGGTCACCATCGAGACCGCCATCTTCTATAGACATCGTTTTCCAGAACAGACTGTCCATAAATGGGTTTTCTTTGCCTGTCCCCATCAGCTCCTTAGGGATCAGATAAGAGATCGGGCAAATAAGCTTATTTATATTATTATATTACAAAAATCATCCTCAATTGTATTTATGTGGATAACAATGTCAACCCCTCACTTGAGGAAGGATAGGTTCTGCGGCAGCAAAGTCTTGTGGGTGAGGATTAATAAATGAACTAATCTATAATTCATAGACTTGGCTATTATACAGAACAACTACTTTGCATATCCTTGCTGTATTACGGGGTCAACCCCTCACGGATGAAGCGCAACAAACCGCAATTGCTAAGGCGTCGGCGGCATCGTCCGGTTTAATGTCGGTAGTAATTTTTAATATCAGGCGAACCATATTTTGAACTTGTTTTTTCTCCGCTCTGCCGTAATTGGTAATTGCTGACTTTATTTCCAGGGGGGTGAACTCGTAAAATGGCAGTCCGCTGTTTTCTATGGCCCAAAGCATAACCCCCCTCATTTGGGCTACCGGTATGGCGGTCTTTTGGTTCTTGAAGAAGAACAGTTTTTCGACGGCAACCGCGTCGGGCTTGTATTTATTTATAATTTTAGAGACCTTATCCGCTGCATCTTTATATATTCCAGGTCCTTTGCCTGTGTTTTTTAAAATACCGTAAGCTAAACAAGACAGATTGTTTCCATTTGATTCTACGACCCCGAAACCGATACGAGTTATACCAGGATCAATGCCCAGGATTATCAAATAAATTTCTAATTTCTAATTTCTAATTTCTAAAAATAATAGTCTGGTAATAAATTTTAGAATAATTAGCTTGATTAGAATAATTAGGTCAATTCTCCGCAAGGTTAGAGATTACGTCCTCGACTTCTTCCTGATCATCGAGAGCTTCAAATAGAAGATCGATTTTATCTCTCACAGATTCATCCGGGGCAGTAAATTGTTCGTCAAGCATCCAGCCTATACTGCCGGGCGGAACCATCTTACTTTCATGTTCGCTGAGTATATTTTTAATATCGGCAACAGTTCTATTTCTGTTGTCGGTAATCGCCTTTACACGCATAGCTATTCCGCCGGGTCCAATCCCGTCGATTATCAGCTCTTCTAATTGAGCCGAGGATTTATCGGCCGCTTTCTTTATCGCCC
This sequence comes from Candidatus Yanofskybacteria bacterium RIFCSPHIGHO2_01_FULL_44_24, assembly GCA_001794215.1. Taxonomy (GTDB): domain Bacteria; phylum Patescibacteriota; class Minisyncoccia; order 2-02-FULL-40-12; family GWA2-44-9; genus GWA2-44-9. The sequence continues at coordinate 34,003 of MGJK01000003.1, forward strand.
GCGCTATATTGTCGTTCGGAACATTCATTGCTCGAGCCTGGTCTATCGCTTGAGACAGGGCGGCGTTGGATTTCGGGTCAGTGCCTTTTTTTGCCGCAAGAGTTATCGCCCTCGATATCTTAGAGAAAAGCTGTCCTCGTTTTTTATCAGTAACGGCTTTTTTGTGTCTGATCTGGGCCCACTTAGAGTGTCCGCTCATAGCAGTGTATTTTTAATTCCAAGATGTTTTAGGCCTTGAGCGGTGATAACCCGGCCCTTTGGTGTCCGGGCTATTAACCCGATCCTCAGCAGATACGGTTCATAAACATCTTCGATGGTGCCCTCTTCTTCCGATATGGAGGCAGCGATAGATTTAAGTCCTACGGGACCGCCGGCAAACTTGTCTGCGATAGCGTGCATAATTTCTCTGTCTGTTTTTTCAAGTCCTCGGTCGTCTATCTCGAGCATGGCTAAGGCCTTTTTTGCGGCCAAAGCGCTTATGGAAGTTTCCTCATCCGTCATTTGGCTATAGTCCCTTACTCTTTTGAGCAGGCGGTTGGCTACCCGGGGAGTGAATCGTGATGCCTGTGAAATAATGCTTACCGCCTCTTTGTCCGTATCTATACTGAGCAATTTAGCCGAGCGGTTGACGATTCTTTCTATGTCTCCCTGATTATAAAAATCCAGCCTCAAATTAGCTCCGAAGCGAGATCGAAAAGGGGATGAGAGCATTGATATCTTGGTCGTAGCGGCGATAAGGGTAAACCGAGGCAGGTCTATCTGAAGAGTCTTAGCCGAATTGCCTTTACCGATGACTATATCAAGTTTAAAGTTTTCCATTGCCGGATAAATAACCTCCTCAACGGCTTTATTCAGCCTATGGACCTCATCTATAAATAAAATATCCCCGTCGCTTAGGCCGGTAAGTATTGAGCCGACATCCCCGGCTTTTTCAAGGGCAGTGCCGGAAGTAATTTTAAGATTTGCTCCCAGTTCCTTGGCTATAATATAAGCAAGAGTCGTCTTGCCTAAGCCGGAGGGGCCGTGAAGCAGAAGATGCTCGATAGGTTCCTTTCTTTTCTTAGCCGCTCCGATAAGTATCTTAAGATTTTCTTTTATCTTATCCTGGCCGACATACTCATCAAAGTTGGAGGGCCTTAGCGCGCGGTCAAGAACCTGATCGTCCAAGGTCGGCTTCGGAGCAACTTCTTGCCGGCCGGCCGTAGAATTATTTGATCCCGGATTGTCGTGTCTCTTAATTTTCATATAAGATTCCAACCCGACAGAGGTCTCGCTCGCCCCATAGAGGCGAGTCATAAGACCTCGGCGAGGCTATCTCTAACGGGGGTTGACCCCGTAATACAGCAAGGATCGGCAAAGCAGTCATTCTGTCCTATATGCCGGTTCTATCTAATCATCTACGCTTGATAATCTGGACTATCAGTTAGTCTTTGCTTATGCAGAATATATCCTTGCTGATATGCGGGGTTGACATTCATTTTAATTTAGATTACAATATGCACGGATCATAAGCCTCAAAACCCATTTAATCTGTAGGCAATTGGGTAGGTGTTGTCACGCAGACCCAACAGGGATACTGTCTTAGTTCGGATAGTTTGGTTCCGACTGAACTACTCCTCGGAATTATCCTATCCCGCGTTTTGTAAATTCGGGCCTTTGCCTACAGATTAAAGGGGTTTTATGTTTAAAAAGTGCTTTTAGCCGAATACTCTCTCAAGCTCTTCCAGCGAAGTGATGCCTTCAAGAAGTTTCAAGTATCCGTCTTGAACCATCGTGACCATACCCTCGCTTACCAGAAGTTCATTAACTTCAGAAATCACCATTGGCCGGCTCATCAGCTTTTCTAATTCTTTAGATACCGAGAAAACCTCAAACGATCCTAAACGGCCGGAATATCCAAGGTGGCTGCATTCAGCGCATTGTCCCGGGTAGTATATTTTTAGAGACGAGCTCAAGTCGGGGAATTTTATCCGACCACTGATCGGTTCAAGGATCTTTTTAATTTTTGTAAGATCACCGGGGCTTACTTTCTTTAATATTTTGCATGATCCGCAGAGTTTTCTAATTAATCTTTGGGATATTACCAAATTCAAAGCCGGGGCGAGTATTTCCGGTTTCACGTGAAGATCTACCAGGCGGGGGATGGCTCCGGCGGCGTTGTTAGCGTGAATGGTTGATAAAACAAGGTGACCGGTCAAACTCGCGTTCAGAGCTATATCGGCCGTTTCCATATCGCGTATTTCTCCGACTAAAATAACGTCCGGATTTTGCCGCATTATTATCTTGAGTCCGTTGGCGAATGTGTAGTTTTTGGCCGGATCAACCTGGCTTTGAGATATACCTTGAATATGATATTCAATCGGATCTTCAATGGTTAGGATTTTAGTTTTTGAAGAGTTTATGTAGTTTACAAAAGCATAAAGAGTGGTCGTCTTACCGGCTCCGGTCGGGCCGCTTACCAAGACCGTGCCGGTATTTATCTTAAGTTTTTCTTTTATAAAATCGAGGATGTCTTTGCGCAGTCCAAGATCCTCGAGGGTGCCTCTTACGGTGAAGGGGTCAAGGATCCTCATTACTACGGTTTCGCCGAATTCGCTCGGTAAAATTGATATCCTCAAGTCGACGTTGTTATTATTCTTTTGTCGAACGCTGAACCGGCCTTCTTGGGGTCCATGGACATTTAACTTTAGCTTGGAAAGGATTTTGATCCTGTTTAAAATCTTATTGTAGTAGTCGTGATCAATAGTGGCTACATCGTAAAGAATTCCATCAAGTCTGTAGCGCAGGCGGGCAGTGGTTCTCTCCGGTTCAAAATGTATATCCGAAGCCCGTGTCTTTAGAGCTCCTGCCATTAAGATTTCGAGTAGTTTGGTGACCGATACATTGGTTATTTTTGATTTCAGGTCAGCAATGGTTTTTATTTCATCTTCAAGTCTGGAAAGCTCTTCCTCGTCTATCTCGATTGCTCCGACTTCGAACACCTGAGGACGTTCGGAGGACTTGTATCTTGCCCAGACGCGCTCCAAAGCCTCGGGGGTCGTTATCATTATTTCAAGGTTAAGTCCGGGTTTTTTAAGCGATTCAATGGTCTTTTGAGTGGCTGGGTTTGAGGGGTCAGTGACGGCGATGATCAGCTTTGAGGCGGTTTTGTATAAAACGGCCAGATTGGAGCTTCTGGCGGTATCTTCGTTTATAACATGAAGAGCATCGCGATCTATCGGAACGCCTTTTAGATTGGAAAATGGCAGATTCAGGCCGGAAGCTAAAGAGTGGTACTTTTCCTCAGATTCTTTTACCGCAATATCCTGCAGTTTTTTCTCGAGTTCTTCTTCTTTTGTTCGGATTTGAGAGGGAGCCATTAATATTTGTTGAGCCGGCAGCGTTTTAAAGTTAAGATGGTCTATCTGGAGCCAAGATAGCGAACCTGGCTCTTTTGTAAAGACGGAATCATGTGGATATCTCTATTATAGCATAAAGGGCTTGACCTGCGGGGATATATTTGTTAGTATTATTCCAGTAACTTAGTGGTCCGCAGATGCGGACCCGTATTTTTAAATAGCAATCAATCAACGGTAAACAATTCATAACGCTGTTGTAAATTGTGAGTTGAGGATTGTCGGTAGAATTGGAAACTAAACAATTTTTGTCAGCTATAAAGCAGATTTCTGAAGAAAAAGGAATTTCAGAGAAAAGCGTCATAGAAACAATCGAGGCCGCCATCGCTGCCGCCTACAAAAGGGATTACGGTAAAAAAGGCCAGATCATTAAAGCCAAACTCGACATGGAAACGGGCGATTTGGACATGACCCAGATCAGCTATGTAGTCGAGGGGATGGATGAAGAGGGCTATATAACCGGTAAGTTGCCGGCTAAATTATCCGAAGACAGGGCTGATATGCAGGACTTGGAAGATTTGAGACAGAGAAGGGAAAGGCGGGAGAAAATAGAAGAAGAAAAAAAGGAAGAAAACGGAGAGATAAAAATTAAATTCAATCCCGAAAAGCATGTACTTTTAGAAGATGCCAAAAAGAAAAATAAAAAATTAAAGGTAGGCGACGAAATCGTGGTTAAGCTTGAAGCCCAGACCAGCTTCGGCCGTATCGCCGCCCAAACGGCCAAGCAGGTCATTATCCAGAGACTGAGAGAGGCCGAGCGGAACGCTATCTTTTCCGAGTTTAAGAATAGGGAAGGCGAGCTGATAAGCGGCGTAGTTCAAAGACGCGAGGGCCCCTTAGTTTTTATCGACCTTGGTAAAACAAACGGCCTCCTGGTTCCCATTGAACAAATACCCACCGATAATTACAGGATCGGACAACGACTAAGGTTTCTTATTTTAAAAGTGGAAGAAACCTCGCGCGGACCGATGATTCTTTTATCCAGATCACATCCCAAGCTGGTAGTCGAACTTTTCCGAGTGGAAGTTCCGGAAATAGACAGCGGATCGGTAGAGATCAGGGCGATCGCCCGAGAAGCCGGGTCAAGGACCAAGATCGCGGTAAGCTCGAAAGAGGAAGGCGTTGATCCGATCGGGTCTCTGGTGGGGCAAAAAGGAGTCAGGGTGCAGACCGTCATTAATGAGCTCTCTGGTGAGAAGATAGATATAATTCTTTGGAGCGAGAAGCCGAAAGAATTCATTGCCAACTCTCTTTCTCCGGCCAAAGTAGTAAATGTCGATATTATTGATGAAAAAAGAAGACATGTTTTAGTCGAAGTGTCCGATGACCAGTTCTCCTTGGCTATAGGGAAAAGAGGACAGAATGTCCGACTTGCCGCCAAACTTACAAACTGGAAAATAGACGTCCGGTCGCCCAAGGAAAACCTCAATTTTAAAGAGGTCGTCGAAGAAACGGAAATTAAGAACGAAACAGCGAGCCTATAAAAGCCATGGAATCAACACTCAAGAAAATCAGCAAAGATCAGTCCGAGCTGTTTATTGAGCTTGGGAAAGAAGAGCTGGTCAAATTTATAGACAAAGCCGAGACACTTCTTTCTCGCGACCTTCATATAGATGGTTTTCGGAAAGGCAAAGCCCCTAAAGATTTAGTAAAAAGACATTTTGGAGAGCAGTTTATACTTGAAACCGCGCTTGATTTAGCCGTAAAACAAAGTTTAGCCGAGACTATTAAAGAAAAAGATCTCGAAGTCCTTAAGGCCTCTTCTCTTAACATAGTCGAGAACAGTTCGCAGCGTTTAATATATAAGGTTTTACTGACTCTTTTCCCTGAAATAAAATTGCCTGACCTCAGGACTATTAAAGTCAAAAGAAGAGAAGTTCAGGTAACATCGGAGGAGGTAAATAACACCCTGGAAGATATTAGGTCTTCAAGGGCGACTTTCTTGGATAAAGACGAACCGGTCGAGAACGGCGACAGGGTTGAAATTGACTTCGAAGCTTTTATTAACGGACAGGCGATTGAGGGCGGGGTAAGCAAGAACCACCCCCTCATAGTCGGCAAAAAGACTTTCATACCCGGATTCGAAGAAAAGTTAGTGGGGATGAGAAAAGGAGAAGAGACGACATTCTCTTTAAATGCTCCGGAAAACTACTTCAATAAAGATATCGCCGGCAAAGAACTCGACTTCAAGGTTAAGGTGGTGGATGTCAAAAAGGTGACTCTTCCGACCTTGGACGACGGTTTCGCCAAGCTTTTAGGGAATTTTGGCAATTTTCAAGATCTCGAAGCGAGCGTAAGGGACGGTATTTTAGCGGAAAAAAAATCGAAAGAGCGGGAACGCTTGTTGGTTGAGGCCGTAAGTAAGATCACCGAAAAATCAGATATCAAGGTTACCGAAGACCTTATCGACCAGAAAGTGGAGGAAATGGTAGCGAGATTCGATCAAGACCTGCATCAAAAGGGGATGGAGCTGAGCCTCTATCTTGCCCATATAAATAAAACTCAGGATGAGCTAAGGCAAGACTGGAGAGAAAATGCGGACAAACAGCTTAAGACCTCTCTAATTATTCAGAAAATATCAAAAGAAAAAAAGATTAACGCATCGGAAGCAGAGGTAGAAGAGGCCGTCAGCCAAGCCATTCAGATGCTCTCTGCAAGAGGGGACGTCCAAAGCGACTCTCTTGATTTAGAAAAGATCAAAGAAGAAGTGGCGTCCAAGATAATTAACGACAAGACCCTGTCTTATATCGAAAGCATTTGCATCTCGGCTTAGAAACCTTAAAACAAAACACCCATGAATTAAAGGGTGTTTTGTTTTAAGGTTTATTTCTGCGGTACCTCTGATTCGCTGGTTTTACGAGGCTTGAATTATCCCAATTAAATTAATAATATGGGAACAGATGTATTCCCAGCTCCGCTTTTCGGTACCAACCCCTGTATTTGACCGGTTGGTCTCAAGAAGCGGAGCTGGGTATTTGATTACCCCGGTAGCCACATAACCCGAAGTACCACCTTATGCTTAATTATACACTATTATTCTAACAATGTCAAGTAACCCTAAAAAGGCCATATATTTAGATAATGCCGCCGCTACCCCTATCGATAAAGCCGTAAAAGACGAAATGTTTGAATTTTCAAACTCTTTTTACGGCAACCCGTCGTCTTTTAATGAAAAAGGGCGGGAGGCGCGGGATCGTATCGAAAAAGCCCGAGCCTTCGTGGCTAAGTTTATAGGCGCCCGTCCTGATGAAGTTATTTTCACAAGTTCTGGATCGGAAGCTAACAATTTGGCCATATTAGGATCTCTTGGCAGCGATCAGCCCGGAGAGGCGGTAGTTATGTCCATAGAGCATCCTTCAGTTCTGGAGGCCTATAAAGTTCTACGAGATAGGGGATGGAAGATAAGCCATATCAAGGTTGACGAGAATGGTTTAATCAGTCTTGAAGATCTTGAAAGCAAGCTCAGCGCAAGAGTTAAGTCAGTATCCGTGATGTATGCTAATAACGAAATAGGAACCATCGAGCCGATAAAAAAGATTTCAAAAGTCATCAGTAACTTTAGGAATAAAAAAATATTTCCTCTTTTGCACGTTGATGCCTGTCAGGCAACGGAATACCTTGGTATGAACGTGAACAATTTAGGCGTTGATTTAATGACGTTCAACGGCTCTAAAATATACGGGCCGCGCGGGATAGGCGTCCTCTATGCAAGGAGGGGTGTAAAAATAAATCCTCAAATTGTCGGTGGCGATCAGGAGGGGGGTCGTCGGGCTGGAACAGAAAATGCCCCGGCTATTGTAGGAATGGCCAAAGCCCTGAGCCTTATAGACCGAAAAGAAGGCGAAAGACTCAGTAGGCTGAGGGATTATTTCATAGAAAATATTCAAAAAGTAATTCCCGGAATCAAAATAAACGGAGCTTTGGGCAAAAATAGGCTCCCTAATAATATAAATATTTCCATTTCTGGCCTGAGCAGCGAGATACTGCTTTTGGAGCTCGATAAATACGGGATCTATGCCGGATCGGGATCGGCTTGCACCGCAAGATCGGTTGAGCCTTCACATGTTCTCAGGGCGATCGGCAATGAAAGCAAGTATTTGGAGGGGGCTTTACGGTTTAGTTTAGGGCGCGGGACAAATAAAAACGACTTAAATTATGTTTTCAAGATTCTTCCTCAAATTGTTCTTAATCTAAAAAAAAGGCTACAATACAGGATATGAAAATAGGATTTTTCTCAGAGACGTACCTTCCCGTAATTCACGGAGTGACTATATCCATAGAGACATTCAGAAAAGAACTGGAGTCAATGGGCCACAAGGTTTATATATATACCTTAGATATTCCCGGATATAAGGACAAGACTCCAAATGTTTTCAGGTTTAAATCTATAAGAATAATAAAAAATCCTGAGCTTCGGCAGCTTCAGCCGGCTCTGCATTTGAAGCCGGTCAGAGCCTCCTTAGAAGAGATACATAAGCTCAAATTAGACATAGTCCATGCCCATACTCCTTTTAGCTTGGGCGTCTTGGCCAAGAGCGTCTCTAAGGAGCAGAAGATCCCCATGGTATATACTCATCACACGGATTATCCAGAATATATTAAGTTTTACTGGAAGGACAAGATTATTCTTCCTCGATTAATGAAGGTTTACACTCGATGGTTCTCTAATCTTTCAAACGGCATTATTGCCCCATCTCTTAAAATCAAAAGGTACTTGCGTGGATACGGTGTAAATAAAAAAATCCCGATTTATGTCCTTCAGACAGGTATTGACCTTAATCTTTTTAAAAAATCTCCGGCTGCCGGTTTTTTGGTAAGGAGGAAGTTGGGCATATCTCCTCAAGCCAAGGTTTTGATATGCGTCGGTAGGATAGGTCAGGAGAAGAATGTTGAATTTATAATCAGGGCTTTTGGCGAGATTTCTAAAGATAGAGAAGGAATATTTTTAATGATGGTAGGCGAGGGTCCTTTCTTTGAAAGCCTCAAGAAGATAGTCAAAGATTCGGGGCTGGATAAAAAGGTAATATTCACCGGCAGAATTTCTCACGACGAAATTAAGGACTATTATAACGCAGCCGACTTGTTTGTCTTTGCTTCTTATACGGATACTCAGGGCATCGTAATTATCGAGGCAATGGCCTGTGGTTTACCGGTGGTGGCGTTAAAAGACGATGCATTTTCTGACATGATAGCTGATGGTAAAAATAGCTTTATGGTAAATAAGCAATCAGAAAAGATTTTTGCCCAAAAGGTTAATCAGTTGCTTGGCGATAAAGAATTATACAGAAAATTCTCATCAGCAGCTATTAAGCAAGCCGCTGCTTTCTCTAAGGAGAATATGGCCAAAAAGCTTATCTCCGTATACAAGTCTTTATTGAAAAAATAGGATTTTGTGATAAAATATCCGCCAGTAATGCCCCCATAGCTCAACGGATAGAGCGACACCCTTCGAAGGTGGAGATCTGGGTTCGATTCCTGGTGGGGGCGCAAGAATAGATCGAAGTCTAAAAAATAAAAATAATTTTCAATTTTGATATTTACATTTAAAGTTATTATACGCGCCCGTAGCTTAATTGGTGAAGCAGCTCGCTCTTAACGAGAAGATTGAAGGTTCGAGTCCTTCCGGGCGCACAGCTTTAAGTATGAAAGAAGTACTACCCAAAAATCGATTAATTGAGGACCCGGACTATTATAGGAATATCATAGAGAGAATTGCCGAGGAACTTGAAGGGTTGGCTAAGTTATTTGACCAAGAAACATCAGGCATTCGCAGAATGAGTGGGTCATGGGGAGAGAAAGCTGCTCTACTTAAGTCAGGCGAGAAGCTTGGGTCAGATCAGTCGGCAGTGAGAGAAATAGTTAAGGATATTGCAGATAATGCAGGGTTATCGGTTGGAGAGCGACAATATCTTTTAGGTCGGGTGTTTAATCCGCCAAGACTTAGAAAGACCGATTAAGAATAGTTTTCATATAGATCGTCAGCTCTTTTAGTATTTGGCATTCAAACTAACGGCAATTAATCTAAAAACCCCTTCCGGGGTTTTTAGATTAGGATTCCTGAACTATTTCTATGACAACTCTTTTACTTCCGAAAGTCTTGGCTAAGTTTCTTTCGGGGAACCAGATGTCGATATTATTCGTATACCGGGCATTCATTCTGTCTTCAACGACGAATACCTTATCACCGTAAATTTCCGGTATCCTAACCAATGTGCCAAAAGGAACTCGGCGGCCGTTGACATAAAAATTTGCCGCGATGATACCGTCGCGGACATATGCTCCGGAAGCGGTTATGAAGGGCGTGCTGTCGGTTTGATCTGGAGTCGAAGAGTACCCCGTTGCCCTAACCGTGTGGGTTTTTACAACCTTTAATTCCGGAGCGGGTTCTTTTTTGTCGGCTACAATATCACCTAAAACAAGAAGCTGGTCAGAGTTATAGATACCGTTCATCGAAAATTCCCCAAGATCTAATAAGCCGTTAAGCAGTCCGCCTCCGTCATTTGGGTTTGATGCCCAGCTAAAGAAACCGGCCTGAGCTGGGGCTTGGGGGATTAGCTGACACAAAAGAACCACAGCTCCTATCGATATTAATTGTGTAATTTTAACCATTTTTTAGCCTCATGAGCCGGTATTATCTGTTCTCGGGGCTCGCTTTATGAAGTTGCGCCGCCCCCGACTCAAAGTAGGTTGAATATAGGTCTTTTAGGCAACACCCTCACACCTATCAAGTACTTGCCGCTCTTGTTTCCATGGACAGTATTATCTACCCAGACCATAGGTTAGGTCGGTCAGAATAATAATCATGGCAACTGTTAAGAAACATGTATTTGATAGGTGTGAGGGCAACAAAAAACGGCTTACAAAGCCATTTCTTCGCCATAGCCCAATATCTCAGGCTACCTTACAATGTTAGCAGATTTGGACCGAAAAGTCAAGGGAGTCGATCATGCCTGAAAGGCCAGTGGTTCGATGCCATCTTCACCCCCTTTTTAGCTGAAATTATTATACCTACTATTGCCAAAACCATTACCAATCCATTATAGCTCAATCTAGCGGGGTCATCTTCGGTCAGATTGATCCACATCCCGAATTCGTCGAAAGCAAGTCCCAATCCTAAGCCATGGAGTAGCGCAATCCAATATTTTGCTCTCGGCCCGTTAAATACGAGCGCAAGATATCCCGATACCATGACAACAAGAAAACCGTAAACAAAATGATGGACATGAATTCCGGCCCAGAGAATATAGAAATCCGGGAGGGTGCGGCTGAAAACCCTTGCTCCTACGAAGGTAAGCAGAAAGGCCACGGTAATGGGGAAAAGGATCGAAATATAAAGACCGGGTTCCTGGGTGAGAACCTTGGTTCTTATCGATCTCTTCATTTTTGAGAAGATGTTCAGGGATAGCATTTGATTGTCGTAAACTCTGTTCTTGCGAACCGAGTTTGACTCGGGAGCGGGCCGCTCATTTTCGTAAACGAGCCTTGCTCAAAAAATGATAGGACTTTGAGCGGGTGAAGGGGATCGAACCCTCGTACCCGGCTTGGCAAGCCGGTTCACTACCACTGTGATACACCCGCTTATTTTATGGTTAGTATATCCGATTCAAGCGGCATTTTCAATGTTTAAGGCGTAAGCTTCTAAGTGATTTTGGCAGAGGGTTATCCATCTCAATATCCGCTCCTTTAGAGCTCTACTGCTTACGAAGACGGTGCATACTCCGAATGAAAGTCTTTTGCGAGTATGCCGGCCTTTTATGTAAATAGATTTCTTAAATTTTTCTAAAGGAATTCCTGTGGTTTTACTCCAATAATTTTTCTGAACAGAATCAATGAGGTCGGGGTAAAGAAGCAGGCATGCCGAAATCTTATCAGGGCTTATTTTAAGGGATTTAGATAAAAACAGGTAAAATATCTTGATCATTTCCGGATCACTATTTCCAAGCCTTACCTGGCTGGATTTTGACTGTTTTTCTCCTTCGGCCCAATAGAGCATTAAGCCGGCCCAAAAAAGCGGATCTTCTTTTAACCTGCCGAACTCTTTTATCGCAGCGGTTCTATATTCTTCGTGCTTAAGTTTCCAGCGCTCACGGTTGGCATGAGCCATAATCTCCAAGGTTTTTGGGTTGGCTAAAGACACCTGACTTGATAGGCGGTTTTTTATTTCTCGAGACCAGGGCTGATTCTTAAACCATCCGGATAGAGTTGCTATTGGTATGTCCAGCTCTTGGTGGATAGACTTATAGCTTCTCCCGGATAGTCTTAGCTGTATGGCTAATTCCTTGTCTTTTCGCATGTGTTGACAATTGTGGATATACCCTCCGTACCCCTAATAGAGTATATAGATTTAGTATAACAAAGGGGTTCGGTTTTTGTGGATATCGATGTGGATAACATAGATTTAGGTAGCGTTTATATTGAAAAAAAGCCGATTTAGTGTTAGTATATAGCAGGATTATTGGAGAATGCCGCGGTAGCTCAGTGGTAGAGCATATCCCTGAAGAGGATGTGGCCGTCAGTTCGATTCTGACCCGCGGCACCAAAACAGAACTCAACGGCTTTTTCAAAGCCAGAAGGTGGGACGCGCGAAGCGCGTCCCACTGATTTCCCCCCATTT
>MGJK01000004.1 GCA_001794215.1 Candidatus Yanofskybacteria bacterium RIFCSPHIGHO2_01_FULL_44_24
CCTTAGCCAATTCGTGAATTCTTGCTGGTTTTATGGCTGTTCTTCTCATACCTACATTATATCAAGAAGGAGGCTATGGTTTTCGAACAGCCTTCGTTGCCATTGACTTCTTTATTTAAAAGAGTATAATTTAATAAAGTCTTATTGAAAAAGAGATTTTCGTGGCACAGTTCAGGAAAGCAGAATCCGGAAAGACTGCCATTAATAATGGACTAACTTTTACTGTTGATGAAGCTCAGCTGGCTAAATTAAGTCAATGGCTTCAGGAGCATGATAAGAAAAATCATCCGAACAAGCAGGAGTGGGGTGCTATCCGTGGCCGCCTTAAATACCTGTTTACCCCTACTGGTATAGGCACTGTCGTATCGGCAAAGTGTGCTTGCGGAGAGGAAGTCGATCTTACTGACTATGATAGCTGGTAAGTCAGCCCCGTTAAAGGGGCCTTTTGTTTCTATAATTTTATAGCTTTGAGAGTTTAATCCTCAGAATAAAGAATAGTACCAGAGCCTCAATCGTCGAAGCAATAAAATATGATAGACCCATGGCGTTTAGCGAAAATGTAGGGATCAGGACTTTAGCCAAAATCGCTATCAGTACGAGTCCGGGTACGCTGATCAGAATAGGGGTAAGGGTGTCTTTAAGGGCGTAAAAAGCCCGAACTAAAAGATGAATAAAGCTTTCAGCCGGGATGGCTAAGGCGAAGAATGCAAGAAGCTTCCCAGTCCTCAGAACATCCGCTTCGGTGAATCTTTGTCCGCCGAAAAAAATACGGATAAAAAATTCTCCGAAGAAAATAAAGAACAAACTTGAAGCCACGCTGACAATCAGCAGGGGTTTTACGGCTTCTTTCAGATGGTAAAGGAATCCCTTAGTATCTCCGAGGGCGGCCTTGCGTGAAAGAGAGGGGAATATGGCCGTTGCAAATGATACCCCAAAAATACTTACTGGAACACTCTCGAAATTTCTGGCGAAGCTCAGGATGGCGATTGATCCGGCCGCTAAAACCGAGGCCATATTGGTAAATATAAAAAATGTTATCTGTTCAATCGGTTGGCCGGCCATGCGGGGGATCATAAGTTTCAATACCCTTTTAAAGTTAGGGCTTCTTATGTCTATCGGGAAACGGAGGCGTAGTTGGCTTTCTGCCGTTCCGACGATTCTGACGAGTAAGTGCAGCATGGCACCGCCCAAGGTCCCGATTACTAATCCGAGCAGGCCGAATTTATAGGTCAGGGGAATTCCGGCGATAATTCCTAAATTATAAAATATAGGCGATAAGCCATAAGCAAAGAATTTTTCGTAAGAGACGAGGATGTTGCCTAAAGTATTCGAGGCGGCGAATATGATAGGCGAAAGGAGCATCAAGCGGCTCATCAGGACGAGGAGGCTTTTTTCCTGACCGGAAAATCCAGGGGCGACTAAGGATGAAAGATAGGGCATGAAAATAAAAGCCGGAACAGATAGGACCAACATCATGATTGGAGCCGAAAATAACATGGTGGTTGCGGTCTTTTCGGCCTCTTCTTTCTCGTTTTTTGCAAGGAGATGGGAAAAAACCGGAACGAACGCCGCCGATAACGCGCCGGCGACAAAGATGTTGAGCAGGAGGTCGGGTATTATGAAGGCGGCATTGTATATGTCGAGACTTCTCGATGCTCCGAAAAATCTGGCAAAAAGTATATCTCGTCCTAATCCGAGGACGTAACTTCCCAAGGTCAAAAAGGTAAGGATTGACGCTCCTTTTCTGAATACCGAACCCATTAGATATTTTTTTATTTTATCTATCATGGTTTAACTTATTCTATCATGTTATAATAAAATTATAACAACGATAAATATGCGAAAAGAAAATCCAGTAAACGGCGTCAGATGGATTCATGTTTCCAAGCCCACCGAAGAAGACGTGAATTTTATAAGATCAGTTTTTCCATTTGACCCTTTCGTTACCGAATCTATAGTTGCCCCGACTCTGCACCCTTTGATAGATGACTTCGAGAATCATCTATTTTTGATTCTCCACTTTCCGATTATATACCGAGGCTGGCAATCTAACGAAATCGCCGAGGTCGATTTTTTGATCACTAAAGACGTCCTTGTTACGGTTACTTACACTGAATTTGATAATATCGAAGAAATATTCTCCGCATTCCAAGCCGAGAAGATTCAAAAGAGAGGAATCGGACAGCAGACCGGATTTATCCTTCACTATGTCATAGACAACCTTTTCAATAAATTGATCAGCCACCTCGACTTCATGGAACAGGAGATTACCAGTATCGAGGACAGGATGTTTGCAAAAAGAGATTCTCGAATGGTGGAAGAAATATCTCATGCCCGAAGAGATATTCTGGACTTTTTAAGACCGCTTCGACCCCAGGCAACCGTACTGGAAACATTCGCTGAAAAGGCCGAGAAATTCTACGGTAAGACCATAGCTCCCTATATTACCGATATTTTGGTAACCGAGGAAAGGATTCGGAGCATAATCGAAAACCAGAAAGAAATTATCAACGATCTTCATCAGACTAACGAATCTCTTGTTTCTTCGAATATTTCAAGCATTATTCGGATTCTTACTATATTTTCGGCGGTTATCATGCCCCTTAATCTGATCGCTTCTCTCTGGGGCATGAACCATAAACAAATGCCCTTTCGCGACGGACCCTGGGATTTCTGGATCATAGTGGGCTTTATGATTGTGGTGGCGATCCTCCTTTTGGTTATTTTCAGAAAGAGCAAGTGGCTATGAGCAAGCACGCATTATTTTTTTGGGTCGGTTCGGTTCTGATTATTGTATCGGCAGGTTTTTTTTACTTAGCCGTTAACTATTATCCGAACGAGTACGATTATAGCGGCGAAGAAGCCGCGAATGAGTATCAAGAAGCTGCGGCCATCGATACTTACGGCGGCAGTACTCCGGAAGAAACGTTTAATCTGTTTATTGCCGCTCTCCGGGCCGATGATCCGGCTTTGGCGGCAAAATATTTTGTTCCCGATAAAAACTCGTCCTGGGATAAATGGACCGAAACTCTTGCCATTCTAAAAGAGAATAATGCGCTGAGGGAAATGGCCGACAGTTTAGAAATATCCGATTTGGATATAATATATGATCAGCGCTCGAAAGTTTGGAAAATAAAAGGTCTTTAGCGACCCTCAATAAAATTATAGCCGTGGATCTACTTCAAAGATATGGGTTTCTCGGAATTTTAACCGTAATCGCAGGTATTTTAGGAATATTTTTTGTTGTTTTTTTAATGCCCCTGGACGTTAATAGCCCGCCCGAATCCGCCCAGAAAGGCGATTCAGAAAATCTGCAGAAACCTCTATCCAATCCTCCCGCAGTAATCAGGGGAATTTATTTTACTTCCGCCTCCGGTGGCGATGAAAAGAAAATTAATTACTTGCTGGATCTTGCCAGGAAAACGCAGATTAATGCCGTAGTGGTAGATATCAAGGACTCTTCGGGCTATATAGCCTACGATACCGACTTGGCCGTGCTTGATAAATATGGTGCGGAACGGGTTGCGATAAAAGATATCCGCTCTTTAATCGGGCGTCTTCATGCGGAGGGACTGTATGCTATTGCCCGAATAGTAGTTTTTCAGGACCCTGTTTTGGCTAAGGCAAGGCCGGATTTGGCCATTAAAAATATCTACGGAGGCGTTTGGCGGGATTATAAGGGGTTATCCTGGATTGATCCGGCGGCATCCGACGCTTGGTACTACAATATCGCCATCGCCGAAGATGCGGCTAAAAAAGGATTTGACGAAATCAATTTTGACTATATAAGGTTTCCAAGCGACGGCGATTTAGATGCCATGGCTTATCCGTTTTGGGATCGAAAAATTTCGAAAAGCCGGGTTATCGGTGCGTTTTTCGGGAGGCTGCGGGAAGGCTTGCCTGACTTAAGGTTGTCGGCCGATCTTTTCGGTTTTACCACAACTCATTCTGATGATTTAGGCATCGGCCAGATTCTCGAAGAGGCTTTTGCCAGTTTTGACTATATAGCGCCGATGGTTTATCCGTCCCATTATCCTCCGACATATTTGGGGCTTGAGAACCCGGCTGTCCATCCGTATGAAATTGTTTACGCTTCGATGAAGGGCGGAATGGAAAGGTTGAGGGCGTATAAAGAAAAAAATCCCGGCAATAAAGCGGAGTTTCGTCCTTGGCTTCAGGATTTTGATCTCGGAGCTGATTACAGCGCCGAGATGGTTCGCGCTCAGGTCAGAGCAACTCAGGATGCTTTGGAGGAAAATTTTAGAGGTTTTATGCTTTGGAATCCCCGTAACATTTACACCGTTGAGGCCGTAGAATAATCTGGTTCTTCGACTTTTGGCGTTGAAACATTGCAGTCACCTTGACTCAATCTCTGAAGCTTGGTATAAACTATTCATCTCTTTAACAATCAGGAGGATTTGAATTGAAGCTTCTCAAGGCCTTGGCGTTTGTGGTTGTTTTAGAAATGGCCTTCGTGACTCACGAGTACGGCCATTTTACGGAGATGCGCAAGCGCAATATAGAGGTGGCCGAATTCTCATTGGGGATAGGTCCGGTTCTTTATCAGAAGAAACTTAGCGATGTTGCGGTAAGTGTCAGAGCTATACCAATCATGGCCTACGTTGCTCCGTCCGAGAAGGGGCAAAAGAAAATCGATGAGAGCTCCCTTTACGATCGTTTTTTAATTCATTCTGCGGGAGTGCGGAATAACTTCCTTAGCCTCATGGTTGTAGTTCTGTTTTTGCAAGTGTTAGGACGGTTTAGGGGTTACTATCGGAACGGCTTATTGGCGGATATTCTAATCCTGCCCTTCAGTATTACTGTTTCGGCTGTGAATTACGGGCTGAATCTTCTGACGTTCGGCCGGGTAAAACTGAGCGACAACGGCCTGACTATCTTTACCGGAGGATTCTTTGACAAAGGGCGAAATGAGGGTAGAATTTCGGTGTTTGCAGTAAGGAGTTTCTTGTTGCTCAGCTTAATGCTCGGAGCCTTTAACAGTTTCCCTTTGTTTCCTTTGGACGGGGGAAGGATTTTCATTGACTTTATCCGATTATTTATGAGCGAGAGGGTTGTATCATTGATTGCTTTTCTTTCCCAGCCCGTTATCGTTATGTTATTTTTCATGGCTCGTCAGACCGTGGCTGCCTTTGATTTCGAGGTCAAACAGCCAGAAGATCAAAAGACCCCGCAATAAGGCGGGGTTTTAAATTAATCCGATAATTTTCAGCAATTGAGCCAAGATGTATATGGTCGTATTAGCCAGGCCGTGGGCTACGATACTGGGCCACGGTTGGCGGGTTTTAATAGTAAGCCATGTCCAGGTTAATCCCGTAAAAAATAATGCCGGAAAAATAAAGTAATAAGATTTTCCTGAAGTGAGATGCGAAGATACCCAGATCGTATTCAATACTATGGCAGGTATCCAGGTTAGGAAAAATTGCAGATTACAGTACTCTATTTTTCTCCCCACCTTATAGATGAGTACGGCGATAATCCATATCGGCCATCTGAAGTAGAATTCTTCTTGGAGAGGATCGCTGATGCTTACGCGATTGAAAGCTTCGAAAAATCTGTTGAGCGGGAGAAAGTAGTGGTAGTGGGTTTTAGCATATTCCTGCAGGTGCTTAAAATTTCCGTCGAGGAATAGAAATCCAAAAATAAATAGTAGCGGGCCGCATAAGGTATTGATGACCCAAATTTTAAAGATTAGTCGCCATTTTTCTTTGGTGCTTGGCTCTTGGTCCATGGTAGGCTCGTTTTCAATGTGCCGAGATCGCCTAATGTTAGCATGTAGGATTTTACTGACAAGACTTACTGCGGCTGATGTCATTGGCGGCAAGTCCGAATAAGTATTATAATGACAGTACAGATAATTTAAAATTTCTTAGCGGGCGTAAGGATTTTTAATACTTACACCGGCTTATTGATTTTAATATTAATCCAAGTGCTGTACGGCAGAAATTTAAACCTAATCATATTCATTGTGGCGGCTTTTATAGTTATCGTTATTTGGGCGGTTGCAGCAAACAAGCCGATCGCTCCGTACTTAGTGGATGATTCAGCTACTGACGCGGTATTCACGTCAACGCCTTTGCCCAAAAGCGGGGCAACGGGCTCTTCCGGGAAATTAACTTACGATCAGGCCGTAAAGCAATTTGAGGGAAGAAGGGTCCAGTTTGACGCCATGTGCCAGGCTATCCCGAATAATTTTACGGTTAAAAACGGTACCCAAATCATGCTTGATAACAGGTCGGGCGACGCCCGCTGGGTGTCGTTGAACAACTTTGGTTACCACCTGAGCGGTTACGGCTTCACTATAGTTACTATGTCGAGCAAGAATCTGCCTTTGAATGTACTGATTGACTGCGGTTCGGCTCAGAATGTCGGCCAGATACTCATTCAAAAATAGCCGGATTTATTAGAAAAACCCGAGCGCTCCGATCACCGGAGCGCTTTGATTTTTCGAATTTTAGCGTATAGTAGGGTGATTATGTAATTTGTAAGACTGGAAGTCTTACGTCGTCTAATCAATATCAGGTGGATAAAAACAAAGAGTTTTTAACGGCATATGATGATTTTGCCGATGCGATATTCCGACATTGCTACTTTATGGTGCTTGACCGGGAAAAAGCCAAAGACCTCGTACAGGATTCGTTTATAAGACTGTGGAAGTACATTCATAGAGGAGAAGATGTCAAGAACGTCAAGGCTCTTGTCTATAAGATAGCCAATAATTTGATAATCGATGAGTCAAGGAAGAAAACGGCTGTTTCGATAGAGCTCCTTGCCGAAAAAGGTTTTGATCCGGGATTTGATTATATGCCCAAGCTTGTCAGCGAGCTGGACAGCAGATTTATAGCAGGAGTCTTGCCTCGGCTGGAGCCAAAATATCGCGAGGCCGTTACGATGCGCTATGTTGACGACTTCTCGGTACAAGAAATAGCCGAGATGACAAACGAAAGCGAAAACAATGTTTCGGTCAGAATCCACAGGGGCTTAAAGCAGTTAAAAGAAATTATAGATAACCGCGATGGGTGATTTATTACGAAAAATAAAAGAAGAGGCTTCGCGAGTTTACCTCAGAAAAGAAGAGAAGCTTTTGATTCGCCAAAAACTGTCTTCTTTATCCGGTAATTTTTCCGGAGGCGACTTCAATAAAACCCAGCATGCTTGGCGCCGGTTTAGCACCATGTTTACTAAATCCATGACTCATCCGGCTCCTATTATGTTGATCGCAGCCGTACTGATCAGCGGGGGAGTTTCTTACGCGGCTGAAGGATCCCTCCCCGGCGACCTCCTTTACCCGGTCAAATTGGGGGTGAATGAAGAGGTCGGGGCTTGGGCGGCTTTTTCGGCCGAGTCCAGCGCTCATTGGGAGGTTAAGAGGGCCGAGAGGCGGTTAGAGGAGGCGGAAACTCTTGCGGCCCAGGGTAACCTTGATGTCAATGTCAGCGCGGCCATAGAGGAGAAGTTTGAAAGGCATGCCGCCAAAGTCAAAGATAGGATAAATAAATTCGAAGCCAAACAGGATTTTAAGGCTGCGGTTGATGTAGGTTCTAACTTTGAGGCTTCACTTAAGGCTCACGAAAAGATTTTAGATAAGCTATCTCAAAAAGAGTCAAAGTTAAAACTTATTCGAGAGAGGGTAAGAGTGCGGGCGGATGACATGGTAAATACAAATGCAGGCGCGCGCATGAGAGAAGGCGCTCAGAATTCGGGCGGGAATAATTCTGAATTTGAGATAAGGGGCGGTGTTGAAATCAAAGATGATAGAGATGCTGGCGATGGCAAAACCCGGAACTCGGTCGAAACAGAGAGCAGCTTGCGCATTGAGCTTGAAGTGCCGCAGCCGTAGGCCGCGAGTACCTATAATTCCATCTTATCGCCGGGAGATATGTTATTTTTAGCGGCCCAGCCGGCATTGACTTCTAAAACATAAAGAACCGGTCCGGGCGGCCGGAAAATCGCCGGAAATGTTTCGGAACTAATGTTCCGGGCGATGTCCATGACTGATTTATCTGGTCCGATCCAGATTATGTCTAAGGGGAATTTCATGTCTTTCATCCAGAAGCCGGGAGTCTGCGGATAGGGGAAAATAAAGAGCATGCCCCATTCGTCCCCGAGACTATTTCTGCCCGACAATCCTTTTTGTCGTTCGGAAGCAGTATCAGCTGTTTCTACTCGAAGCCCGGCCCTGCCAATGGTTATTTTTTGTTCGTTTGCTTGGTCGGTGTCAGAACTTTTCAACACAAAAAAAAGCAGCACGATTGCCGCGGCAATAAGCGATATTTTCTTTACGGTCATCGGGATTTAGTAGAAAACTAAAAGTATTTCAGGACTCCCTGGAGGACATGAAACGGACGGAGGATGTCGAATCTGCTTATAACTCCGACCACTCTGTTGTCTTTATCAACGACAGGAATGGGATTTACCCTGTGGTGTTCCTTAAATAACCTGATCACGTCTTCAAAGGTAGAGCTGTTCGGCAGGGTGAGCGGTTCTTTATTCATAATATCTTTCACTTTCAGAGAGAGTATTTCTTCTTGGAAATGGCCTTGGTCTTGCTTGAAAAGGGGGATGTTCTTTAGAACAACCTGAAGGGTAGGCAAATGAACGGCGGAGGTTTTATTGATCAGATCGTACTCGGTTACTAATCCGACAAGCTTGCCGTCTTTATCTACGACCGGTACTCCGTCAAAGTTATGCTCGGCGATGACTTTGGCTACGTCAAGAAGGGAGGTTTCCGGATTGACAGTAATAACCTCTCGCGTCATCAGCTCGTTGATAGAGATTTTTGATATATTTTTGGGGTCGTTTTCCGTCATAGTATGATGTTATTATATTGATAATCTGCGATTAATGCTAATTATTTTATCCACACCCGAAGGGTAATTTAGTTTTTTGCGGTGTTATCTATAGCTCCGGGGAACCTGTAAATTCCAAGGGGTCTCAAAATGTCATAGCGGCTTACGACGCCGATCAGCTTGTTATCTCGGTCCACTACCGGAATGGGATTTATCTTTTGATTTTTACGGAACAAATCAACCAGATCTTCAAAGGGCATTTCGGGCGAGACGGTTACCGGCTTGCTGGTCATGACGTCAGAAACTTTTAGCGGGTATATTTCCTGGGGCTTTTTGTCTAACATGTAATTCCGGTTTTTCGATGAGGAGATATCCCTGAGAACATTGCGCAGAGTCTCAATCGTGGCTTCGGAGGCCTTATTGATCAGATCGTACTCGGTTATTATTCCGATAACACGGTTTTCCGAATCGACAACAGGCAGGCCGTTAAAATTGTGTTCGGAGATTACTTTGGCAACATCAAGCAAAGACATTTCCGGTGAAGCGGTAATCGGATTCCTGGACATTATGTCTTTTACTAAGACCTTCGTTGGGGCATTCTCTGACATTACTGTAATTATAGCACTAAGAAAATGCCGCGAAGCCAGTTTATCCACAATCGGCGGCTTTCGGGCTGGGTATTGCATTATAGCTTAGGGCGTGCTAATATATGCCTATCGTAGGTGTTCTCGTGGCTTTCTCTAAGTTAGTCGATTTCTCGAGTATTTTAGCAGGAGCCGGGGAGAGGTCGTTCCTACTAAAATACATTGAATCATGAAATAAGGTTTATGCATCATGGCTTAGGCCGTAATGTTTGGCCACAATTCATAATTCATTTTTTAAGTGGCAAAGAAATTATATATAGGTAATTTGTCCTATAATACTACCGATGATTCCTTGAAAGAATTTTTCTCTCAAGCAGGAGCAGTCAGTTCAGCTTCGGTGATCATGGACAAAATGACCGGCCGATCTCGAGGATTTGGTTTCGTCGAGATGGAAAATGACGCCGATGCGGACAAGGCTGTCGAGCAATTGAATGGTAAAGAGCTCGATGGACGTCCGTTGGTAGTCAATGAAGCCCGACCGATGACCGACAGGCCTCCAAGAAGGAGCTTTGGCGGCGGCGGTGGCGGCGGAGGCCGAGGCGGATTCGGCGGAGGCCGAGGCGGATTCGGCGGAGGCCGAAGAGACGAGTACTAAACCTCCCAATCAAAAATCCCCGTAAGGGGATTTTTGATTGGTCATCGTCGAGGGGGTATTGATAAAGCAACAGAATCAGGTATAGTTATTGCCAGAAACTTGAAACAAAAGAAGATCGAACTTGTTCGAGCGAAAAAGACCGTCTTGGTGGTTCGGACTTGGATTGATGATATTTTGCATCCTTTTCTTGGTAGATTTAGCCAATCCCAAGGTATTCTCAGTCAACCTTAGGAATTTTGATGCTGAAAAATACCAAGTTGCCTATCAAATGACCAAGAATCCAAATTTTACTCGGGGAGAGGTGGATTTCTATGTAAACTACGGTCTTTTTATTCGGTCAGCCAATGGGTTCGTTAGTTCATTTTACCCGAACACGGTTTTTATCAGTAGTACGGTGGCGCGTAGTGCTGATTTCGATATTGTTATCGCTCATGAGCTGGGCCATATACAGCATATGCACTTCAGCCGATCTTCAGATAAGAAACTTGAAGAGGCGCAGGCCGAGGCGGATAGTTTTGCCGCTAAGATCGTAGGTAAAGACAGGGTTTTGGCTCGCAGGCGATCTCAGGGTTATTCTGAAGATAGTTACCTTATCCGGAACTTAAAAAAGTGAACCTCCTCAAGCGGGGGTTTTAATTTAGCACAGCTGGTTATATTTATAGTATAATAACCCCATGTCCCAGTAATACAACATCCGAATATTTTTTAGCCGGTAAGTATTACTGAGATTGAATGTGCAATATAATCTCGTCGACCGCCATTTTCTCTATGGTCTTGACGAAACATAGAGGCAATCGGATGTTGATATTCCGTGTGTCCCAATCAGCCGCCTATACGATCCTGATTTTTCTGTCTTTCAGCGGATTTTTGATTGCCAATTATATCCGCCATCATAAGAAGAACGTCAAAGAAGTTCTGGTTTGTCCGCTGAAAGCCAACTGCGATACGGTTATTCACAGCGATTATTCTAAGTTTTTAGGCGTACCGGTGGAGGTCCTGGGCATGTTTTATTACGGTCTGACCGCCTTAAGCTACGGCGTTTTCATGGTTGTGCCGGAAACGGCCACTTCGGTAAATTTATTTTTAATTCATTCAATCAGTTTTTTGGCGTTTATGTTCTCTATCTATCTTACCTTCGTTCAAGCTTTTGCCTTGAAAAATTGGTGCACTTGGTGCATAGTCTCGGCATCAATCTCCGCTTCTATTTTTCTTATATCCGTATATAATTCTTAACCGTGAGCTTTAAGATTCCCAAGAACGACTCCAAATATTGGTGGACTCAGCATGCCATCCGAAAGATGGTTTTTTACGGCCTTTCGCCGGACAGGGTAAAGAGAACTATCCGTAATCCGAAGAGAGTCGAAGAGGGAGTGGCGGAGAATACAATTGCCGTAATGTCCGCAGGGACGAATCCCAAGAAACCTTCAGAAGTTTGGGTCATGTACGCCGCGCCGAAGGCGCGAGCCAAAAGCCCAAAGTTAAAAGTTGAAGGTTCTGATTCAAAATTCAAAATTCAAAATTCTCAATTCATTGTGATTAGTGCTTGGCGGTATCCTGGAGTCAGTCCGATAGGGAAAGCAATTCCTATCCCGGCGGATATTCTCGAAGAATTAAAGAGCGAGGGAATTATAGATTGATATTTTTTCAACCGTTTTTGATATTGTTTAGAGATCGGGATTTAGAGTTTAGATATTTTTATGCGTATCGGTTGTCATGTGTCTATAGCAGGAGGCATGGCCAATGCTCCCCAGCGAGCGGCGGATTTAGGGTGCGAGGTCTTTCAGGTTTTTACTCGGTCGCCTCAGGGCGGGCCGGCACCGAAAATTGACGGGGATGTTGTTAAAAAGTTCAAAGAGGAAATGATAAAATGGAACCAGGCCGAGTGTTATATCCATGCTCCGTATTACATAAACTTTGCCTCGGCTAACGAGGCAATTCGAAAGGCTTCAATCAAAGTAGTTCGCGAGGAGCTTGAAAGGGGAAGTTTGATCGGGGCCAAATATTTGATGACCCACCTCGGGAGCGCAAAGGATTTTGAAAGAAATAAAGCGTTAAAAATGGTTGCCATAGGCGTAAAAGAGGCGGTGAATGGCTATAAAGGAAGTACTGAGTTTTTGCTTGAGATCTCGGCTGGATCGGGCAACATAATCGGCGACACTTTCGAAGAGCTTCATCGGATTTTGGAGCATGTTAAGACGCCCGACTTTATGATATATCATAAAGTCGGGGTATGCCTTGATTCGGCTCACATGTTTGCCTCAGGGTATGACATAAAAACTAAAGACGGGCTTGCTTCAACGCTGGCAAAAATCAAAAAAACGATTGGACTTGATAAAATAAAGCTTGTCCACGCCAACGACTCTAAGGTCGGTCTCGGAGAAAGGAAGGATAGACACGACCATATCGGTGATGGTAAAATAGGGATTGAAGGGTTCAAAAATTTAGCTAAGTCTTTTCCTGAATTGGACTTTATTCTTGAGACCAAACATGACAAGGTTTCTCAAGATATCGTAAAACTCAAGGAAATGAGAAAAAATGTATAATTTTTTTGGCGGTTACGATAACTATAATATGATGAATTGGGGAGGTCCGTCGGGGTGGGCCGGTATGGGCTGGGTAGGCGGGCTTTTCGTTTTTCCCCTCATGCTTCTGTTGCTGGCCTGGACTATTTATTGGAAATATCGCGCTCTTTGGTATGCGGCCAAGCACGATCACAAGTGGTGGTTTCTTGCCTTGTTGGTGGTGAATACTCTGGGCATTTTAGAAATACTTTATCTGTATGTCTTTTCAAAGAAGATGGATGCTACCGGCCATGATGAGAAAAATGTTCCGATGGTGCCACCGCAGAACTAGTAAGTAGAAAGTAGTTAGTAGTGAGTAGGTACAGAATAATAAAAATGCCCCGACGAATGTCGGGGCTTAGAGTTTTCAGCGCTGTGTCTTAGCGCAACCGTTGGGAAGAACAGCCATACCGCCATCATACCCGGAAGTATAGATAAGGCTACCATTGGCCGTATCACAGATTACGGCTACTCGGTAAAAGGGGTTACGAATATTAGGCGTACCGTCGTAATCCCACCGACCGATAGTCTGCATTTGCAGTCTTGGGGGTGTCTGGGCCGTCTCGGCCGTCTCGGCCCTTGCTTCGACTTCGAATCCGAATATCGGCTCGAGCGTGGAAGCGATAGGACTTGACCAGTTAGTAAGATAGGGTCCAGGTGGAAAGCTTACAAAGAAGGCTGCGATTGCAACAATAACAACAAGGATGCTGATCCGCTTCTTCATCTTCTTCTCCTGCGTTCTAATACGCAGGTGTAGGATAGTCTATTTATTGAAATTTGTCAAGGTCTTATTTTTGAATGCCCCGAATCTACCTTGGGCGATCGAATTTCTTATTTCTTCCACTAAGTTATTGAAAAACCACATGTTGTGCATCAACGCATAGCGTTGACCCTGAGCTTGTCGAACGGGTTCATCGCTTTTCAGCAGTTCTCTTATTTTCGACCGGGATACTTTCTTTTTGCATGTCGGGCAACCGCAGCCTCTTTCGATGATTTTCTTGTCTTCAGTATAATAGCCCCGGCGGATATCCATGTGTCCGGTTTTGGTATATAACCTTCCGTGGCGGGCTTCCCGGGTGGGGATTACGCAATCGAAAAGATCAACCCCGCTTTCTATTGCCCGGAAAATATCCTCTATCTTCCCGACGCCTAAAAGATGGCGGGGTTTTTCTTCCGGAAGATGGGGGATTGTCCACCTGAGGACATCGATCATTTCTTCTTTTCCGAAAGAACCGCCTATGCCGAATCCGTCAAAAGGCAGGGAGCCGATGAATTTCGCTCCTTTAATTCTTAGATCTTTGAACGGCCCGCCCTGGGTTATTCCAAAAAGCATCTGATGTTTGTTTTTGTGTTTTTGAAGGCATATCTTAGCCCAGTGGTGAGTTCTTTCGAGGGATTTTTTCGTGTAGGTGTAGTTGTCGAGAAGATAAGTCAGCTCATCGAACGCAAAAATTATATCAGCGCCGAGTTTATCCTGTATTTTAACTGAAAGTTCCGGACCTAAGAATCTTTTGCGCCCGTCCAGGAGAAAATAGACTCCTTTTTCGGTTACTTTAATATTTTTTCTTTGGATCTTGTTCGCCTTGTCGGGTTTGTCCGGGAATATCTTTTTTACCCCCTTGGCATGCCAGAACGCTAAAGAGAAGACCTGAAATCCGCCGCTGTCGGTCATGGTCGGGATATTAAGGCCGAGGCTTTTGATCAAAAATGTATTCAGTTTATTCTTGGCCTTAGACTTTAGACTTTTAGCTTTTAGTGCTTTTTCCCACAGATGATAGGTGTTGCAGATGATTATCTGGGTCTTAGTTTTTTTGATATCGGCCGGAGAAAGATACCTTATCCGGCCGTATGTTCCGACCATTACGTAAGAAGGCGTCCTGACCGTGCCATGGGGCGTAGTTAAAATACCGAGGCGGGCTCGGGTATGTTTATCCTTTTTTATTATTTTGAAATTATTCATTTAAGAAAATCCCGCCGGATAGGCGGGAAAAGATTTTATCTGTAGTTAGTCAAAGCGTGTATGTGCTCTTCGGCGCCTCTATTTTTTACTTCGTAATCAACGAATCCCCTGAAATAACGCTCCACCACGATACCGTTGAATAGCTGGTACTCGGCTGAGAAATCCAGCCTGTATACGTCTACCCCGATTGGTATTACATAGAGAAGGTTGTAGGTGAACTGGAACGGCTGAGGTACCTTTCCCTCTATCTTTACCATGTAGTATTCTTCTATATTTATGTAAACCGTTCCTTCGAGCCGGTTAATAAATTCATCGGCGACGCCGCCCTTTCTAAGACCGGCTTTGGGCCGGAACTTGACTACGGCACATTCAGTCCCGTTTACCGTGGCTACGCTTTCCTGGGGGTCAATGTAGAAATCGTATTTTGATCCGAGTATCTGATATATGTCGAGGCTGACACCCTCAAGCTTGGGCCTGCCCTGAACCGTCTTAGTTTCCGACTTTTCTGATTTAACGGACCCATGCGTGTTGTATTTCTTTACTGTATAGGTTTTGTCGGCTTTGATAGCCGCCCGATTCTTGGCCTCATGCATGATTCGAGTCAAAACCTTATTCATCATCAGCTGGCCTATATTCTGCTCAACTGACTCTGCTGACTTTATTGATTCCTCTGATTCCAATATGGATGGGGAGGATTTAATGACAAGAAATAAAAATAGAAGTACGACCAGGAATCCCGGTGAGCCAGAGCTTCTTGTTCTCAAGGCGTCCCTCCTCGGATTATCAAGATACGATGCTCTATTTTAGCATACAATCCACAGTTGGCAATGTTTTATTTTTCGGGCCAATGATTTAAAATATCTTATATGGCAAAAATACAAATTTACACAACTCCTTACTGCGGTTACTGCAAAATGGCTAAAGAGTACTTTAAGTCGAAGGGATTAGAGTACCAAGAGTATGATGTGTTCAGCGATGAGAAAAAGAGAGACGAAATGGTTGCTAAAACTGGTCAGATGGGCGTCCCGGTGATAGATATAGACGGAGAAATAGTAATCGGATTTAATCGCCCGAAGATTAATGAACTGTTGGGGATTTAATTTTCAATTTTCAGTTCTCAATTTTCATTAAATGTTACAATAAATCAATATCTCCATTGTTGAGATTTGATTACCGAAATTTTATCGTAAATTGGAAATTGTGAATTGATAATTTTTCCCATGCCCAAAAGAGAACTCAAACCTCTAAAATATAAGCCCGACTCCCTTAAGGGAATCTCCCAGAAAACCGTTGAAATACATCACGGCAAGCTTTACGCCGGATATGTCAGCAAATCTAACGAAATTTCAGAGAAACTGGGTGAACTTCGGAGGAGCGGCAAGGCCGAGGGTAACCAGACATACAGCGAATTAAGGGGACTTAAATTGGGAGAGACTTTTGCTATTAATGGTGTTTATCTTCATGAAAATTATTTCGGCATATTGGGCGGAGACGGAGTTCCTCGGGGCGAAATCAAGAAGGCAATTGAGAAAAAATGGGGCTCAATGGAGGAATTTCAATCTTATTTTTCGGCTTGCGGTATGGCGGCCCGGGGATGGGCGATTCTATGTTGGGATATGCATGAAAAAGAACTCAAGCAATATAACTGTGATGCCCAGAATCACGGCGGAATCTGGGGAGCTATTCCCATCATTGCCATGGATGTTTACGAGCACTCTTATTTTATAGATACCGGTTCTGACCGGGCGGCATACATTAAGGCATTCTTCGAAAATCTGAATTGGGACAAGATCGAGGAGCTCTACCAGAAGGCGAAGAATTATGAATTATGAAGTGTAATTTTCAAGTACATACCATTCACTATTAAAAAATCCGGCTTATGCCGGATTTTGGTATCGATTTATTTTGTGAGCTGCCGATTCTTCAAAGTAGTGGAGCGCCGTGCTGAGTGGTAGGTAGATTTTGTAGGCCTGTTTCCTATATTTATGCCAAGGATACCGGTCGATCAATCTGCTTTTCGAGGGCTCCAGGGTCTGATAGGAGATTTTCAGAATAGGTACCTATCTCCAACTTTCAAACCAGACCCTGTCTTCGTAGGCTTTCGGTGAAAGGTTGAGGCCGTAAGTAAGTGGCGCGAAATAAATAAATAATACCGCGCTGACTCCAAGGAGAGTGGCGAATATGGCCTTGCTGTTTTTACTTTGGCTTATCAGCCATACCAAGATAAGGATCGCAAAGATATAGGCCGTCAGGTAGTGGTAGAGAAACATTACTCTTTTGATTCCGAGAAAAGGCAGTAAATTGATAATGTAGCCGGCCGATAGAAAGTATAGTGTATTTTGTATTTTGTATTTTGTATCGGCCCGTCTTAATACGAGATACAAGATACGCAATACCGCATACAAGACAGCTACAGTCGAAGCCCACCATATCGCTGGGTCGCCGATCAAATAGATACGGGACCCCTCATTTACCCAGTAGTATATGGGCCTTAGCATGAGCGGCCAAGTATACCAGGCGCTTGAGTAAGGATGGCCTGAACTTAACCTCTTATTGGCTTTGTACATTTGTTCGTTAAGCTCAATTATTTTTTTGGGCAAAGACAGGGCGGATATGTTGGGGTTTTGTTCATGAGTATTCCCTTGGAGGGTTTTTTGAAACTCGGGGGACATAAAGGCATCGCCAGTTCCCGACCTGTTCAATATAGAGATATGAATTAAGAAAAAGAAAGAGTAGGCGATTAAAGCCAAGAACCCGACCAGGGCCGTTTTGGCAATCCATTTTTTGATTTTTAGCCAGGAAAAAGATCTCAGAGCTCTCAGCCCCTCCCAGAT
Organism: Candidatus Yanofskybacteria bacterium RIFCSPHIGHO2_01_FULL_44_24; assembly: GCA_001794215.1. GTDB lineage: Bacteria > Patescibacteriota > Minisyncoccia > 2-02-FULL-40-12 > GWA2-44-9 > GWA2-44-9. The sequence goes on from MGJK01000004.1 coordinate 17,402, forward strand.
TATCGGCAGGGCTAAAAAGGTCAGCCCAGTCCATTTAATTGATGCCGCAAGGCCTCCGAATGCACCGATGGATAGAAGGTAATATTTAGACCGGCCGTTACGGTACCTGAGGTAAGACAGAATACATAGGAAGCCGAACAAAAGGAGTAAGGCATCCATTAATATGTATTGGGACTGGACCAGAATCGCATTTTCTATCGTCATCAGAAGTCCGCCGGCAAGGGCTGCGATTTTTGGTATTCCCAATTCGAGAATCAGTAAGTATATAACCAAAGGGAGCAGCGTTCCGGCAAGATTAGGAAGAAAGCGCAGGGCCGTGTATTTTTTATCGGGGAACTTCTCGCCTATCTTAGCGAAGCTGAAGCCGGGCTTAAAATCGAATAATTTTGCAAAACCGGCAATCATCAGTTTTCCAAGCGGGGGATGTATGTCGAAATAATATTCTCCCGTATAATATCCCGAAATAAATTTACCGAAGTGAACTTCGTCAAAAACTGTCTCGTTCGGATGTCCGAAGAAGACAAAATGAGTAAGGATGCTTACTCCTAAAATGAGGACGATATGCCATTTGGCGGACATAGTAGGTATGATATAATAAATGAGGTGAAATTAAAATCCGAAGCACGAAATCCGAAATCCTAAACAAAGCCCGAAAATCCAAAATTTTAAACTTTTGTAACTTAAGAGTTCGAATTTGGAATTTGTTTCGTATTTCGATATTCGAATTTCGGGTTTTCTGCGATGTTTGATCTAATAATCATCGGCGGTTCGGCTGCGGCGACTGCGGCCGGTATTTATGCCGCAAGGCGCGGTCTTAAATTTAAAATAATCACCAAAGACTTCGGCGGAGAGGTTTCCACGTCTGGAGAAATAGGAAACTGGCCGGGCGACGGTATGACCGACGGGATTACTCTTGCCGGAAAATTCAAGAGCCACCTCGATTTTTACAAAGCGGACATGGAAGACGGGATCGAAGTTGAGAGCGTATCCAGGATGGAAGACGGTAATTTTTGCGTTAAGGCAAAAAAGGACAGTCCGACCAAGATGGCCTCAGAGAAAATGCCCGATGGCGAAGGTCAGGCCTACAAATGCGATTATACGGCCAGGACAGTCATCGTCGCCACGGGTGTCCATTCTCGGGAGCTTAATATTCCGGGAGAAAAAGAGTTTAGATTGAAAGGGGTAAGCTATTGTACGACCTGCGACGGACCCATATTCAAGGGCAGAATAACGGTCGTGATAGGCGGAGGCAATTCGGCTCTTGAAGCCGCTCTCATGCTCGCCGATATATGTCCTAAGGTCTACGTTCTTAATATAAATCCGGGATTTGGCGGTGATAGGGTTCTCATGGATAACTTGAAATCAAAACCAAACGCGGAAGTTATCTATGAGGCGGATACCAAAGAGATATGGGGCGATAAGTTTGTTACCGGTTTGAGATATGACAAGAACGGCTCGAGCCATGAGTTAAAAGTGGACGGGATATTTATTCATATAGGCATGATTCCCAACAGCGGTGTGGTGCCGGCCGGAGTCAAGAAGAATAGTTTCGGCGAAATCGAAGTTAATGCCGTGGGCGAGACGAATATTCCCGGGCTGTATGCGGCCGGAGATGTTACAAATATTCCGTTTAAGCAGATAGTTATTTCTGCCGGGCAAGGATGCACTGCGTTGCTTTCGGCCGTCGGATACCTTAATAAAATAAAATCATAAGCACGAAATTCTAAATCCTAAACAAATTTAAAACTCTCAGCTCGAGGCTGATCCGTCTCTGGCGGAAAATATCAAAACTTTTTAAATTTCGGTCATTATAGCTTCGATATTGTTTAGTACTTAGATATTCGATATTAGAAATTTTGTGATATACATCGGAGCCGACCATAGAGGCTACAATTTAAAAGGGAAGATCAAGGAGTGGCTTTCGGAGTGGGGGAGAGATTATGAAGACGTCGGAGCCTTGACTTTTGATCCGGCTGACGATTTTCCCGATTTTGCGGCTGCTGTTGGAAAAGCAGTCGCCTTGAGCTTGTCGAAGGAGCAAAAAAACAGGGGTATTTTAATTTGCGGTTCGGGTATAGGGATAGCCATAGCAGCTAACAAAATCAAAGGGGTAAGAGCCGGGACAGCAGCTAATCCGAAGCAGGCTGAGGCGGCCGTACATGATGAGGATATGAATGTACTTTCTCTATCGGCAGATTTCCTCAACGAGAAAGAGGCCAAGGATATAGTCCAAGCTTTTATTGAGGCCAAATTCGGAAACGAAGAGAGGTATAATCGCCGACTGAACAAAATTGAAGCATTAGAAAACCACGAGCGTTAAGTAATAATTTTAAGGGATTTACGGACCGTGACTGGTCAAGGAGAAGGTTCACGCGAGGAACTTGGCGGGAATCGCCTCAGGGAGTAAAAGGCAAGATTTTAGTAAAAATCTATGCCGTGCCCGAAAAATTGTTACTTAGCATAGCCTCGGATATCGTCCAAGCTAGTACATGATTGCCGATGAAATAAAAAATTTAATCCGGGGGGATTTATCCCTGGATGACTCTGATTTAAAAAAACACAGCCGAGATGCCAGTCTTTTGGAGGTGCGGCCGAAGGCGGTTGTTTATCCTAAAGACTCCGAGGACATTAAGAAATTAGTCGGGTGGGTTTCTGAGAATAAAGATAAAGATCCGTCGCTCTCGCTGACAGCCAGAAGCGCCGGAAGCGATATGTCGGGCGGTCCGCTCAATGAATCGATAATCTTGGATGTTATGCGCTACATGAACAAGATCCACGAAGTCGGGAGTGATTACGCCGTGACTGATCCGGGCGTGTATTACCGGGACTTCGAAGCCGAAGTCGCCAAGAAAGATTTGCTGTTTCCGTCATACCCGGCTTCAAGGAATATGTGCGCGATGGGAGGGATAATAGCCAATAACGCCGGCGGAGAAAAATCTTTAATATATGGAAAAACCGAGAAATATGTTTCGGAGATGAGGGTAGTTTTGTCCGACGGCAACGAGTATTTTTTCAAACCGTTGACGGTCCGGGAGTTGGAAGCTAAAAAATCACAGCAAGATTTTGAAGGATCGGTCTACAGATCCATATATGATCTTATCGAGGCTAATTATGATGTAATTCAGCGGTCTAAGCCCGATGTCTCTAAGAATTCGGCCGGTTACTATCTGTGGAACGTCTGGGACAGGAAAACTTTCGATCTCACCAAGCTTTTTACGGGTTCTCAGGGAACCCTGGGCATGATTACCCGGGTTAAAATCAAGCTCGTTAAGCCCCATAAAAATTCCGTTGTTTTAGTCGTGTTTTTGAAAGATCTTGAGCCTCTTGGCGACGTAGTGGTGTCTACCCTGAAATATAAGCCGACGAGCTTAGAGTCGTTCGATGACAGGAGTTTTTCGATTGCGATGAAATTCCTGCCTCAGCTGGTCGGTCAGCTTAAGGGCAACCTTGTAAGTCTGTTTTTCAAATTTATACCGGAGATGTTGATGGTTTTGACCGGAGGACTGCCCAAGCTTGTGCTGATTGCAGAATTCAGCGGAGATGACGGCAAGGTTATTTTGGAAACGGTTCGCAAGGCGGATATTGAAATCCGTGAAAAGTTTAAACTGAAAACCCGGGTTATTACCAATAAATCCGAAGCCGATAAATATTGGGCTGTCAGGCGGGAAAGTTTCAGTTTGCTTCGCAAGCATTCCGGTTCAAGGCATACGGCGCCATTTATAGACGACGTGATTGTCCATCCTCGTCAGCTGCCGGAATTTTTACCGCGCCTGTCGACTCTAATAGAGCAGTATCCGGCCCTCACCTATACTATTGCCGGACATGCCGGTGATGCCAATTTCCATGTCATACCGCTCATGGACTTTAAGAATGCGGCAAACCGCAAAATAATATCGGAGCTTTCAGTTAAAGTCTACGATTTGGTTGCCGAAATGAAGGGATCAATTACTGCAGAGCATAATGACGGAATTGTTAGGACCCCTTACCTGTCCAAAATGTACAGCCCAGAAATCATCGAACTTTTCCGCAAAACAAAAGAAATATTCGATCCTCAAAATATATTTAATCCCGGGAAGAAGGTAGGCGGTAGCGAGGAGTATCTAATGGCCCATATCGTAACAGAATAATGATCGAAGTAATTCCTTCAATTCTTGCCCAGACCGAAGAAGAATTCCGCTCTTTAGTCAGAAAGCTTGAGCCCTACGTCTTGAGGGTTCATTTGGATATAGCCGATGGAATATTAGTACCCAATAAAACTATAGACGGGTACAAAGAGCTTATGCAGATAGATACCGATCTCGGTTTCGATGTTCATCTGATGGTGCAAAAGCCGAATGATAATCTGGATCAGTGGCTGAATACTAAGGCCGACAGATATTTTGTCCATGCCGAATCTGATCACGACCTTAAGGGTTTGATAGATCGTCTGAAGAATAAAGACAAAAAGGTCGGCATCGTGCTCAACCCTGAAACCGGCGTCGAAAAGGTCGAAGACTTCCTTAGAACCGTCGATCTTGTCCACTTTATGACCGTGCACCCCGGTTTTTACGGCGGCGAGTTTATAGACGGAGTTGTTGGTAAAATTTCAAAATTTCATTTAAAATATCCTAATATGCCCATCAGCGTTGACGGCGGGATAAATGTCGAGAATGCCCGCAAGGTAAAATCAGCCGGAGCGACGATTCTGATATCCGGAAATTATGTAATCAACAGTCCGGATGTCAAAAAGGCCATAGAAGAACTAATCAATGCCCAGTAATACGACTTCCAAAAGATTTTTAGCCGGTAAGGAGCACTATACTGGGTATAAAGTAATCTAAGTTATATTTTCAATTGTTACTTTTTAAAAAAACCTAAAGGCAATTGGAAGTTGATATACTGGGATGCATAAAAAATTCGACATTATCTCGATAGGATCGGCGACAAGAGACATATTCATGTCCGGTGATGAGCTTGAATATGAGAAGAACCAGAACTTTACGACCGGCGAAGCCCTTTGCATAGGCTTAGGATCAAAGATCGCCATAAACAAATTGGTTTTTGCCTCAGGAGGAGGAGGAACTAATGCCGCCGTTACATTCTCACGCCAGGGACTCAAAACTGCCTGCATAGGCGTCATCGGCGATGATCTTAACGGCAGAGACATACTTGAAGAGCTAAAGGGCGAAGGAATTGACGTTTCTCATTTTCAAAAGCATGACGACGGCTTCACCGCTTATTCGGTCATTTTAGTCCATAAAAGCGGTGAAAGAAGCATTTTGTCGTATAAGGGCGAGGGCCAGTTTTTCAAGGCTGGCAAGCTTATATTGGATGATGTTAAATCCGACTGGCTTTTTCTCGACAGTTTGGGCGGAGTTTATGAAGTCCTCGAGAAGTCAGTCAGATGGGCGGCCGATAACAAGGTTAAAATTGCCACCAACCCCGGAGGAAAGGAACTTGCTCATGGCCTCGAGAAGTTAAGGCCCCTTTTAAAGCATTTTTCTATTTTCAGCATCAATCAGGAAGAAGCGGCCCAGCTGACCGGCATTGACTACAAGAACGAAAGGGAGATTTTTAAATTTATGGATCAGCTTATTGACGGGATTTTTTTGATGACCAAGGGGCCGGACGGTGTTGTAGCCTCTGACGGGAAGAATGTCTACAGCGCCGGCATCCCCGATTCACCGGTTGTGGAAAGAACCGGAGCCGGGGATTCGTTTTGTTCGGGTTTCGTGGTAGAATACATAAGATCAGGCGATATCGCCCAAGCCATCCAATTTGCTACGGCCAATGCCTCCTCGGTAGTTACGGAATACGGAGCAAAGGCGGGGATTCTGAAGAAAGGAGATTGGGGCAAATGGGATCCGGTCAGGGTTGATGTTCAGCCGCTTTAGCAATATGCAAGACTCATTTACTAAATTAGCCAGAATTTTAAGAGTTTCTCCCCAACTTCTTTTGGATTTGGATAAAAAAATGACCAACATTACAGGCCAAGAGGGCGTGGTAGATTCCATAGTTGCGGAAAACAGAAAAATGGTTGATCTGACTTTGGCGGAATTGGGGTTGGATAACAGCGCAAAAGCGGAAGAGATATACAATGCTCTGATTCGCCAGGTCTCGGTTGTGGATAAGAATCTGTTTGATATGCTCGGTAAGCCCGACCTATCAAAGCTCTCCATGGTTTGCGGTAAATTATGCGAAACGGCTTTTCAGGTTTTCCCGCCACCGAGAGGCCTGTTCATTAAGAGGGAAAGAGTGGCCCAATTGCTCGAAAAGCACAGGCCGGCTAATCTGATGGCTCATTTCGGCTGTAAAACTGCCCAGGAACTGGTTGATAAGCAAGGATTTGCGTCGGTAGTCAGCGCTCTTCGGTTCGTAGAAAGCCAGGAATGGATGCATAAGTTTTTTGATGTCGCTTACCAAGAGCTTAAACAGGAGGATTTCGAAGAAAGAGAGGTCGAGATGAAAATACTGGAGCCGGAATGGCTGAAGGTGGCGGAGAAGTTTCTCGAGAAGAAGTATCACAACGTCAGCCACTTGAAGGAATACGGAGTTATTTTCATTATTCCACTGAAGATCGATACTCCGGGAGAGATGGTCAGGATGTTTACGCTGATGCTTCATTATCTTCACGAGGTTCCTTTTTATGCATCTCTTTTCAGGAAATTTTTTCATGATTCTGATTTTGTTCCCAAGTTTAAATCTCTTCTCCGGGGCGATGTTCCGTCTGGCCCGATGTTAGATGGGGGCAGGGTTTCCTGGAGGATAGTTCAGAGATATCTTGCCAAAGATAATGAAAACGATCCTCGTCTTTTCGAGCCCCACGTAAATCCGGAAGCGGAACATTGGTTTAAAGCGGAAGGGGATTTCGGACGCTTGTCGCGAATATTAGGCAGAAAAGACGGCCATCTGAATATCGGTTATTGGACTGGTCTTGATTTTGTTGGCGATTTCTTCAAGACAAGAGACGGACAGGAACAGTTAGTCAGTTTCGATCTCATTGATCTTTCCATGTCTTTAGTCAAAAGGGGACACATCAAATACCTTTTCCATCACGAAGAGGCTCTCTGGAATAAAATTTTCTCCGAATATATGGGCCGGGAGACCATGAACAGGCTGATTGAGGAGAATATCGTTAAAGGATTTATCGAGTTATGATCGACGCCGTTGGTATCTCAGGACTTGTCCTCGTCAGCATCGCCATATGGCTAAAGAAAGAAAAAGGGCAGGATATATTATTTATCTTGGGCGGGGGATTATTGTTGATTTACAGCGCTTATTTAAAAAACACTATTTTTATTGTCTTGCAGGGAGTATTTATTCTCTCGGCTCTGCTTGAATTGCTAAAGTTAAATAAAAAGTGAACACGCTCAACGGTTATTTGAAAGAAGCTCGCAGCCGGGGCCAAGCGGTTGGCCATTTTAATTTTTCAACCGAAGACGTGCTAAGAGGGATTATTGAGGCGTCTCGGGATGCCGGAGCATCGGCGGTGATGGTTGGGACTTCGGAAGGAGAAGCGGACTTCTTTGGAATAAAAGAAGCGGCGGCGGTTATGAAGGCGGCTCGGGAAGATTTTAATTTTCCGGTTTTTCTGAACGCCGATCATTTCAAGAGCTTCGAAAGGTGCAAGGAGGCCATCGATGCCGGATACGACTCGGTCATAATTGATGCCTCTAAGCTTTCTTACGATGATAACCTAGCCGTTACCAAGAAAGTCGTTGAATATGCGAAATCCATAAATAAAGATATCTCGGTTGAGGGGGAGATAGGGTACCTGAAAGGTTCATCGGAAGTTCAAAAAAAGATAGAAATCAGTTCGGCCGACTATACCAAGCCGGAGGAGGTGGCGGATTTCGTTAAAAAAACAGGAGTAGGCCGGATGGCTGTTGTTTTCGGAAATATTCATGGAATTGTTACCGATCAAGAAGAGAAGCTCGATATCGAGCATTTCAAAAAAATTGTTGCAGTCGCGCCGGAGGTTTACTATGTTTTGCACGGTGCTTCCGGATTAAAAGACGCCGATGTTCAGGCGGCTATTAAGGCCGGGATTTCTAATGTGCATTTTAATACAGAACTTCGGGTTGCCTATACCGAGGGATTGCATAAAGCGCTCCATGACAAGCCCGGCGAGACCACACCATACAAATATATGAAGCCTGGCGTGGAAGAAATGAAGAAAATTGTAACGGCCAAGATCAAGATTTTCATAGGGCGCTAAGTTCCGGCTTAATCAATTCAGGGGTGCGCCATAAATTTCGCTCCATCTTGACCTATCCGGAGCACGTCATAAAAGTCTGCTGACTTTTTGTCTTTTGCCAAGCTCAGTCAGCCTGCACAAATCCTCTCATAAGCCAGGGCTTCGTTATGATTTTTTTCAAATTCCCTCCTCGGGTTAAGGTTTCGCTTAATGTTTTGCCCCATGTTTGGAGGTGAGACCTCCAAACATGGGGATTCTGATGTACCACCACCCAACCCTCTTGCCATAATTGGGGAGGTCACGGTATAACTTGGGCAGTACAAAGGACAAGGAAAGGGTAGACTAAAATGACCACAGGCAATGCCTATCTGGATATCCTTCTGGCTATTGTTGTGTCCGTTATCTTCTCTTGGGCGTTCATCGCTCTTATATACAGATCAGATAGAAGGGGTGCTGAAAAATGGAACCGAAAGGTAACTTGTCGCCAGTGCAGCCATAAAGGAGAAATTGTAGCAAAGCAGATTGAACAATTTGATGGTGCTCCAACTTTGTGTACTTTCCCTGATTGGTATTGGATGCAATGCGGACAGTGCGGAAATAAGTGGTCCTTTCCTTCTTGAGTAGACCGATTTTTCGGTCTTTTATTTTGCCACATCTCGCTGAGTATTGATTTATAGAATTCTTTTTGCTACTATAGCTAAGCTTATTGTTATGTCAGGTAGTGAAGATTCCGAAAGGCTTTTTGCCGATCAGATAGCTATCTGGCAGGTATAAACAAAGATAGTCATATAGTTATGGAGAAGTACCGGTAAAGCCCTCAGGGCAATCGGCTTCTACTACCTGAGATGGCTCATGCACAGCATAAAATTGAACTAAACGTTGAGAAGCGTACTGTTTTGGGAGGCAAGGTAAGGGTTTTGAGGCGCTCCGGTTACATACCGGCAATTTTGTATGGAAAGGGCCAGGATTGTCTGCTTCTTCAGGTGCCCGTGAAGGATTTTCAGAAAGTTTTCAAGGAGGCGGGCGAGTCTACCTTGGTCTACGTAAATTTAAACCATGATTCATATCCTACCATTATTCATGACGTAGCCCGGGATCCTCTTAAGGGGGAAGTTATCCACGCCGACTTTTATAAAGTAAAATTAGACGAGAAGATTAAGACAAATATTGCTGTCGTTTTTGAAGGCGAGTCGCCGGCGGTTAGGGACTCCGGCGGAATTTTCGTCAGGAACATCAATGAACTTGAGGTCGAAGCTCTTCCTCAGGATCTGCCTCATGAAATCAAAATCGATATTACCGCGCTTAAAAATATGGGCGATCAGGTTTTAGTTAAAGACATCAAGCTCGGGGCCAGGGTCAAAATATTGACCGATCAAAATGCCATTTTAGCTCTTGTTCAGGAGCCCAAATCACAAGAAGAGCTCGATGCCGAATTAGCCGCGCCCACTGCCGGCGTTGAAGACGTCGAGATCATAAAGAAAGAGAAGGAAGAGGAAACTGCGGAAGCGGCTCCGGCCGGAGAGGCTAAATAATTTTTATAAACCATGAGACAAGACATACATCCCAATTATCATCCCAAGGCTAAGATTACATGCGCTTGCGGCCACGAATGGGTTACGGGCTCTACGATGCCCGAGTTGAGCGTGAACATCTGCGCCAATTGCCACCCGTTCTATACGGGCCAGGAGAAAATCGTCGATACTCGGGGAAGAGTCGAGAAGTTTAAAAAGAGGATGGAGAAATCACGGGGCAAAGCCAGACATAGAAATCCTAAATCCTAATATCTAAATCCTAAACATTTTGAATTTAAGATTTTGATATTTTTCTTTGTTCAGATGTTAGAATTTGGTGTTTAGAACTTGGCCAATAACGAAGCGATAATAGAAATACGGGCGGGCGTGGGCGGCGACGAGGCGGCCCTTTTTGGTTCAACTCTTTTCGGCATGTATAAGCGCTATGCTCTTAGCAAGGGTTGGGGAGTTGAGATCGTAGACTATAATCAGAATGATTTAGGGGGCTACAAATCGATCGTATTCGAGCTTAATGGCCCGAGCGTATTCGATAAAATGAAATACGAATCGGGAGTTCATAGGGTTCAGAGAGTTCCTAAAACGGAGAAGTCGGGCCGCGTACATACATCTACTGCGACCGTAGCCGTTCTTCCTAAGGCTACTGAAAAAGATATCCAGATAAGGCCCGATGAGATTGAGGTCAGTTTTTCACGCGCAGGAGGGCCGGGAGGACAGAACGTGAACAAGGTTGAAACGGCGGTCAGGGTTTTGCATAAACCTACCGGAATAGTTGTCTCGTCCCGCCAGGAGAGGAACCAGCAGAGGAACAGAGATAAGGCCATGGAGATTTTAAGATCCAAACTCTTAGAAATAAAAAGGGCCGAGGAAACAGGCAGTATCACCGAAGAAAGGCGCAGGCAGATAGGTACCGGGGATCGTTCCGAGAAGATAAGAACATATAATTTCCCCCAAGACAGGATTACCGACCATAGAATAAAAAAGAATTGGGGCAATATGGAGAAAATCATCAATGGGCATCTTGATCCGGTCATTGAAACGCTATCGGAAAAATTAAAGCTTCCTTAATCCCGTAACTTATGGATATCGGTAAATATAATAAAGATCAGCTTCAACTGCCGGTTGACATAAAGGAACCGCTTGATATTAAAAGTCCTGTCTTTAAGGCTGAGCCGGGATGGGGCGGGCAACTGAAAAGATGGTTTAGCAGAGAGCCGGGTTCGGTACCGTTTTTCGCTGTCTTGGTCCTGATTTTGATCGTAGAAATATATTTATTATCCAACTCGAAGCCATTTCTTGATTTTTTAACTGAAATTTGGTAATATTCTTCAGTATGTCTGACGCACAACTACAACCTTTAATACCATACGAGAATATGCTCAGGGCGGGTGCCCATTTCGGTCGTAAAAAGACCGTTTTTAACCCTGCCATGAAGAAGTTCGTTTTTACTGTAAGAAACGGAGTTTGCATTATTGATCTTTTGAAAACCCAGACAGAGTTGCAGAAAGCGCTTGACCACCTCAAGGGAGTTAAAGAAAAGAACGGATTAATACTTTTCGTTGCTTTAACCAAGCAGTCTTTGGAAGGCATTAAGGAATTAGCCGAATCATTAGGCATGCCCTATGTCCTTGAAAGATGGCTTGGCGGTACGCTTACAAACTTTAAAGAGCTGAACGGAAGGGTTAAGAAGATGGAAGAGATGGAGAAGCAAAAAGCCGAAGGCGGCCTTGATAAATATACCAAAAAAGAGAGGACCGTTTTTAACAAGGCTTTGGAAAAAATGCAGAAACGCTTTAACGGTCTGAGGAAACTGGTCAGGCTTCCTGATGTTGTATTCGTATCTTCTCTCAAGGAAGGCGCCCTGCCGGTTCGAGAAGCCAAAAGGATGGGCGTCAAAGTAGTTGCAATATGCAATACCGACGCTAACCCCGATAACGTAGATTTCGCGATTCCTGCGAATGACAAATCCAAGAAGTCGGTAGACCTCATTATTGAATTGCTCAAAAACAATCTCTAATTGTTTGGTATGGAAATAATTATGGCTACTGAGTTAGAGAAAATTAAGCATTTGCGCGACAGTACCGGACTATCTTTCAACGAGATCAAAAAAGCTCTTGTTGAATCCGGAGGGGACGAGTTAAAAGCGGCCGAGATTCTCAAAAAGCTCGGCGTGGCCATGGCCGCCAAGAAATCAGCCCGGTCAGTTAAGGAAGGAGCTATAGCTTCATATATCCATTCGACCGGCAAGATCGGATCCATGGTGGAGTTTTTGTGTGAAACCGATTTCGTGGCTAAGAATGCGGAGTTCCGTAAATTGGCCCACGATGTGGCGATGCATGTGGCGGCGATGAAACCGGGAGACGATAAAGAGCTCCTTGCCCAGCCCTTCGTTAAGGATCAGGATATTACCGTGCAGGAATTGATTAACCAATCGATAGCTAAGCTCGGCGAGAATATTCAGCTCGGCAGGTTTCAGGTCTTTGAGATCTGATCTAACTTTATAAACCTTGTTCTTAATCGTTCCAATTTCGCTTATAGTAATTTCTCTTGCCGGGATATTTTTTATTTTTTTTAGGAAAAAGTCCTACCTCTCGGACTTAGCCGTTAGCCAGGGAACAAACGGCGGCGTTAAATCAGATACCTGGACTGAACTTTTTTTCAGTTTTTTCCCGGAGATAGACTCGGGTCTTCGCCGGATGAAATTAAAAGAGCATATCGCCGTATGGCTTCTTGAAATAGAAAAATATCTCCGCAAAGCCAGGCTGATTTTCTTGAGAATAGACCGGCTTTCGGACGGCCTGATTAAAAAAATAAGAAAGTTTCACCTTACCCATAAAGCCGGTGAGGAGTTATCAGGCGTTTCTACGGGGAGTATCGAGGGCGAGCTTCCGTCAGTCGCTCCGGTGAAGCGCAAAGAGGAGCAGTCTCAGCTCGATGCTTTCAGGAAAGAAGAGCAGCGTTTGATACTTGAGATAGCCAAGAATCCCAAAGACCCCGGCCTCTATGAGGTCTTAGGGGATATGTATATGAAAACCGATAACCTCACAGACGCTAAAGAATCTTACGAGGCAGCTATCGAACTGAGCCCCCAAAACGATTTTATCAAAGAGAAGCTCTCTCTCGTTTTAGAAAAAATGCATACTCAGGCGTAGTAATTTATTAACCTTCGTTTTTGTGCTAAAATTTCGTAGAATAAAGCCGACCTAGCTCAACGGTAGAGCAACGCTTTTGTAAAGCGAAGGTTCCGAGTTCGAGTCTCGGGGTCGGCTCCATGGGGGTGTGGCGGAGTAGTCAAACGCACTTGACTGTAAATCAAGCGGCCGTTCGGCCTACGTAGGTGCAAATCCTACCGCCCCCACTTTAGTAATATAAAACAGCATAATTATGCTGTTTTATATTACTACGGGGCGGAGGGAATGCCGTTGAGGCATTCACATTAGGATTTGCAAGCCGGAACGATGCTGAGCGAGCAATGGGCGAGCGAAGCAGTGAGGCGGGGTCGCGACCGAGGAGGCGGAAGCCGACGAGAGTTGTGACCGAACCTACCGCCCCCACAATTACTAAACTAAGAGGTTCTGGTTGAATGAACTTAAAGATTTTGGTATAAATAGTAAGCAGTTTTTTAAGGTTACGATTGCGCCCCATAGATCCATCGGTAACTTATAGACACAGGTCTAGGTTGGGTGTCTTAACCGTCCATTTTTGCAATGTGAAGCTTAAAAAAATATTAGATAGTTTGTTGCCGTTGTAGCTCAGCTGGTAGAGCAACTCCATGGTAATTTAAATTGCCCACCGCTGAAGCGATTTGGCGGTGAATCCCGAATAACGGTTAAAGGCCCACTATGGGTTCAGACCGTCCCGCCTCAGGCGGGCGAACGACTGACAAGGGTCCGCCTCTGGCGGAAAGATACAGTCTAATCCCCACATAAGTTTTACGAAATTGGGGTGTAAATGAAGGAGTAGGTCGTCGGTTCAAATCCGACCAACGGCTCCAGGATTGTTTAATACAATGTTTGAAGGGTTCAAATTTAGAAAAGAAAAGCGGGTAGCTTCAGAAGAAGTAGTTGCTTGGAATCTCGAGAAATTACGTAAAGATATGGTTGATTTATTAATGACAGAATCAATCGGAGGGAATGCCGGAGCGGTTGATGTTGATGGCAAAAAATACTCTTGCGGGGGAGCTAACGGTTATGCAAATTCGGAGACGGGAGAGATTATCGTCTTTGGCAATATTCAAGACATCCAGGATAAAAAAATACTCGAAAACAGCAGCAGCTTTACTCTGCGCGTGGCGCTTGATCGGCAAAGGGGATTTTTTAAGATAACCGAAATTTTATTCGGATCAGACCATATCTCTGGTGCAGGTCGTTTAGCTATCGAAGAAGCGGTGAAAAGATGGAATGATGAACGTCGACTTCTTTGATCGCCGCAGAATCACCTCCCCTTACTTGCTTATGGAGACCTTTCTTTAGACTAATAAAACGCCCCCAGCTCGGGGGCGTTAGTCTTTCACGTAATGTTCGGCGAGATATATTCTCGGTATGTTTAGGATGGTTGCCTGTTGATGTTCCCAGTTTGCACCGATTGATTTTTCCCAGCCCGGGAGAAAACAGAGCATACTTACCAGCCCTGTTCTGAATATTGGGGCGTAGAATTCATCCAAGAGCCTTAAGCCTTGGAGTCGGGGATCGGACTTATATATTCTTTCCATGTCGCTCTCAAAAGGCATCTGACTGAAGATAAGCAGTCCACCCCCAGCCAATCGATCAATCGCTCTTTCGAAAATTTTTAGATTTTCATTTCGCGATCCCTTTCCTCCTGTAGAAATTGGTCCGCAGACCATGGCCATGGGGATTCCGGGATTTTCGGCTTCTATCGATTCTATGATTCTTAGGGCGATCTCGAGAAGTTCGATATAGGTCTTAGCCGTTGATATATCTGCTAAGTCTTGAGCCGAGTAATATTTGGTCAAAATGTCCCGCTCCTATAAAGGTACTGTTGTTGCCGTTATTATATAGGTACGGCCCGATAAAAATCAAGTACTATTGTAAATTCAGGGCTTTTGGTGTAATATATTGGGGATATGTAAGATAAAAGAGAGAAGGAGGTTAACAATGTCATCCGTCCTTGCTAAGTCTTTGGCGAGATGACATATTTACAGTCAATCGCTTCGCTCTTGAGTAAATATGTCACAAGATAATCTACTTAGATTAAAATGCACCACTTGTAAAAGGGCTAATTATTATACCTCCAAAAACAAGAAAAAAGTTGAGAGGAAGCTTGAATTTAAGAAATTTTGCAAATGGTGCCATAAGCATACCCCTCATAAAGAGGCTCGTATGACGGGGTAAGGTAGCTCTTCGACAAGCTCAGGACATTTTGATAAAATCAGCCTTAGCGGGCTGATTTTATCAAAATGGGGGCATCGTTCAACGGTAGGACTCTGGTCTCCAAAACCAGGTATTCAGGTTCGAATCCTGATGCCCCCGCAGTCAAAATAACCTCATAAAACGGGGTTATTTTTGTGGTCATACGACCACTGCTCCTCTTCGAGGTCCTCTCCGAGGGTTGTGGTCAGGGGAGAGGGAATTGAACCTGGACTTCACTATAGATTGGTCTATATTGTACCTAGAACTTAATACAACTAAAGGAGATTGTCGTGGCACGTGCTGGTTCCAGTACACTTATTAAAAGAATTTCTGAACGAGAAAAATTTTTAAGAAAAGTAACGAGTTTTGTAGAGAAACTTGTTCAAGAAAAAGGTAGAGTTATAAGAAGAAGTCAGGGTTCAAGTAATACCCACGTTGTCGCGGAATTGCTTAATTTTGGAGATTTTTCTTTCAAGACCGATTGGGGTCAGACCATGTTTGGTGGTAATGACGTTGAAGTCTGGTATCACCCTAATTCAAATTTTAAAGACAGAAAGCGGTTCAATCCAGTTTTTAGCGTTTATTATCAGTGCGCAAGGTTTGAAACAGATGATTGTAAAGTTAACACTTTTGATGAGAATCTTACATGGCAGTCAGCATTCAACAAAATGATGAAGAATAAGAAAAAGATGTTGGCAGATATGAAGAAAAAGGAACGAGATACTAGGCGCAAGGATTTGTCCGAAGCGAAGAATCAAGATAAAACAGCCTTACTAAAAAAGCAGGCCGAGAAACTCGGAGTTGGATAGATTATGTAGAGCCGACATTCGTCGGCCTTTTGTTTTATCTGACCAGAGAAGGTAAGTAAAATGAGCTACTATTACCCATAATCCAAGTTCTAACATCCTTCACGACCGTCCGCCTTCGCTACGCCGAAGTTCCGCAGAGCGGAACAGAGGCGAGATTCGGCATAGCTTCGGCGTGGCAAAGTCCGCCGAATTTGAAATTATGCACTACGTCTATAGCCTAAAATGTAAGGATAGTTTCTATGTTGGTTTTACGGTGTAGCGACTACTTGCCATATTGAATTGTTTTGTTATTATAGTGCCAACGCACGTTGACAATGGAAAGGACTTTCGATGATGCGAAAAAGGAGACGGTACTAAAATGGCGAAGAAGAGCAAGTCGTTCTCCCGTAAAGTAGCTAAGGATAAAGATCAGGAAAAAACGCCGAAAGATGTCGCGAGAGCAAATCCGACGCAGGAGGTGGCTGTCGTGAAGACTCCAAATCCCGCGCCCTTAGAGGCGGTATTGGTGTTAAGCAATACTCGCGTTCCTCATCATGACGAAAGAGCGTTGGAATTGGTTCTTATGCATGTTAAGGATTTGAAGCCGGCAAAAATTGTTTTTAACGGTGATATCATCGATTTTCACCGTAGATCGGAGATCGATCGTAATCCGGTGAGAATATTTAATGACGTCGAGATGCAGGCAATGCGTCGGGAGATCCGGACCCGGATTGAGAATAATCAGGCCGTTGCCCTTGAAGAGGGCGATACGAAAAAGAAGATCACTTCCGAACGATTGGATAAGCTTATCCGCGAGGAGTCTCTTGAGCGGTCTCTAAAGGGAGAACTCGAGCTCTGCTTCAAGGTTATCAAGCGATTCAAGGATGCTCAGCCGGGAGTTGAACTTGTCTGGGTTTTTGGCTGTCAGGAACATTATTTGTCCGCCTATCTTAAGAAGTATTTCCCGGCTTTGTTGCTTTTTTGGAATCAGTTTTTGAGAGAAAACAGCATTCAGAAGGTTTATAACGAAACAGTGAATAACACCTATAATTACGGCCCATTGGTGATTGGCCATTGGCATCGAGGCGGAATCAATAGCCCTTCGGCATTCGTTGCCCACACTCTTATGGACTTGGAAGGCGTGTCCCTTATTCAGGGCCATACTAATCGCGGCGGATGGGTCTGTCGAACTGTTGAGGGTCCTCGCTTTGTCTCTGCTTATGAGAACTTCTCTTTGTGCAAGCGGCCAGTGGGCAAGAATTGGCAACTCGGGTATACGGTCGTATACCGTGAAAAAGACAGGAAGCGTTTCCAGGTCTTCCAGGTTCCGATTGCCAACTACGGATTCTTCTGGGGCGAGAAGGAATACAGGCTTGATCCGACTCGGATCGGTAACTGGGAGAAGGCGGTTTCCATCAGCGATATCCATCGGCCCTACGAAGATCCTGTTGCCATTGAGGCTACGTTCAGTTTTCTTAAGGAGTTTCAGCCCGACGTTATCTTTGTTAACGGTGACGTTAACGACTTTGAGGATATTTCTCGATTTGCTAAATCACCGATTGATTTTCTGACGGACGAAGATATCAAGGAGATCAATACGCTGATTGTTGATGACGGCAACAAAAAGTTCATCAAGCCCCGTCTTCAGAGGGAGTTTGAGAAGATTTATGAATTCTTCAAACGGCTGAGAGAAATATGCCCCAATGCCCGTATCATCTGGGTATTCGGTAACCATGAGTTCCGTCTTCAGGGCTACGTTGAACAAAATGCCGGTCAGCTGGCTGGCGTTCGCCGACCCGGAGGCAAGGAAGAGATTCTTTCCTTGGCCGAGATTACTCGCGTCAAAGAGTTCGGAGTCGAGGTCGTCTATAGCGGTCTTATCGAGAGCTCTACCTCTTATGGCGGCCTGCTCATCGGCCACTACTACAAGGTGTGCAACAAGTCGGCATATACTGCCCGCAATCTGCTTCAGCAGAAGCATCGTTCCCTTTTACAGCCCCATGTCCATCGGATGGGGGCTCACTACAAGACCAGCCTTGATGGCAAGATGTTAGTTGCTATTGAACAGGGTTGTTTGTGCCGTCTGGATCCTCACTATATGCAGAATCCCAATTGGCAGCAGGGCTTTGCTGTCATCCATAAGAAAAAGGGCAGTGACAGATTCTATGTCCAGCCTATTCAGATCATTGAAGGCGCGTTCTTGTTCGGGGGTAAGAGATTCGGCCGTCCGAATGTTGATAACCCCGCTAAGACTCCGGATCGTGCATAAGTTCAGCCCCCTTTATTAAGGGGGTTTTAATATACTTCCACTTTCAGTTTTTTGACTCCTGATTGGCGTCGTGAGGTTTTACTTTGCTCTATGTTCCTCATGAGGCCTTCGATATCCTCGGTTTTATAGAGCCTATAATTGTTGGCCGGGTGTCGATAGGCGACTAATTTGCCTTTTTGATCCCAGTTTCGTACCGTTAGGGGAGTAACACCCATTAGTTCCGACACTTCTTTTACTGTAAGAAATTTTTTGGGCATGGTATATTAATCTTAATAATTATATTCTCTTAGTCAAATGAAAAATCTATCCGTAGCCAGAACTATACTTGCAATACTGTGGATGCACAAGGGGGGAACGATCAAATTTTTTCAACGCCATCCGTATTACGGGATATTTTGCAGGAATAAAAATAAAAAAACCTGCCTCTCTTCTTTAAGCAGACTGAAGAAGTCCGGTTTTATCAGTCCTAAGGGCCGTAGTTTCTTGCTGGCCCCCGAGGGGAAGGGGGATGCCTTGGCGGCCTTCATAAGCGCAGAAACCGAGCTGTACCGCGAGAAGATTAAGAAGTGGGACGGGAAGTGGCGAATGGTATTTTTTGATATCCCAGAGCATAAAAGAAGGCACAGGGACTATCTGCGCAAGGCCCTGAAACTCATCGGCTTTAAAGAATTTCAAAGAAGCATTTGGATATATCCTTATCATGCTCCAGTCTTTCTAAAAGACCTTCTTTTCGGAGAAGACATCTCCGGTCATGTTCGTTTTGTTACCACTGAACATATCGATAACGATCAGGATCTCAAAAATATTTTCGGACTCGTATAAGGCAGAATTCTAAATTATCCCGATCGTGATCATTTAGAACAACCTTGTGGATATCTAATCATTGCCGTGATTCTTTTTTTGCTATAATTAATTTGTATTTGAATAATGCTTTTAGTCTTTGCACTTGATAGCCTATGAGCAATTAAGTTTCGAAGCTTAACGGCAGTTCATTCTAAAATGAATTTTAAGTTTTGGAAAAAGGGAGAGTCGCATTCCCAGTTCTTCTCTCAGGAAGGCGGTCAGACGGTTTATGAGGAGGTTCAGCCAGAAGAGGTTCCGGAAGTTGTCAGAGAGCCTCGGGATCCTAATAGCGGTAAGATATATACCCAGATCATCCAATGGGCGCTTTACATCGGAGCTTTTCTTCTGCCGTTGTTTTTTCTACCGGTAACCACCGGCATTCTCGATCTGAATAAACAGATGCTTCTTATAACCGTTGCCGGAGTGGGATTAGTTGCCTGGTTGTTGGGCATTGTCTCTTCGGGCTGGCTCTCTTGGAGGAATAACTATCTTAATAACGGCGTGATCGCGGTCTTAGCCGCTACTCTTTTGGGAACATTGTTTTCTTTGGTCAAATTCAAGAGTTTATTCGGCGTTTCAATCAGCTTAAGCAATTCTCTTGTTAGTATTTTTGCTCTTACGGTACTCTATTTCTTGGCGGTTAATAACTTCAACGACAGAGGCAAGAAACTGAGGTCTGTCTTTGAGCTTTCTTTAGTAGTCACCTTCGTTTATGGTCTTCTTCAGATTTTTGGCGTGCATCTTATAGGGTCAGTCGCTAACTCCCAGGCCTTTAATACCGTAGGATCTCTTAATGCTTTGGGGCTTTTGGCCGCTGTCAGCTTGCCTCTTTTCAGCAAGAGCAAAATTTATCTGAAATGGCTTGACCGGGCTTATTTAGAGAAGGTTGGATTTGTTGCGGCTCTTCTTCTGCTGTTCATACTCAATTGGTGGGTACTCTGGACTATCACAATAGCTGGCATGGTTGCAATGATAGTATTTGAAAATTTGGGCGGCGGGAAATTCAGAATCGCCAATCTGCTTCTTCCCATGACCGTCATAGTCTTGGGGGTATTTTTGATGGTCGTCGATTTCAATCTCTCGGCGTTAAAAGCCAATCTTCCCGTGGAGATATCGCCGTCTTTCAAGCTTTCAACCGATATAGCCGGTGGCGTGCTTAAGGAGAAGCTTGTTTTTGGGTATGGTCCCGAGAACTTCTCTCTTGCCTTTGATAAATACGGAGCGAAAAACTTGGCCACTACCAATTTAGCAAATGTAAGATTTTCAGATTCCGCTTCCGAGATAATCAACTGGGTGATCGGCGGAGGAGTAGTTGCGGCGGTGGCCCTGCTTTGCCTGCTATTGTGTATCGGCCGGGCATTATGGAAATTCAGGCGGAATTATTTTATGGGTAACGAAAGCGAAGATCCGGCGGGAGATGCGGCCGTGCTGTCTGTTCTTACAGCTTTAGTCGTCGGACTGTTCCTATATCCGTTTAATCTTACGGCCATGTTCTCTTTGTATTTATTCATGGCTCTTGCAGTCTTAGTTCTGTGGAATAAAGAAAGCCGCGACTTCAATATTGAGGACAAGATGTCTCTTTCTTTGGTTTCTTCACTCGGTTTTATTGCAGGATTGATTCTCGTATTAGTGGGAATATACTTTGGATCTACCATTTATATTGCCGACGCCAAATACAGCCAAGCCCTGAAAGAGTCGGACAAATCAAAAGCCGCCGGGCTGTTAGTTGAGGCAATCAATTGGAACGGTCAGGATGAACGCTATTTCCGATCCGCTTCGCAAGTAGCTCTCAACTTGCTGGCTTCCGAAGTCAGCAAGCCGGCAAGCGCCGATAGAAATTCAAAAATCCAGAACTATACCACGACTGCCGTTAATTTAGCCAAGAGCGCCACCGAAGTCGGTCCTCTTGAGGCCGGCAACTGGGAAAACTTAGGGACTATTTATCAGAACCTGATAACGTTCGTCGAAGGAGTGGACGTTTTAGCTGAAAATGCCTATCTCAGGGCCGTGGAGTTGAGGCCCGGCGATGCGACCATATATAATCGAATAGGGTCTATGTACTTGACCGAAGCCGAACTCTTGAGGCGGGCCGCTTTAGCCGGAGGATCTAACGCCGTTCGATTGAGAAATGCCGCCAACCTCGCGCTGGACAAATCGGAAGACAATTTTAAGCGAGCCGTCGAGTTTTCCAGTAATTTCGGTTTGGCAATATACAATCTCGGATTAGTTTACGAGAGACAGGGAAGGGTTATCGAAGCAATAGCTCAGATAGAAAAGATCCTTCCGGCAAATGCCAATCAGCCCGCTCTCTTGTTCGAATTAGCCCTTCTTTACTATCGGGCTAATCAAAAAGACAATGCCGTTGCGGCCCTGGAAAGAGCTCTTGTTTTAGCCCCCGATTACGCAAATGCTCGCTGGTATCTGGGTCTGATATACGAAGAAAGAGGAAATCTTGACGGGGCGATAGCTCAAATGGAGGGGATACTCTCAGTGGAAGTGAATAAGGGCAACTCGCTGGTTACTAAAAAATTGGAAGAATTAAAGAACGGACAGAGAGCTATTCCGCCCGAAAAAGTTTTGGATCAGCAGCCTCTCTAATAAATGTTTTCACTTCAAGGATTGCTGAAAAAACATAGGACAATCGCCATATGGGTGGCGATTGTCCCTGTTTTTATTGTCCTATATTTTATCTACGTTCCGGTTAGCCTAATAAACAGAGAGCGAGTCGAGATTATTATTAACGAAGGCGACGGACTTTATGCGGTTGCCGATAAACTTTCAGATAACGGGCTGCTGCTTAGCAGAGATGCTTTTGTTTTCTACGTGCTAATGATTGGTCAGGATAAAAGTATAAAATCGGGGCGGTATCTACTCCCCCGATCGTTAAGCGTTGCCGGGACAGCCAAGATTTTAGTGCGAGGTCTATCTGAATCTGACGACGTTACCGCAACTATTCCCGAAGGGTTCAATATTTGGGAGATAGACAGGCGCTTTGCTTCTCTCGGATTGATTCAGGAAGGCCGGCTTTCGCGAAATTATCTGCACAAGGAAGGCCGTCTTTTTCCGGATACGTACAGGTTCAAAAAGGACGTGTCTTTGGAGGGGATGGTGAATAAAATGGAGGAGAATTATATGGCCAAGGGTGGTACTCGGAGCGACGAGATTTTGATTGTCGCATCTTTACTGGAAAAAGAAGCCAAAACCAAAGAAGATATGGAGCTTATTGCCGGTATTATCGAAAAGCGCTTGAAGTTAGGAATGCTTCTTCAGATAGACGCTTCCGTCGGTTACGGCTGGTGCCTCAAGGAGGAGGCCAAAAAGAATAAAGGCTTCTGCGATGTCACTCAAGCTCCCGTTGCTTTAGAAATTAAGATTGACGGGCCGTACAATACGTATATGCGGGATGGTCTTCCGGCTGGAGCTATCTCTAATCCCGGAACAATGGCGCTTGAGGCGGCCGCAAATCCGAAGGCGAGCGATTATCTGTACTATCTTTCGACTCGTGATGGGAGTCAGATCATCTATGCCAAGACTCCCGAGGAACATGCGGCAAACAGGAGAAAGTATCTTGGGATTTAAACTCGAATCTCAGCCTATTCGGGGCACGACATAAAATACTACTCGGGTTTAGCCAATGAAGGGCACGGCATAAATTACTGCTGTAATTTTGCCTTTTACTCGCTCCAGTCGAGCTGCGTAAATCCCTTCATCAGCTAAACCCTCGCTTTGCACTTAGTTGACCTGTAAATCCCTTCATTGGGTTAAGGCTTCGTTATAGTTTTCTCTGCATTCTTTGAGTATCTAAGTTGAGTTTAAATCTTTTTTGGTTTTTAAAACGACGAAGCCCGCTTTGCGATTTCTCGCTTAGCGGGCCGTATGCAGGGATTAGTGCCAGTCCCATTCTGATCTGAGTACGGTTACCACTAAAGCCTCCGCGCGGGAAACTTTAATGATAAATCTTAGATTCAGGCAGGGATCCAGCAACTGATATCGAGATGGGGAATCGATCGACTCGCCATCCGATCTCCACAAAGAGCTCTGCAGCATGTTCAGCCAGAAGGCTTGTTTTGAAAGTCCTTTCGGCCTCTTCAGGCCCTTGGCTCTTTCTCTGAATCTTTTCAGCGCATGTGCTTGAATCCTGATCGGCCTCCCCTTAAAGGAGGTATTCGTATCGTAAGGCATACCCACCTCGACTTTTAAATAATACCATATTTTAGGCCAAAAGTCAATATTTACCTATGCCGTCGACTTTGATAGTATGCGTCTACCGTAGACAGGGCGCAAACGGCCGCCGACGCTAATGCTTTGGCGAGCTAAATAAGTCGCCCCGAGGAAATTCAAACTTTTTAGGTTTGAGGTAGGTCGATCTGCGGTTAGCAGATTTTTTGTTGTCTAAGAGCGAATGAGTAGGTAACCCGTCTTCGCATAAAATGCCTTGGCGAGGTGCTGATAATTGTACCTATTCGCGATGCTCGTAGACAATTATCGTATGAAATCAAAACAACGAAAATCAGAAGAATTAAAAAGCCTTAAAGATAAGCTTCCTAAGTCTAAAATTTCAGTTTTCACTTCTTTTTCAAAGGCCGGAGAGAAGGGTTTGTCGGTTGCTCAGGTCACCGAGCTTAAGAGACTCTTGAGGTTCCATGGTTCGGAGTACTTTGTTACCAAGAAAACCATCATCGACTTAGCCACCAAGGGAAGCAATTATGACGGATTAGACGTCTATAAAATGGACGGATCCGTGGGAATGGTTTTGGGAGGCGATGAGCCGTATACCGTAGCAAAGAAGATTTATGAATTTTCGAGAAAGAATCCCTCTCTTCACTTTTGGGGAGCGTTAATGGATGGAAAATTTCTGAGCAAAGAGTTATTCTTGGAAATCGCCAAGCTTCCGTCGAAAGAAGTTCTGATCGGCCGCCTGCTTGGAATGCTGACCTACCCGATGAGGGGATTAGCGGTAGTATTGAGTGAAATAGCTAAAAGCAAATCCTAAATTCAAAATTCTAAATCCTAAACAAATCTAAAATTCTAAATTCAAATATCAAAACTTTTGAATTTCGAACATTAGAATTTATGTATTGTTTAGAGTTTAGATATTATGATTTAGAGCTTATATATTTATGGATAAAACAAAATTTGTTGAGGAAGTAGAGAAAATGTCCGTTGCCGAGTTGAATGACTTGGTTAAGGCATTGGAAGAAAAGTTCGGAGTCTCAGCTACAGCCATGGCTGTAGCGGGTCCTGCCGCCGGTGGTGAAGCCGGAGCGGCTGAAGAGAAGGATAGCTTCACGGTCGTCTTGAAAGACGCCGGAGGAGCCAAGATCCAGGTTATCAAGGTCTTGAGAGAGATAACCGGATTGGGCCTCAAAGAGGCTAAAGATTTGACCGATAAGCCCGGCTCAAACGTCAAAGAAGGCGTTAAGAAAGCCGATGCCGACGAGATGAAGGCCAAATTAGAAGCCGCCGGTGCTGTCGTCGAACTCAAGTAACCGCAATTGGGTAATTATTATACCCTTTTAGCAAAGGAGCCATTTTTATGGCTTTTTTGCTTTTTCGGATAATAAATAAATAT
>MGJK01000005.1 GCA_001794215.1 Candidatus Yanofskybacteria bacterium RIFCSPHIGHO2_01_FULL_44_24
GATGCTATCTCAAAGAAAGCTTCGGGAGAAGAATCACCCAATCCGAATCTTCCTCTTGAAGCCGAGGAGAAGACGGCGAACAGGGAAGGAGTGGCGGTGTTGTCCCAGAACTCGACATCATTGGAGAAGGAAGCGCCTGATCGGAATTCCCAGAAACCGGTAATGGTCTGATCGATAGCTCGGGAAGCGGGGCCGTTTGTGTAATCTATCTTAACAACTACCTCGGCTGATCCGGAAGGAGTCACAGCAAATCCTCCAGCGTCAAAGGAAATTGATGCCACAGGATTTAATGTGCTCGTTAACCCTTCTTTAACCTGAAGTGCACTACCGCCTCCACCTCCACCCGAAACAGTAGTACAAGAAAAAAGTCCGGTCCCGTCATCCCATTGGAGGGCATTGTTTGAGCTGGAATCACAATCGCTTAATCCGGCTCCGTAATATTGCGAAGCGGAAGCCGTCCCCACCACTTCAAAGGTCGTATTGGGATCATTCGTACCTACGCCGACTCTATTATCCCCGGAATTTACAAAAAAAGTATTAGTATCCACTCCCAAATTACTGACTACGGAAAGAGTTTGAATGGTAGCCTGATTGGTAACGGTTAGTATGCCTGTCGTAATCTCATTAGGACTAATGACAACATTCGGCTGGCCGCTAACTGGCATAACTTGCGGAAACGGATTAAAGCCGGGAGGCTGGACAATTGAAGAACGAAGATTTGTTAATTCTGAAGCTAAGCTGTCTATGCGCAAATCAGTTCCAGAAATCCGATCATATATTGTCCGAAGCTGTTCCGGCGTTAAATCCTGAGTTAGCCTTATTTCTTGTCTTATTATTTTTGTTATTACGTCTCGATCAACGGTAGTAGCTCCGCCGCCATCGACAGCCGATTCAGGAGTAGACATTGGGGTGGGTGCTGGAGTAGAGATAACGGCTAAACCGGAAGGAGTGGGAGTCAAAGTAACCGTGGGTTGACCTTCTCCGCCGAAGAAAAACGCAATCGGTCTTTTTACCCAGTTTCTGGCCATAGACAACGCTCGACTGCCGATGTCCGGATTTTTATAAACAAAAATACCGCCCATAAGCGCCAATAGAATGGCTACCAACGCCAGGGCGGTATTCAGTCTCTTTGGATTAGGTTTCCTTTTTGGTTCTACGCTTAAGGAACCTTTGTTTTGAGCAGTTCTGTCGTCCCGTTGCGAAGAGACGTCATTACTACTCTGGTTATAAAGAACTGGGGCCTCAAAATTTAGAATGACATCGTTTTTCTGAGGCACTGAAGGAACTGGAAAAGAAAGAACTGGCGGAACTTGCCTTTTATCCGACTGAGCTTCGGCATTGTCGGTTAATCTTGAACCGGAAACTTCTGCAGAAGCCAGAATTGCTTTAAGCTTGTTTCTGTTGGAATTGTACCTTTCTTGATTAGCAAGCGTAAGCGACTGCCTGTACTCAGCTAATGCGGTTTCGGAAGCATACCACTGCCCATATTTACCGTAGCGAATAGCTTGGATCCGGCCGGTGCGCGCAAGCCATCCGATGTAGTCTTTGGCATAGCCGTATTTTTCCGATAAAACCTGCAACGGAAAAAACCCATCCTGCTCGGGAGCTGATTTGCTTTCTACTCTATCAATCCTTATTTCTTTTTCGTTATTGTCATTATGCATGACTGGGCAGACAAAAGCTCCAGTCAGCGTAGAAAAAAAGACTTAAGTTATTTTAAGGAACGTAATACAAAGAGGATGTGAAATACTATTTGAAATTTTACCAACAAAGAGAATCTTCTTTCAGTTCTTTCTTTTAATCAGGGTCGAGACCCTCGAGATCCGCGATATGATTAGTATTTACCTAATAATTATAACGCTCCGAACAACTGTCAGCAAATCAAGTTATCCACATAAAATCTAAAGAATTGGAGACCCAGTTACATCTGTAAAAGTAGCCCTTATTTAAAGCCAGAAATATGCCCTTATAGAGCTCTCTTATTTACATAGTATAAACCGGCTATAAACAGAGTTATACACCGGATAAAATTTGAGTAAAAGTCTCCCCTGAGAGTTCTACTGAGATATTTACTCCATTCATAATATACCAATACATAAAGATTAATATCAATGTTTATGTATGTTACCTATAAAACAACAAGCTATCCCAGGTAAACGTGACGTAAACTGAATTTTAATAGGGCTTCTTCTCCTGATAGATGTCTATACCTGAATAGAGTATCCTCTCTGAGGCCATTGAATGTGAGGCTTCTATCGGTTGAAGTAAGGTTATGATGACAAAAACGACTTGTTTTTATTTTATTTAAGAGCAGTACCATGTTGTGCGACTACGAGATCCGCGAGATGTGTAGTGTTTAAGCCATTTTTAAAATATCGGGAATTAAAAACTATAAATGTTTTATTTGATGAAAATAAAGAGTAATCCCATTTCTGTCCTATGTCGCACAAGCATAAAACAAAATGCTTGTTTTATAATTGATTATACACAATCCGCGGGCTCACGTCCGAGAATGAAGTCAGGCCCCCGGAGTATCTCCTCAGCCGAATCCCCCAGTTAGCGAAGGAAACGCGGAAAGTGGAAGTAGTTATATAAACCCCGATTTATTTTCGGAAGAAATTATGAAAAGAAATCGTAAAGCATGGCGTACTCCGGCCGTTAAGCCGCGGGGTATCTATAGCCCCGCAGTGAGACATGTTAGGGTTTTACGGGCAGCTTCTTGCCAATTGAACCTTTTTACGGTTTCAAATCCTTGGAAAATTATTTTTGCTCTTAGCAGATCATCTGTCAGGATTGCCGAGATTGCAAAGCTTATCTCATAGACATTATAAGGATCAACTAAGACGCCCCCTCCACCGACCACTTCAGGTAGCGAGGAATTGTTCGAAACTACAACTGGAGTACCGCAGGACATTGCTTCAAGTGGTGGAAACCCAAAACCCTCAAAAAAAGACGGGTATACAAAAACAGATGCAAGGCTATAATAAGATGATCGATCTCCATCTTCTATATGATTTTTAAAAATTATCTGATCTTTATATTCCGATCTTGATGCCTCGTTAAAAATTTCTTTATACAGCCATCCCGGAGATCCGGCAATCAATAAATGAAGGTTATCAAACTTTCCAGACTTTTTGAGAATACGAAAGGCTTTGATAATCCCGGTGATGTTCTTACGGGGCTCTAATTTTGCCAAAAAAAGTATAAACTGATCGGGCAGATTGTTTTTACTTTTAAAATCCTGCAATGCCCGATCTGTCGGTTTTTTGATCAATTCAGAAATTCCCGAATAAATGACTTCGACTTTTGCCGGATCAATCAAATACCGGTTGCATAGATCAGTTTTAGTTGACTTAGATACGGCTATGATTTTATCAGCAAAACGTAGTTGCTCTAGAGGTTTCATCTGAATATGCCACATATTTCTTCTCCACGAAAAGAAATCCGGAAAATATTCATATGAAAGATCGTGGA
This sequence comes from Candidatus Yanofskybacteria bacterium RIFCSPHIGHO2_01_FULL_44_24, assembly GCA_001794215.1. GTDB lineage: Bacteria > Patescibacteriota > Minisyncoccia > 2-02-FULL-40-12 > GWA2-44-9 > GWA2-44-9. Next base: position 3,475 of record MGJK01000005.1, read on the forward strand.
AGGTAATAACGCGCTTGCACTCCGGCGTTACAGCCGTTAATAAAAAATGGGGTGAGAAAAAAACATCGACTCCCCCGATCAGTTCGTCTACCCGAGGATAACCCAAGAAACTATTAGCAACAAAAAGGAGTTTATTGGGTATCTTTAGACGGTAAAGCTCTACGTTAGGCAATCTGATCCAGTCGTAATTCAGGGGCTCCTTTCGCAAAGACGAATAGAAAAGTTTGAATCTTATATTCCCGTTCAGGCTTAAAATATGAGAGAGCAGATTTTCGGTATATTCCTCGATTCCGCTCTTGGCATGGCTGCCTAAAACTCTTATGTCTATACCTATTACCATGAATTTAATACGATTATTTAGTCTATGCTTCCCTACAGCAGTTTGCCCAGCTCTTCCATGACATTCTTCTTAAAAACCTCTATACCGAATTTTTCAGCCTGAGCTTGGCACGCTTCTGGTTTAAAATTGGTCTGATTAAAAGCTTTTAGGGTCTCCATCAACGATGCCTCGGTTTGTTCATTGAATAAAAGTCCTGTTTCGTTATTAATTACCGTCTCCGCCGCTCCGCCGGCATTGTAAGCAACGACCGGCCGTCCTGAGGCCATCGCCTCTAAGGGTACGATCCCAAAATCTTCTTCTTGGGGAAATACTACCGCCCTTGAGTGGCTGTATAGTTCTGCCAATTCTTGATCTGTGATCAGGCCGGTAAATTCAATATTGGACTTAGCCATCTTTTTTAGCCGATTAAGCTCCGGACCGATACCGGCTATTTTTAAAGGCCAGCCTAAGAGATTAAAGGCTTTAACGGCTATGTCGAATCTTTTATAAGACACTAAGCGGCCTGCCATAAAGAAATAATCCCCGATCTTGTCGGAGACATAAAATTTTCCGGTATTAACCGGACAGTATATAACCCTTGAATCCCGGTGGTAATATTTGGTTATTCTGGACTTTACGAAATTAGAGATGGTCCAGAAATCATCAACCCTCATGGCCGCTTCCTTGTCCCACATCCTAAGATAGGTTATAAAGGGCGGGAGAATATTCTTTATGAATCGAGGATAGCCAAATTCTTCCATAAATTTATGGCTATCATCCCACAAAAATCTCGGAGGAGTAAGGCAATAGCTGATATGACGGGTATTGGGTTTGGTAATGATTCCTTTGGCAAAGGAAGATGAAATCGACAATACCACATTATAATCCGAAAAATCAAACTGCTCTACCGCCAATGGCATAAATAGGGGGAAAAGTCTGTGGTATCTTTTTATGAACGGGGCTTTCTGCAAAAAAGAGGTTTCTATATGCTTTCCTTCGAAAACCCCGCCCGTCGCATCCTTGTCATAAAAAAGCGTATAGATGGGCGCCTGCGGAAATAATGCAGACAACACCTGCAGAACTCGTTCCGCTCCTCCGAACTGATTCAAGTATTCATGGACCAGGGCAATTTTCAGAAAATTGAGATTTTAGATTTAAGAATCAAGATTTAAGAATAGTCCTAAATCGTAAATCCTAAATCGTAAATCTATTATACTGCCGACTTGTCGAAAAGCATCTTTACCGCTGTTTTAGCGATAATCTTAAAATCCGTAAGCAATGACCAGTTTTCTATATAAAATCCGTCCAGAGCTACTTCCCGCTCAAAAGAAAGATCAGAGCTTCCCGAAACCTGTCCCAATCCTGTAACCCCCGCCTTTATGGCCAAAACTTTCTTATGGTGACGCTGATACATGGAAATCTCATCCGGTTGGTGGGGCCTCGGCCCCACCAGGCTCATATCCCCTTTTAAAACGTTAAAGAGCTGGGGCAACTCGTCTACTCTATATTTCCTCAAAACCCTTCCCACCTTCGTGACCCGGGGATCATTTCTCATTTTCCACAGCGGTCCGGAATCAACCCGGTCATTAAACATAGACCTTAGATAGGGGTTCAAGACATGGGCATTATCAATCATCGATCTGAATTTATATAAATCAAACTCTGCATGACGGCTGACTCTTCTAAGCTTAACGAAAACGGGACCGGCAGTTTCCCATTTAATAGCGAAGGCACAGATCAAAAAAATAGGTGAAAGCACGATTAACCCTAAAGATGGACCTAAAATATCAATCGCTCTCTTGATGACCCTGCCCCAACCGTCAAGGGCAGTTTTTCTGAATTCTATGAGAGGTAAGCCATTGATGATATCGGCATCGAAGTGGGCGGTAGAAACCTGATAAGGATCCGGAACGAATTTAAAAATAATTCTATTCTCCTGGCAAAAATCAACCAGATCCCTAAGTTGCCTCGGTGAATTGCTCGGATTAATCAAGACTACTTCATCAATCTCCGATTTTCGAATTACGCTCGGAATGCTCCCCATCGAGGCCTCGTTTATCTGCTGAATTATCCGATAACCGGATGAGGGGTCGGATTTTATATCCCGGCAGAATTTATCAGCCGCTTCATTCTGACCGATTACAGCAACGCGATGTATGCCAAAATTATACTTGGAAACCAGAATAACCTGAAGATGGCGGATAATAAAACGACCTAAAAATACAAAAATAATTGCGAAGAACCAACCGCCTAAAACCAAAAACCTTGAGTCGAAGAGCTCCTGCCTTAAGAATATATAGATGATTACGACCATAATTGCTGCCGATGAACCTATGACCACCTTAAAAAACTCGTCGGCCATCCTTCTCCTTACCTTAAGGGAATATAGTCCGGAAATGGCGTAGACCGCTAAAAAGATCCCCGATACAGTCAATACAAGATATATGTATTTTATAAGAGGAAGATTGAACTCAAAAAGCACCGGCCGAAAGGTCGATAATATCTCAGTTCTTAAAAGATAAGTGGCGATGCCGGCGGCTGAAAGCATCACAAAATCAACTGGCAGTCTCAGAACATTAAAGAAAAGATCCGACTTTTTCATCCTGTTATAAATACCACGAAATGCTCCATTTTTCAATGTCTACAACTTGATATTTCTAAATAACTATTGTATAATGCCAATATCTTTGCAAACCAGGTAATCGCTCCGGCACACGCGCCGCGAGAGGAAAGTCCGAGCACCTGCTCTGAGTTTATCGAGGAGTCAAACAGGTAGTGGTTAACGGCCACCGCGAGTAATCGTAGAGGTGCGATCAGAAACGCCTTTTCCGAAAGGAACAAGGAAGCCCGATCCCGACGTAGACGGCTTAGCCCCGCCATAGGGATAAGAAGGCGGGGATGAAACGGCTAAATCCTTACTTAGGTGCAAGATCAGCGCTTCCGCCAACCCGGCGGATTCGAAAAGTTAGATCGCTATGATTCAATACTTATTGAATCGACAGGCTGATGGAAACATTAGCCGCAGATAGATGATTACCTCTTCTACTTAACCGTAGAATAGACAGAACTCGGCTTATCGTTTGCAAAGACAAAAGAATCTCCTCGCGGAGATTCTTTTGATTAGAGATCCAGTTTACCGCTCTCTCTATCCAGGGCCTGGTTTACTAATTTATCAGCACGAGCATTCTTATCCCGTAATACATGCCTGAACTCTGTTTTGCCAAAATCCATACGAAGATTATGAACTTCCAAAAAAAGTTTCTGGATCTTATCCTCTTTAACCTTGTACTCATGGTTCAACTGTTTCACAAGAAGTTCGCTGTCCAAGTAAAAAACTACTTCGCTTTTTTCTGCGTTAGAACCGCCGGCTAATTGCTTAAGCTTTTTAAGCGCAAAAATAACCGCCCGGTATTCAGCTTCGTTGTTTGTAGTAATACCTATGTATTCTCCGTACTCCCTCCTTTGGCGAGACTCGCCCTCCTTTGGCGAGGCGGCCTTCCCTTCATTTAAAACCCCCTCGATAACAACGCCGATAGCGGCGGGACCCGGATTACCGCGAGAACCCCCATCTGTGTATACGGTATATTTGGACATTTAAATATTTTTATCCTTCCATGGAAAATTTTTAGTATCAGAGAGTCTGAAACCTGAAGATTCCTTATGTCCTCCTCCTCCGAATTTAGCAGCGATCTTGCTGACATCGACGCTCCCGTCAGACCTCAGGGAAACGCTCACCCTTCTCTTGGTTTCACTCCAGATAATGGCGATCGGCGGTTTTCGCTTTATCAGGGCCTCTCCCATTTGAGAAGCAAAAAAACCATTGGCATTAACGACATGGGTTTCATAACCCTCAAAATCAACCAGTCGGGCTCCGTTATCAATGATTTTTTGAATTACTTTTTCTTCATACCGAAGCATGATCGCTCCCTTGGTAAAACACTCCTTTCTGGCCGTTTTGCTATCAAGATCCTCCGACAATTTATCCCATTGCTCGAAATCAAAATTGAAAGTATCTACATACATACCTATCTCCCTCGTCCCTTCGACATTGAATTTCCATAAATCCCGATCTTCGACGTAAGAAAGCAACATGGGCACCGGCTTATCCGAGTGAAAGTACTTCCATGCCAAAACTGATCCGGAATGACGAATATCGTATATGTAATCCTGGGTCAATTTAACAGACTTCTCTGCCGAAACATGGTGATCGATTGCGGTTACCCTTTGATTATTTTTTAAAAGCTCTCCCATTACATCTTCGGGATAGGCAAAATCTATCAAATAAATCTCCTTGCCGGTCAGGCCTTGAGGAGGAGGCATCTGATGGTGAACAGGAATATATTCGGCCTTGCTGCCGAATTTTTTATGAGCCGCCCAAGCCCCTCCAAATCCGTCAGGACAATCTCCGTGGTATAGAATTACAATATCTTTAGAGATCAAAAATCAAAAATCAAAAATCAAAATTTTGGTTGTCGCCAGGGGCGACCTCAATAATTTTAAGCTTTGATATTTTACATTTTCCATTTTACTCATAGTACCCTAATTTTGCCAATCCGGGCAGTCTATCTCCGGCCAAAAATTCCAGCATGGCTCCGCCGCCGGTTGAAACAAAATCAAATTTATCAAGAATATTAAACTTATTCATCGCGGCAACGCTGTCTCCTCCTCCAACAACTTTAAATGCTCCAGAACCGGCTATAGCTTTGGCGACCGCCTCGGTACCGCCGGAAAATCTTGAGTCTTCGAAAACTCCCATCGGCCCGTTCCAGATGATCATTTTCGCACCGTTAATAATGGCCACGTAATTACTGATGGTTTTAGGGCCGATGTCAAGAAATCTGCCTTCAAATTCATTGAAATCTTCAGGAAGTACCAGTTTAGAGCTGTCCATATCGAGGCCTGATAGAAGTTGTTTGGAGTCAGAATCAGCTACGGAACCAAGTACGTTAGTGCCCTTTTCTTTCAATATGTCATTAGCGATAACTCCTGCCACCAATATCTTTTCGGCTTTATTGATGAAATTCTTTATAACCGGAATTTTCGTGGAAGCCTTGGCCCCTCCCATGATAACGACCTTGCCGGCCATTGGGGCGTCTAAACATTTTCCAAGTTCTCTGACCTCTTCTTCAACTATAAAGCCGGCATAGCTTTTTAAAAATTCTGTAACACCCGAAACCGAAGCATGGTTCCTGTGGCATACGGCGAAAGCGTTATTTACATAAATATCAAAACGCTTAGCCAGGTCCTTGGAAAATTTCATGTCATTTTTTTCTTCCCCGGAATATCTTCTTACGTTGTCGAGAAGACAAAGAGACTCGTCTGCATTATGAAAATCGGATATCTCTCCTATTAACCGGACTTTTCTACCTAAGATCTTCTCGATCTGAGGCATTACCGACTGAAAAGAAGGGAGAGATGCTATGTGGGCCGCCATCGCTACCCTTGCACCGCCGGCAAGAAGATGATCGATTGTTTTTTTCTGTTTTTGAATTCTAAACGGTTCGGTTACTTCTTCTTTGGCAACCGGAACGTCAAAATCGGTTCTAAGCAAAACCTTTTTGCCCTTGAGTGTTCCTATGTTATTTATGGTTCTAAGCATTATTTTATTTTTGATGTTATTTCTAAAATCTTAACAAATTCCTCCTTATTTACGCTTGCCCCGCCGACTAAAACTCCGCTGAATTCTTTGCGGTTCAGAAAATCAGCCGCATTCTTAGAACTAACTGAGCCGCCGTATAACACCCTCGGCAAATTTCTAATTTCTAATTTCCAATTTCCAATCAATACATCCCTGATTATATTGACCGATTCAAGAGAGGAGTCGGGTGTATCAGGTTTAGCGCCCGGATTAGTGCTGATAGCCCAAACCGGTTCATAGGCAATCAGGCACCGTTTTATCTGATCAGGTCCAAGACCTTTAAATGTTTTCAGAACCTGATCCTCTATGAATTTGCCAAACCCTCCGTCCCGTACCTTCTCTCCGATGCAAACAACAGGCGTTAAACCATTTTCTATGGCAGTCTTTAGTTTATGATTGACCACCTCGTCTGATTCTCCTAGTTTCCAACGTCTTTCAGAGTGTCCGATAATGACATAATCCACCCCGAGCCGTTTTAGCATCGGACCGGAAATTTCTCCGGTTAAAGCGGTTTTGTCTTCTGCGGCTATATCTTGTGCGCCCAAAAAAGCCTCATGTTCAAAGTGGGACATTTGAAGAATTTTGGCAACTTCTTCCATGAAAACAAAGGGGGGACAAAAGACTAACGATAGCTCCCTGAAATCACCCAAAGAATCAAGATAATCATTCGTAAAATCTAATATCTCCTGCGCCTGAGCAAGAGACTCGGGATGGTTCTTCCAATTAGCGATGATAGTTTTTTTAGCCATATTATTCTTAATGCCTTCTATGTTTAAAGACGTACCAAACGACCCCAGCACATAATAATATTACAATAAAAACATCGGCCTGCCTAAAGTAGTCATGCAAAAGCCCCCAGTTCTCTCCGGCCTTAAACCCTATAAAAGCGAGGGTTAGGTTCCAAGGAAGCGCCCCAAAAAAAGTCAGAATTACAAACTTTTTAAAGTCTACAAGAGCAATGCCGGCAGGTAAAGAGATGAATGTCCTGATAACCGGCAGCATCCTTGAAAAAAATACAGCACTGGATCCGTACTTTTTGAACCAGGCATCCCCTCTTTCTATATCCTTTTTGTGTATCAAAAAATATTTGCCATAACGCTCCACTATCCACCGGCCGCCGCTTTTGCCAATCCAATATAAAATAAGGGAGCCGGTTAAGTTAGCCAAGGTAGCTAAAATAACCACTGGCCAAAAACTGAATCTTCCTATAGCAGCTAAAAAACCAGAGAAAGGAATAACAACTTCTGAAGGAATCGGAATGGCGGCGCTCTCAACAACCGATAAAACAAAAACGCCGGCATAGCCGGTTTTATCAATAAAAGATAGAGCGAAACTGCTGATATAAGATAATAGGGCCGACATTTAAATTTTCACATTTCTAAGAATCTCTGCCGATTCATCGGGATCAACCACATTAATCTCTATGCCCGTACCTATTTCGAATCCGGCATCAATCTTTAAATGAGGAATTATTTCCATATGCCAATGATAAAAATCATGAAGATTAACTCCGAATTCCTCTCTGAAGGCTTTGTTCTCGGCTGATGGAGCGGTATGAATGAAAAAATTAAAAGACGGCTTCTTGAGGGCTATTTTCATTTTTTGAAGAGATACATAAAAAGCGTCGGCAAACGACGGGTCCTTGGCATCCGGCATTTTATCAAAGTGGGCGTGGCTTTCTTTCGGAAATATCCTTATTTCATAGGGATATTTGGAAACGAACGGCGAGAATGCTACGAAGTCATCGTTTTCGTAAACTATTCTCTTTTTCTGCTTTGACTCCCAATCTAATAATACATCATAGACCCTCTTCCCGTATTTCCTATAATAACGAAACGACCCGTAAAGACTCCGCGATATGTCAGGCGGAAGAATCGGGGTAGAAATTATCTGGGAATGGGTATGATAAATACTCGCCCCGGCTTCCCGGCCATGATTATGAAAAATCACGCTATACCCTCCGTATTCCTGAGCTGAAAGCTCTTTGTACCTTCTTTTATAGACCTGGATCGCCTTTACCAACTCCTCCCTCGAGAATTCATCGAATCCTTTATCATGATCTCGAAAAACTATTACCTCATGATCTCCCACCGCCAGTTGTATCTTAAACGGACCATATTCGTATTCCGGTTTAAAAGGACCCGGTCTGACGGCCGGATATTTATTCTTGATCACCGCCGCCCACCAGTCTTTTCCGGAGGGTTCGGCCCAAACTACTTCCTGTTCTCCGATTTTAGTTTCCTCAAAGGGGCAGTCTTCTTTCGGCTGATAAAATTCGAATCTTGACTTAGAAGTTAAGTTTTTCCCCCGCTCAGTCGCGAAAAGAACCCACTCGCCGGAAACCAGATCTTGTCGAAATTCGTTTAACACCTAAACTTACAACTTACAACTTACGACTTACAACAAATATCTTGTCGTCAGTCGTTAGCCGTTGGTCGTTGGTTGTATTTTCCTCTCATTAGATTCCATCTGATGATCACCGTTTCCCATAAAACCTGAATGTAAGCCTTCAATCCCACCTTGGAGTTAGGATCGTTTTTCCAGTCTACGGGGAGTTCTTTGATTTTATGTCCGAACTTTCGGGCTAAGGCCAAGGCTTCTATATCAAACCCCCATCGGTTAATAGTGAGCTTGGGGAAAATATCCTGGACAGCTTTGGCGGTAAAAAGCTTAAATCCTCTTTGGGTATCCTGAATACCCGGTACGGCCATAGCCTGAATGAACAAATTGCCCATTTTACCGGCAACTCTTCTCCATAATGGCTCGCTCCCCGATGCAACCTTATGTCCAGCAACCCCGATTGAGCCGATAATGACTCCGTAACCCTGATTCACATAGGGAATAAACCGATCCAGATGGTCTGCCGAAGTGGAGTTATCAGCATCAGTGAAAAGGCGCAAATCCCCCTTGGCCTGTAACATCCCCTGCCTTACGACATAGCCTTTTCCGTGGTTTTCTTTGTTATCTATCAGGCGCAAACCGCTTATCGCCGGCACCATTCCTCTGACTATTTCGCCGGTATTATCTTTGGAACCGTCGCTCACGACAATTATTTCATAATCGTAATTTTGGCGCCTCAAATACTCATCGATAGACTTTAGTGTTAAAGAAATCCTTTTAGCCTCGTTATAGGCCGGGATCACAATTGATAAATGCATATATACATATTATATAGTAGCTCTTGTAAAACCGAAAGTTGACTAAACAGAATGAATAACGTATTCTCCCACCGATGAACTTCCCAATAGTAAAAGTAGCCAAAGGGAACAAAGACTACCCGCGCGTCTTATCTGAGATTCATGATAGTCCCGAAGTCCTATATTGCAGAGGCAATCTTAAACTGCTGAATACGTCCTGTTTTGCGGTGGTAGGAACAAGGAAATTGACCGCATACGGCAAAGAGTCGGCCAGACTATTGAGCTCTGATTTAGCAAGAAATGGCTTTACTATAGTAAGCGGGCTGGCTCTTGGCATAGACGCGGTAGCTCACCAATCTGCCCTTGATGCAGGCGGGAAAACTATAGCCGTGCTCGGATCCGGAGTGGATGACGAAAATATATACCCTAAAACGAATTTCCAATTAGGCATGGACGTACTCCGGAAAGAAGGCCTGATCGTTTCCGAATATCCGGCTGGTTTTCATGCCAACGAAAAAACGTTTCCCCAAAGAAACAGAATAATCAGCGGTTTATCAGTCGGGGTTTTGATTATTGAAGCCGACAAAGAAAGCGGGTCCCTGATTACGGCTCGATGCGCCCTTGACCAGAATCGGGACGTCTTCGCCGTTCCCGGGAGTATTTTCTCCTCAAAGTCGATCGGACCTAACGGGCTGATCCAGCAGGGCGCTAAATTAGTTTCTTCAGCCGAAGATATTATCAATGAATACGGACAAAATCTGAATTTATCTGATTCCAAAAAAATCAATATATCCACAAAGAATCCTGTCCAGAAACAGATTCTTGATATACTGGATAGTAAAGGCGCCCTGCATGCCGATGAAATAATACGAGAATCCAAGTTTGAACCAAAAGAAATAATTACGGCATTGTCCATGCTTGAGATAGAAGGTTATGTAAAAAACTACGGGGACGGAAAATATATGAAGACCTAGAGAGCCTCCATGAATTTAATCATAGTCGAATCTCCAACTAAAGCTAAAACTATATCCCGTTTTCTGGGAGATGATTTTTTAGTTGCTTCGTCATACGGACACGTCCGAGATCTTCCTAAGGGTGAATTGGGAGTAGACACGGAGAAAGATTTCACGCCCAAATATATCATCCCGACAAAAGCTCGGAAGAATCTGACCTCTCTCAAAAAAAGCGCCCAGAAATCAGACAAGATCATTTTGGCAACCGACGAGGATCGGGAAGGAGAATCGATAGCCTGGCATCTAAGCGAGGCTATCGGCCTATCCGGAAAAAATCCAAAAACCAAACCCAAAAAAGAGGTTCAAAGAATCGTTTTTCACGAGATTACTAAAAAAGCCATTGATTCGGCCCTAAAGAACCCCCGGCAAATAGACGCCAACTTGGTGGACGCCCAGCAGGCAAGGAGAATATTAGACCGATTGGTGGGCTACAAACTTTCTCCTTTTCTATGGAAGAAGGTCGCCCGCGGACTTTCTGCCGGACGCGTCCAGTCTGTAGCTTTGAGATTGATCGTTGAAAGAGAGCAGGAAATAGAAAAATTTAAACCCGAAGAGTACTGGTCCGTAACTGCTTTTCTCGGCTCAAAAGATAAGGTATTCCCGGCCGATCTAACGATGATCGGCGATAAAAATGTCGGGAAATTAGATATTAAAAACGAAGACCGGGCCGCATCAATCGTTAAAGATCTCGCGGGCGCAGATTACATGGTCAAGAACGTGGAAAAAAACGAAATGTCCCGATCCCCCTTTCCTCCCTTTACTACCAGCACCCTTCAGCAGGACGGCGCTAAGAAACTGCGCTTCTCGGCTAAACAAACGATGGTAATAGCCCAGCAATTATACGAAGGCGTTGATATAGGAAAAGAGGGTTCGGTCGGTCTCATCACCTACATGAGGACCGATTCCTTAAACCTTTCCGAAGATTCTCTTAGCGAAGCCAAGAATTATATTATTGAAGAATTCGGTGAAAAATATCTTGAGCAAAGAAGATATAAAACTAAATCTAAATCGGCCCAGGAAGCCCACGAAGCGATAAGGCCGACTGATCCGAGCAGGCATCCAGACAGCATAAAACAATTCCTGACGCCCCAGCAGTTGAGGCTTTATACAATGATATGGAACAGGTTCATGGCTTCTCAGATGTCTAAAGCCGTCTTTGATAACGCCGGGATCGATATAGCCGCAAAACAATATACCTTCCGAGCCAACGGATCAGTGTTAAAATTCGACGGATTTTTAAAAATATATCCGACTAAATTTGAAGAGAACGAGCTTCCCACGGTGCAAGTCCAAGAGAAACTTGATCTTCAAGAGCTGAAACCGGAACAACATTTTACCAAGCCGCCCGCCCGCTACAATGAGGCTTCGCTGATCAAGATTTTAGAAAAAGAAGGGATCGGCCGGCCATCAACTTATGCCCCGATCATATCAACTATTTTGTACCGAAATTACGTAAATAAAGATAAATCAAGATATTTTCATCCGACCGAAATAGGAACCCTGGTAAATAACGTCTTAGTGGCCCATTTCCCTGAAATTGTTGATATCAAATTCACCTCGAAACTCGAAAATGAACTTGACGACATTGCCATGGGCAAGATAGGCTGGGTTCCAGTTGTAAAAGAATTTTATAACCCATTCTCGAAATTACTCGCAACCAAATACGAGGAAGTTTCTAAAGAAGAGGTTACTCAAATGGAAAAAACGGATTTGAAATGCGAAAAGTGCGGATCGGATATGGTCGTTAAAATGGGCCGATACGGTAAATTTACCGCCTGCTCTAATTTCCCGACCTGCAAAAATATCCTGAAAGACAATAAGTCCGCCGTTGAACCGGAAAAAACCGGAGAAAAGTGCGATAAGTGCGGAGAGGGAGAGATGGTCGTTCGGACCGGCCGTTTCGGAAAATTTATCGCTTGCAGCCGGTACCCTAAATGTAAAAACACGAAAAAGATAGCTCCTGCGACAACGTCAGAACCGGAAAAAAATTAAAAAAGACCCCAAGGGGTCTTTTTATCTTTAGTAATTCGTGGTTCTGAACACCGGCTGGAAGAGCCAATCTTTTTTAGGACATACCTCGCTCAAAACACATTTGGAACAATTCGGCTTGGTCATTTCCGGACAGTACCGACGGGCGCTCCACATCAGAAAATCTATTTCACTCATCGGCTTGCCGGATAAATCTATAACCCTGCCAACCGCATCGAAAACCTTCTGCCTGATCGCTTTCTCAACACTGGGCATCACATAGCCTCTTGATGCAATCAGCCGATCTTCTGCGGGATACAGATCCACTAATCCGAGCCTCAAAGCCACCCTCATTAAATGGTAATCGACAATCGGATTCCACTTTTCTTCACTATTAACTCTTAAAAATCTCTCGGGACGATTAGACAGGATCATGGCCAGAAGAAGATTCTTCTTGGCCAGCTCGTCCTTGTCATAGCCCGGCAGATTCTTTGTCTGCCTCAAAAAGAAGCTAAGGGGTCTTTTTTGGCTATTGGCGAAACTGACTAAAGACTCGACCGGCGAATCGGTAAACCGGCTCATGAACTTTCCGTAATCCACGGCCATCTGATGACGGATCGTTAAGTCCTGAAAACCTGCATTCTCGGGAAACCACGCGCAAAAATCTAAAAATGACAGCTTGGCTAAATTCTGAGGATCGAAAAACTCCGGCCCCTTTTCTCGATAAACCTTCATCGACAAAACCGATAATAGATCAGAGCCCTTTAAGACCTTCCCGTCGATTTCTTTTACCAACGGCTCAACGTACCCGCCTATATCGCCGATCCAGAAACCGTAATTCTGCATAGTAACGGCAAAAAAGAAATTTATAACTCCAGGGGCGTTGAGGGGCGGATATTTATCGCTCTCGACTACCTCTTGATTATCCTTATGGTAAGAATAGAAATTCAACTTAGCCCGCGAAGTATCGATGCTTCTCACTTTAGCGGCAAAACGCTCTATCTGTTTCTGATTGATCCGAGCCAATTCGTCCTCCTTTTTCTTAATTGAAAAAAAACTGATAGTAGAGTACATTTATTCTATTAAGCTGTCAAAATGACCGAGCTATTACAACAAATAATCAGCAACCCGGCATATAATGATGAGGGTAAGGCATTAATCGGGAAGGCGTTTGATTTTGCAGAAACGGCCCATCGGGGCCAGAAGAGGCTTTCAGGCGAAGATTACATAAATCACCCTCTCCATGCGGCATACTTTCTCTCGGAACTCGGACTTGATGCCGTAACCGTCGCCGGGGCCTTACTCCACGATACCGTTGAAGACACGCCTCTTAACTCCAAGTTAATTCAGGAGCAATTCGGAAAGGAAGTGGCATTTTTAGTTGACGGGGTTACGAAATTAGGAAAAATAGAATATGCTTCTCGCGACGGCTTGAACAAAAAGGATATGGATTACGCCCGGCATCTCAGTTCGTTGAAGAAAATGTTTTTCGCGATGGCAGAGGATATCCGGGTTATCCTTATAAAACTTGCCGATAGATACCATAACATGGAGACGCTCAGGTATCAGAACAAACAAGATCAACAGAGAATCGCCCTTGAAACCCTGGAAATATATGCCCCTATAGCCGGCCGCCTCGGAATGGGCCGTCTTAAAGGACAACTCGAAGATCTTGCCTTTCCTTATGTTTATCCCGATGAGTATTCGAAGTTCGTAAAAATGGTAAAGGATAAATATGCCGATACCAACAAATACATAGAGAGAACGAAGCCCGTCATCAAAAAACATCTTACCGATGCGGGCATAGAGGTTCTGGATATGCATTCCCGCTCAAAGCACTACTTCAGCCTTTACCAGAAATTGAAAAACAGAAACTTAGAATTGGACAAGGTTTTTGACCTGGTAGCCATGCGAGTCATAGTTCCGGATATCAAATCATGCTACGAAGCATTGGGGGTTATACATAAATATTACAAACCCTTTCCAGGCCTTATAAAAGATTACATAGCTCTGCCCAAGCCCAACGGCTATCAATCCCTTCACACGACGATATTCTGCGAAAAGGGCCGGGTCGTCGAAATCCAGATAAGAACCGAGGATATGCACGATCACGCCGAAAACGGTATCGCCGCTCACTGGGCTTACTCTGAGGGAGGAAAGAAGAAGGTCACTATTGCCGATAAGTACGAAATCCAATGGATTTCTCAACTGAAGAAATTCCTCAAAGAAACTAAACTGGGTGAAAGTTTTACTAATCTGAAAATTGATTTCTTCAAAAACAGAATTTTTGCTTTTACCCCGAAGGGAGATGTTAAAGATTTACCCGAAGGAGCGACTCCGATAGATTTTGCCTACGCTATCCATTCCGATCTCGGCCATTCTGTAACCGGAGCCAAGGTTAACGGCAAGATGGTTCCGCTGGAATTTGGGCTTAAAAATGGCGACGTGGTGGAAATTATAAAGGGCAAAAATAAAAAGCCTTCTTTTGATTGGCTTGAGTTCGTAAAAACCACCGAAGCCAAAAGAAGGATCAAATCCTGGTTCAGAGAAAACGAAGTTAAAAATAAATCTGCAGAAAAAGATTTACCGACAAGAAATAAGGTAAAAAAGAAAGCGGATTACGTTGAGAAAGTTAGCATCCCGGGAATACCCGTAATTCAAGGGCAAAGAGGATTACTATATAAAATTGCGAAATGCTGCCGTCCTGAAGTAGGAAGCAAAATAAAGGGCTACATGACTATCAACCGCGGAGTCAGTATACATTTAGCCACCTGCAAAAATATTAAGGACGTGGCCGGGAAAAGAATAATGTCGGCTGGGTGGGCGATCAAAAAATAGGCGCTCAAAAACCTGCCCACCCTCAGCACGTCTCCGGCTGCTCCTGCGGCAACCTCAACTATGTTCGCCCTGCCCTTTCAGAACCAAGCAAAGGGCAGGGTCTCAAATGCTTCAGATGGGCAGGTCTTCTCGCTCAGGTTGTTTTAAACAGGCAAGACCTGTTTAATGAATCGGGAACAGAAAAGCCCCACACCGATGAAGCAAGTATGTTGCTTTTCTGTGTGGGGTCACCACGCGATCTGATCTTCCTCCTCCGAGGGTCGGTATTCCCGCCCCTTCCAAATGGACGTTACTATGACGATGCCGACAATGCCATCCCGCTCATCGTCAAAGGCGACGAATCGCCATTCGCCATTTTTAGAATTGAAAAATCTGACATCCTCTCGGCCATAATTGATCAGCTGATGGACGCGCTGAAGCTTAGGAAGCTCGACTTCACGAGATCTACGAAGCGTCATCTCGAACTTCTGACGCCACTCGTCCTCGGAAGTTGGCATCCGATCGAACTCATCGACGGCTCTCCATCTCTCCTTGAACCGTTCGAGAGAATGACCCGTAATGAATAGGAAGGATTTTCTTATTTTAAGCTTTTTTCCGGGCCGTTGGATCACGGTACTGCCTCCTTTTTGCTATTATATCATACTTTTAAAATAAAATCAAGAGTCTTTTTCAAAGTACTATATCCGTGAAGACTTTATAAACCAAATACCAAACGAAGCCTTAACCCATGAAGGGATTTACGGAAATCGACTGGATTGAGTAAAAGGTGAAATTTCAGTAGAAATTTACACCGTGCCCTGAATGGGTTAGGACGGAGCATCTTTATGGCGTGCCTCGAATAAGCCAAGGCTGAGTGACTTTATGATGTGCCCCTCGACTATGCTCAGGACAAAAAACATCATCGATTAATCGATGATGTTTTTTGCAATGGTATTAAGTTCTTCAAGAGATGCGAACCGAATGACAATTCTGCCCTTTCCCTGTTCGCTACGAATCAAGACAGGAACTTTGAGCATTTCAGCTAAATTCTTCTCGAGCTCTACGAATTTGTTGTCTTTTTTAGCTGATTGCTTCCTGTTTGTACCGGGTTTCAGGCTTGCAGCCATGCTTTCGACGTCTTTCGAGGATAAGGCTCCCGAAAGAATCTGCTTATAGGCTTCTCTCTGCTGAGATTGGTCGTTAAAAGCCAATAATGCCCTTGCATGGGCCCGAGAAAGCTTCCCTATCCTTAATGACTCCCTGATGTCTTTGGGTAAGCCCAGGAGCCTTACGGCATTAGCCACCACTTCCCGAGATTTAGATACTTTTTCAGCAATTTCTTTTTGGGTCAGGCCGAATTCCTTACTGAATCTTTCATAGGCCTCAGCCTCTTCTACCGGATTCAAATCTTCTCTTTGAACGTTTTCTATAAGGGCAACCTCGAGTCTTTTCTGTTTTTGTTCAAAATCATCCCTGATAACAACCGGCACTTGAGGCAAGCCTGCCAACTTAGCTGCTCTTAGCCTTCTTTCACCGGCGATCAGCTGATAGGTTACATCCAAACCCTTAAGAGTCTCCGTTTCTACTTTGGAAACTAAAAGGGGCTGAAGGACTCCATATTTTCTGATTGATTTTGAAAGCTCATCAAGCCCATCTTTATCAAAATCCTTTCTCGGCTGATCAGGGTTAGCTTTGATCTTATGAACTTCGACGTAAAAGACATTCTCTTTGGGAGAGGTAGGTTTTATGTTTTTTGAGGCTGGAATCAGCGATTCTAAGCCTTTACCCAATCCGAATAACTTCTTCATGATGTTAGTTGTATTACTTCCTCGGCTAATCTCCTGTATTCCTTTGCCGCCTTAGAGCCAGGATCAAACTGAAGAATAGTTTTTCCGAAACTCGGCGCTTCGGCCAAAGAAACCACCCGCGGAATTACGGCATTGAATACTCTACCGGGAAAATTCTTGCTGACTTCATTCAGCACCTGATGAGCTAAATGATTCCTTTTATCATACATTGTAAGCAATACGCCGAGCACTTGCAAATCGGGGTTAAGTCCTTCGCGTATCAGCTCAATTGTCTTCAATAACTGGCTCAAGCCTTCGAGTGCGTAGTATTCGCACTGGACCGGAATAATTACTTTTTCCGCGGCAACAAGTCCGTTAACAGTAAGAAGCCCGAGCGACGGAGGACAATCAATTAAAATATAGTCATAATTAGTTCTGACGGAATCCAGCACTCTCTTCAATCTTGATTCGCGATCTTCCATGGAAACAAGCTCAACCGTTGCTCCGGCCAAAGCCTGGGATGCCGGAAGAATATCAAAGCCGAAAATAGAAGTTTTCTTGATTGATAATGTGGGGTTCTGATCATTTACTATGCAATGATAAATAGTCGGATGGTCCTCACCGACCGAAACGCCCAATCCTCCCGTTGAGTTGGCCTGGGGATCAAGATCGGCTAAAAGCACATACTTTCCCATAACAGCCAAAAAGGCGGCCAAATTCATTGCCGTTGTAGTTTTCCCGACTCCGCCTTTTTGATTTACCACGCCTATAATCCGAGCCATAGCAATAACTTAATTGTATACCAGTAGGATAAATTATCAATGACTGAAAGTATTTGAAAATTACCAAGAAAAATGGTAGAGTTTCCAATATCATTTCATGCCGCTGTGGTGGAATTGGCAGACACGTACGACTCAAAATCGTATGGCCTCACGGCCATGTCGGTTCGACCCCGACCAGCGGCACAAGCCAGCGAGAGGTGTTTTGCGACCGGGTTTGTTGACTCTTTTGGGTGACCGTGAGAGCCGACCCGATTGGACGAAATATCTTTCACACAAAAAATATCGCAGCAATTAAGCTGCGATATTTTTTGTTGAGCGATGTGATTATGCCGTTGTTTCTGGCATCAGACTAATGACTCTATTCTTGAGCATCAATTTACTCTTGAGATTTGATAGTAATTCTCGTTTCTCTGTAATAGCACCCTCGGTTAGAATGTATATGGCATAGGCCTTAGCGTCGAAGATCTCAAGGTCGGTATTCTGCTCCCGACTCTTACCCAAGGCAATTTTCCTAAATTTATTATATCTCGCTATCTCATCCTGGAACTTCTGCTTTATCCCCAACTCATTCATATCAAGGGTGTCTAATATGGCGATAATTTGCTCGATAATTTCCTCCTCTTTGATATACCCGCACTGGCAATTTACGTCACGTCTTTTAGTGCAGCCGCAATAGACATACCTGTGAGTATTGCCGTTTTTTTGATATTTCCATTTCTCAGTAGCGGTAATGCCCGACTCACATAATCCGCAGGTTATTAATTTCGTAAAGGCAAATTCCTTATTATTCTTAATCTCGCTTCTTTTAAGCTGCTCCCTGGCTCGGTCAAATAGCTCTTTGGTGATTATGGGCGTATGCTGGCCAGTATACCAGTTTCCCGATCCTTCAGGAAATTCAAAGACGCCGTAATAGAAGGTTTTCTGCAGGAGGATAAATATATTGGAGAGCGATAGATGTTTTCCATTAACTGTTTTTAAATCCACGTCATTTTTAAGCCATTGATAAATCCTTCTTCCTGACCAATGCTCATTGGCTACTTTTTCAAACATCTGCTTGATGATGGGAGCTCTAACCGGATCAACAATAACTTCGCAGGGTTTATCTTTGCGCTTTTCATTTAAATAGCCGGTAGGGGCTACAGATAGCCGAAGGCCTTGTTCACATCTTGTTCTAAGACCCCGCTTCACATTTTCCGATTTATTGTCATTCTCTAACTTCGCTGTCGAACACAGAATCATCAGCATGAACTTCTCGCTGGGATTATTGGTAAATTTTTGACTAAAAGTCCTAATTTCCAGAAGAAGTTTCTGATCCATCAAGTCTACTAAGCTTCCGAGGTCGCCAGCATTACGAGATAATCGATCTGGAGCCCAGGTTAAAATACCAGTAAATTTGCCGGCCCTAATATCTGTTAGTAGGGTATTAAAAATTTCCCGCTGGCCGACAGCTTTGGCCGAATGAGATTCTTTTCTGATCTCGGTTATCTCAAGCCCATCCCGCTCGGCTATCTTGATCATCTCCTTGATTTGGCTATCAATAGAGAGAACCTGCTGTTCTTCCGATTCCGTCGATTTACGAGCATAGAGGCAATACTTAATCTTCTTTGGTTCAACCGCTTTTGGACCCTCAAAAGCCCCCGAAATCTCTTGTTTTGGTATATTGTTCATACCCAAGGGATGACGCAAGATGTTATGTAAGTCCAGGCTTCTCCAGACCTTTGATTATGTTGATATAATTCTTGCTTTTCTATACTTAATTTACTAATATAAGCCGATGGAACAAATATCTAAAAATCCAGAGTCGAAATTAGAAGGCGGAGAAAATCCAAAGAATTTTTCCGAGGATGAAGTAAAAAAACTGCGTGACTTAGCTGATAAAACTTGGGAAGTCATGACATGGGATTTGGCAAAATTTTGTGGTACTTCAGAAGAAGTAGATATGGTACATAAGGCCCAAGATTCTATGGCAGAAGTCATGGCAATGCTTGATATGCCGCTGGATCGTTTTGGAAATTGGAACAAGAAAGAACCTAAACCAATCACATCAAAAAGTTTTTCACCAGACGATATGAAAAAACTTCGCTCAGATTTGGAAGCGATCGAAGAAGCGCTAGAATGGGATATTAGTGCTAGCGATGAAGAAGAATTAACGATGATTCGCGACGCACGAGAATCTCTGAAAGCGTTAAAAGATATTTTGTAATTTAGTGGGTTTACCATACTTCTAGCTAAATAATTTTAATTTTATAAACATATGTCTCAAGAGAAATTAGAAAAAAGTTCAGCTGACAATAAATTTCACATTTTGAATGAAAAGGGTGAGCCTGTTGAGGTTATACAGTTACCGGATGATGTTGGAGATGAATTTTATATTGAAGAAATATCCGACAGCGAAAGAAAGATTTTGCCATATAAAAAACTTGTTAAGATCGAAGGTATCGAGCGGGGTTGGGGCGAAGAAGTGGCACCGGGAAAAGTGCAACAAATACAAGAACAGAATATTAGGATTGGCAGAATAGATAGAGCAAACAAAACCATAACATTTTCAGAAGAACCGAGTGGTGAATCCGAAAAAGACAAGAGAAGGGAAAAATATAAACAACTTTTCGTATTTGCTTTCTTTAAGGCTGATGGTGAAGAAGGGGTACATGAAGATTTACTTAATGACGCCACCATCGAAGAAGCGTTAAAGCGAGGTAGAGAGCTCTGGCCAGACGCAGACGAGTTTAAAGTTTCTAACGAACAACTTGGTGACCCGTACTCATACTTATTTGCCGAAGACAAATTTGAATCCATGAAGCGACGGATAGCTTTTCCAGAAGAAACTCCGACACGTGAAGAATTTGAAGCAACTCGGCGACGTCTCGACGAACTCAATCAGTAGTTTTGTAGAAGAACTCATCTGGGTATAAATCAGAAATGGAACGTAATAATAAAATCGAAAAAAATTATATGAGCCCGGAGCAGATTCCTACTTCTGATCGTGGATTAGATAAATACCTCTTAGACCTTGGCTTAACCAGGGAAGAGTTAGCAGGAAAACGAATTCTTGATCTGGGCTCTGGCACCAGAAGGTTTGCTAAAGAAGTAGAAGATAACGGCATAGTGGCTGATGTATTTTCTGTCGATCCAATATTTGAAGACCCAGATCAAAAAATTGAGAAAGGCGCAGATGAACTAGCTGGCCAACTAGCTGAAACTGATCGCCCTTCCATAACCAAGAAGACAGTCGCTGCCTTAGGGGAGAACTTACCGTTTAAGGATAACTCTTTCGATTTTATTCTTGCCGAGTATTCTCTTCCAGCCCATGCTATTTCCGAAAAACAAATCGATGAATTCTTTCAGAACTCAATGAGGTCTTTACGGGTAGGTGGAGAATTAAGATTCTGTCCGCCAGTTAACCTACAGAGGAAAGAATTAACTGCATATGTTGAGCGTAAATTAACCGAGTTATCTAAACAGAATCAATACGAAGTGATAAAGAGTGGTCAATTAACAGTCATCAAGAAGCTACAGTAATCCTGGCTTTTAAGTCGATTGAATTTCTTAAGACAGATAGTTTATATTCATGGGAATGTGCTAACCTAAATTTGAAATTTTTGGCAATAAGTGCCATATTAGGGGTGTAAATAATTTTATGTTAAATAAAGAAAACAATTTTGCATTTATAGATGCTCAAAATGTTTATAAAGGCGTTAAGCGGGATTTGGGCTGGAGCATAGATTGGTTTCGCTTTCGCGTATATCTAAACCATAAGTATCGTGTTACTCAAGCTTATTTATTTATAGGTTTTATACCCGAGCATAATGATATTTATGACGAACTGCAAAAGGCCGGTTTTATTCTTAAATTCAAACCAGTATTACCCAACGGTAATGACGGAGTGAAGGGAAATGTTGATGCCGATTTAGTGCTTCAAGCGATGGTTGATTACCAGAAATACGACAAAGCAATCTTGGTCACCAGTGACGGCGATTTTTACTCCCTGGCCCGCCATTTATATAACAATAAAAAACTTCTTGCAGTTTTGAGTCCTCACCGAAAAACCTGTTCATCACTTTTGAGAAAGTCTGCCAGGGATAAGATGGCATATTTGGATACCTTGAAGGAGAAGCTGGCGAAGAGAGTGTAAAAGAAAAAGCACCGCGTAGGGACACACCCGTACGAAGTGCTTTTTCATGTGTATGCAACAAGTATAGCATAGGCAGATATGAAAAGTCAATGATCGTATCCACAGGAGTAAAGCCCTGTTTTTATTTTGTAATTTAGGTTAGGTTGATTTTATTCGAAAAGAATGAGAAAATCTTGAGCATGACTCAAGACATGGCTCTCTCAATACTTAAAACTGGGAAAAATGTTTTTTTGACCGGTGAGCCGGGATCGGGCAAAACACACACCATCAATCGATATGTTTCTTATCTGAAAGGACATGGTATTGAACCGGCTATTACCGCTTCAACGGGAATTGCCGCAACCCATATCGGCGGAATGACTATCCATTCCTGGAGTGGAATCGGAATTAAAAAGGAATTATCTCCGGCAGATTTTGGTAGGGTTATTTCTTTACGCAGGGCATCGGCCAGAGTGAAAAAGGCCAGAGTTCTTATCATTGATGAAATATCAATGCTGGACGCCAAGACTCTGAATCTTATTGATACTGTCTGTCGAGCTATCAAGCGTTCACCGGAGCCATTCGGCGGAATCCAGGTTGTTTTGGTAGGAGATTTTTTCCAACTGCCTCCAGTCAGGCGCGAAGATGAAGAACCATATAAGTTTGCCTTTGAATCCGAATCATGGACTATGGCCAGTCCAATAGTGTGTTATCTAACGGAACAATATCGCCAATCTGATTCTAAATTTCTTGGGGTCTTATCGGCTATTCGTTCGGGACAAGTTTCAGAGGAACATCGCCAATGCCTCGACGGGTGTTTAGTTGACTCCGATTCGCAAAAAATCAAAAATGTTACTAAATTTTTTCCTCATAATGAAGATGTTAATAGGCTAAATGCAGAAGAGCTTGAAAGGCTTCCCAGTAAATCAAAGACTTTTTTGATGTTTGGGCGAGGAAAAGCTAACCTTGTCGAACAATTAAAGCGAGGTTGTCTTTCTCCGGAGAACCTCGAACTTAAAAAGGGGGCAATAGTAATGTTTACGAAGAATAACCTTCATAAGGGATTTGTTAATGGCACAATGGGAACAGTCATGGGTTTTGATCAATATGATGATGAAAACTATCCGATTGTTAAAATTCGTCATGGACGACAGCTAACCGTTGAACCGATGGAATGGACAATTGAAGAAAATGGCGAAGCTGTGGCTAAAATAGAACAAGTGCCTCTTCGTCTGGCTTGGGCGATGACGATTCATAAAAGCCAAGGCATCACTTTGGATGAAGCATTTATGGATTTAAACGGAGCTTTCGTCGAAGGACAGGGATATGTGGCTCTTTCCAGGGTCAAAACATTAGATGGGCTACATTTAGCTGGATATAACGAAAAAGCTCTTGCTGTTCATCCGATTGTATCGGAGCATGACAATATTTTTCGCCAGCTTTCAGATCAGGCTGAATTAATGTATACCAATTTAAAAGAAGAACAGTTAAAACAACTTCATAATAACTTGGTTTCTGTTTTGGGAGGCAAAGTACGAGTAAAAAAAGAACTATCCGATGATGAATTTACGGAATTTGAGGTACGCGGAACTAGTTTTTCTCGAGATAATGAAAGAAGATTGGATCAGACACTTGATCTTGTTAGCGAAGGTAAAACTATAGCTGAAGTAAGCAAGATACGCGGCCGGACAGAAGAAACTATCATTAAGCATCTTGAGGATTTGAAGGCATCCGATCAATTGCCTATGGATCAGATCGCGCATCTTAAAACTGAAGTTGGTGATGGTACTGTGAACGAAATTCAAAATGTATTTATGCAACTTGGTGATGAGAGACTCAAGCCAATTTACGACTATTTTGAAGGCCGTCACCCGTATAAATCCATACGGCTTGCCCGCCTCCTTATGTTTTAATGAACACTCAAGAAAAAATTAATTTGTTTACCTGTTTATTTAATGGCAGAACCGACGTTTTTGCGCGTCGTTGGGAAAGATGGGGTACGGATATTAGCGGCTATAGTCCAGTATACGCCGATAAAGAAAAGCATAAATATACACCTCTTAGCGATTACTTTATCGAGCAACATTTAAAAGGGGATGTTGTTCTAGGCACGTACCCACTTTTAACTAACAACACATCTTGGTTTGTTGCTGCTGATTTTGATGGAGAAAATTGGCTAGAACCGGCAAAAAGATTTTTTTATAAGTGTTCTGAACGTGGTCTGCTAGGCTATGTTGAGAGGTCCCGATCCGGAAAAGGAGGCCATGTTTGGTTCTTTTTTGACCAACCATATCCAGCGTACAAAAGCAGGAAGATTTTCCTTCATTTAATAAAAGAATCTGGTAGTATTGATCAGTTTGATAAAGAAGATAGTTTTGATCGCATTTTTCCGAATCAGGATTATCTTTCTGGTAAGGGTTTGGGCAACCTTATCGCCCTGCCACTTCAGGGTAATTCTATAAAGCTAGGAAACAGCTCATTTCTTGATCCAGAAAATAATTTTAGTTTGCTAGACGATCAATGGAATTTTATAAACTCTATTAAAAGAATTAGCACCTTTAATCTAGACGGAGTTTTCGATAGATTATCTACGGATAAGCTAAACAATAAAAAAGTTTCTTATGGAAAATCGTTATCTCTTACCATTGGTTCATATATATCGATACCCAAACAACAAATGTTTAAAACACTTACCGATTTTCTTACCGAAAATCTTAATTTCTTCAATTCGGACTATATTGTAAGACGTAACATGGGTCTTTCCACCTATAAAATAGAAAAATATTTTAAGGCCATTGCGAAAGATGATAATAATGTCTTGATGCCGCGGGGATTTTTAAATAAACTCATAGCCCATCTAAACGATAATAATATAGACTTTATCGTCGAGAATGCCTTAAATAAATTATCTGATATTGATTTAAAACCTGAATTTCAACTTTTTGATTATCAAAAAGAAGCATTGGAATATTTTACGAATCAGGATCAAGGAATTTTAGTTGCTCCGCCAGGATCAGGCAAAACCATCATGGGATTAGCATTGATTGCTAATAAACTTCAGCCAGCTCTCATTATTACCCATAGGAAGCAGATATATAATCAGTGGCTAGATCGGATTGAAGATTTTTTAAAAATACCAAAAAGAGAAATTGGCCAATATGTTTCGGCCAAGAAAACTGTAAAAAGTCCGGTTACGGTTGCAATGATACAAACTCTGGCTAAGACGCCAGACCTCAAGAGCGTTGCTTCCCAATTTGGACTTATACTTGTTGATGAATGCCACCACATGCCGGCCAGAACTTTTCGTGATGTTATAACCCAATTTTCTCCAAAATACTTATATGGTTTAACCGCTACACCGACAAGAAAAAATAACGATGAAAAATTAATTTTTGTTTATCTTGGTGATGTTTTACATACAGTTCCCGGGAATTATAATCAGCAGACAACCACAGCATCACCCAAATTAAAGCTTGTAATTCAGGAAACGAATCTATCAGTGCCATTCAGTATTGGTGTAGCTCAATTCCCAGCCCTTTCTAAGATATTAGTTTTTGATTCTCAAAGAAATAGTCAGATAGTAACAGATGTAATAAGAGAAGCAAAATCTGGCAAAAAATGCCTTGTTTTGACCGAGTGTAAAGATCACGCAGAAATACTTAGTCTATATTTTAAAAAAGACTTTGAGGTAACGGTTTTGACTGGGAATCTTTTACCGAAGAAAAGACGAGAAAAGGAAAAACAAATTAAGGATGGTAATTTTCAAATTTTAATTGCCACGGGACAATTATTGGGCGAAGGTACGAGTCTCAAAAATATTGACTGCCTCTTTCTGGTTTATCCCTTTTCTTATGAGGGCAAGCTAATTCAATATATCGGCAGGATTCAGCATGGCAAAGCTGATGTTAGGACGATATATGATTATAGAGACAAAAACATAGAATACCTGGAGAAGTTATTCAAAAAGAGAGCCAAATATTATAAGTCTTTGGCACCATTTTAAACTTTCAAACTCATGAAGACTGGCAAGTTATTTTATGACAATCGAAACCCCTCCAAGGTTACCGATGTTTATTGGATTTTTGCTGAAAGAAAAATGGGAGCATACCCAAAAGGAACAATGTGTGGTGGAAAGTGGCTTATATTTGTAAATAAAGAAAGACTTGATACGGTATGGAGAAAAATAAAATATGCCACTGAAAAAGGCAAATTGGGGTATGAGTCAAAGACTGCTACAGCAAAGTCTAATCCTCTTGCGGGAAAATCAAGACAAAAAGTCATCTGCGTTTATACTTATGATTGGACCGACGAGGCAGATATAAAAAGAATTCGCGATGAATTAAAAAAGCTTGGAATAGCCTGGAAAATACCATATAAAACCGACCAGGATACATTTGATGGAAATTATCGCGGCACGGTCGGGCAGAGAATATCTAAATATTATGAGTAACGATTTCGAGATTGTCTAAAAACCCAATCCTGCTATTATTCTGGCATGGATAAACCCATTGCCAATCCCTCTGTCTTTACTAACCGAGTCCAGAATCTCTTTACCGCAATTTTCAGTTATCATTTCGTGCGTAAACTGGTTGTTTTAGAGCAGGCAACTCCTTTCGGCACCTACACCAGTCTGGTTTTTCGTAGGGCCGACAAAGCACCATTATCCCAGCTCCTCAAGGAAGAACTAATAGCTGAACCGAATAAGATTGAGATTCTGGTAAAGGACGGACCGAATCAACAAATAGACGATACCGACTTAGAATCTGTCATCAAGAGTATCCGGGAAGAGGATAACACTATTTTCATCCTTGTAACTTCCGGTGACGTTCCATCAGATGATTATGACCGTCTTTTCCGGTTCTTTACCCGGCATCAAATCATTATCCTGCCTCTGGGAGAAAATGACATTTCAAAGCTGGAAGATTTCGTAAAAAATGGTAATATTAATGCATGCTTAGTGGTTCTTTGTATGCTCACCGACCGAATTACTTCAGGGAATGAGAAGCTACCAAGTATATGGGCCAGCCGCGCCGAAAGACAAAAAGAAGCAATCGTGGCAAGATTAAACAAGATGGCAGATCTTAAAGGCCCTCAGCTCCGAACCCTTATCAAGAAACTCCGCTTCCTAATGTCTTTTGAGAAATCAGGCGGAGAGATAGCCAAGGCCTGTATGGCAGTCAAGATATCCAGAAAGACCTTCTATCTTTGGATTGAGAATGATCCAGTTTTCAAGAAGTTGTTTGAAACCGCATAAGACAGAACGGGACACAGCCGTGTCTCACAAATTCATCAAGTATTTCCTAGTTTTTTGGCAAGTGAGACATTAAAATGGGACAGTCGTTTCAACTGTGTCACGCTTAATTTTTCCTTGTTTTACCTAGCTTAAATGGCGAAATTGTCTGAAACTACACACGAAACATGCTCTACCGTGTCCCATTATGTGTAATTTTAAATTTTTGACAGAGCTTGTTTTATACCCGACTGAGAGGCTTCAGCTCGTCAGAAAGCATCTAAAACCAAGCTAATAAAATCAAAATTGCCGCGACCGAGAGGCTTTAAAAAGAAGTTGGAACAACTCCTTAAAAATGCTTGTGGGGCCCGACCATCAAAGGTCCAAGACCGTGCAAGGGCACCACTTGTGCGGGGCGCGCATCGACTTCCCGCACCAGAGCAAAAAGCTCGGTGCAGGACAGGCGCCATCGTGTGTCCTTACGAGCTCGTGGGTTCGACTCCCCCGAGCGCATTAAATATAAAACCGGCCTTCAACGGCCGGTTTTATATTTACGATATAGATGTCTGACCAGAAATGCCGTTCCGATGCCAAGCGCTGCACCGGCTAAAATATCCGCGGGCCAATGAACTCCAGAAAAAACTCTGGCAAATCCTATCAGTCCGGCTGAGATCAGGTAGATTCGGCCTGCTTTTTTATTATAAATATAGACTCCGGCCGCTAAGGCAAAGTAAAAAGATGCATGACCGGACGGCAATGAACCTGTGGTTTCATGATTAATCAGCTGTTTAACATTATCTAAAACTAAGAACGGCCGGGGATTATAATAGAAAAATCTGATCGCCTCCGCAAAGATTAAACGGGCTATAATAGCCGACCCGAAAGCAACAACCACCATCTCCTTGTAATAACTCAGCTTCAATAAGGCCGACCTTACCAGTAAAGAGATGTATTTGTTCCTGATAAAAAAAGTCAGCAGTAGCGGGGCGATTAGAAGTAAAATCAAAAAGTAGCCGAGCCATTCAGCCGAAAAAACCATGAACCGATCAAGCCAATAAATCTGGCTGGTCCAACTGTTAATTTCACGAAACAAGATTTCATTCATAAAATTCCGACATCCAAGCACCAAATTACAAACAATGTCCAAATTCCAATGATCTAACTTCCAAACTGTTTGAAATTTAGGATTTGGAACTTATTTGTGATTTGGGATTTGTTATTTGTAATTTGAAGAATTTAACCTAATTAAATTCTTAAGCACTGCCGCTATCAGTATTGGCCCCATTCCACCCGGGACCGGTGTAATCAATCCGGCCACAGAGGCGACCGAGCGAAAATCTACATCCCCTACCATCTTACCGTCTTTCTTCCCGTATCCATAATCAATAACGACGGCCCCTTCTTTAATCACAGCACCCTTGATCAAGCCCGGCTTCCCTACTCCGGCAATCACAATATCAGCCTCCCGCGACAATCTTTCCGGATTCTTAGTAATACTCCTTATTCTGAATACCTCCGCTCCCTTTTGTTCAAGCCAATGAGATACCGGCTTACCGATCAGGATGCCTTGGCCAAAGACAGCCGCTTTCTTACCCTCAAGATTGACTGAATATTTTTCAAAAATAACCTTAAGGGCCTCCACAGCAGGCGGATTTACCTTTGATTTGTCTTTATAAAACATCTCCTGAGCGTCGTCTGACAAAACATCGACATCTTTTTCGACTTTGATCGCGCTAAGTACTTCCTGGGAATTGAGGTGCTTAGGCAACGGCAACTCTACCAAAATACCGTCCGACCAATTGGATATTTCTAAAATATTTTTCTTTAGTTCGTCCTCATCAATTTCTTTGGGAAATTTATATACAGTGAAGCCGATCCCCGCCCTATTCGCCGCCCTGCCTTTTAAGTCGACGAATTTTTTGAACTCCGGATCATCTCCAACCAAAACAGCGCCCAGAGATAGCTCTATATTATTGTCCGACATTTCCTTCTTTAATTCGGCTAGAATCTCATCCGCTATTTTTATCCCATTGATTAACATATTTTTCCTTTATTTTATAAGTATTCCCATGTTTCAGCAATCCCAAATAGGAATCTCGACTTTCTCGATTATTGTTAACTTTTAACCCGCCGATCATCCTCCTCTTAGTCGCCGTCCTCAACACTCTGTGGTCGGGGAAATGGACCCAGCCCAGGAAGTCCACTCCGGAAGAAATGGTTCTAATAAATATCTTATTCGGATGAATCTGAAGTTTTAGTTCTTCTGACAAAAAACCGCCAATCTTAACTAATGCTTCATGCAGCCAGTCTTTATCCCGCGACATAACCAGAAAATCATCGGCATATCTTATGTAATACTTTGCTTTTAAAATATGCTTGGCATATCGGTCAAATTCATTCATGTAGGAATTAACGAATAGCTGAGAGGTGAGATTACCGAGAGGAAGCCCTTTATTGGGATATTTACAGAAACTACTAATTATCTCTTTAGCTAACCAAGCTACGTTTTGATCTGGGATATGTCTTTCCAAGATTCCGATCAATATCGCGTGGTCTATATTCTCAAAGAATTTCTTAATATCACATTTCATCACCCAACAGGTCCTGGTATCGTTCTGGCTTACCTTACGGAAGAGAGTCCTGAATCTATTTAATGCCTTATGGGTGCCTTTATTGATCCGGCACGAGAAAGAGTCAGATATGAACGTCTTATCGAAGAATGGGTATAGCACGCGATATATGGCGCGGTGAAGAAGTCTGTCTCGGACGCCGGCCTTGTGAATACTCCTTGGCTTGGGATCGTTTATATTAAAAGCTTGATATCCTCCGTGCTTGTAGGTATGATTTGATAAATCTTGATGAAGGGATATTATATTATCCATCAGGTTGAAACTAAATTCCTGGACGTCTCTTCTGCCCCGCTTGCCTTTTACGAATTCCTGCCAAGCTAAAAGCAAGTTATTTAAACTAATAATTTCTTCAAATTCTAAAATCTCGTTCAAATTTTTTGAATTTTGATTTTTGAATTTTGATCTTCTTCTATGCCCCCCCCCCAACACTACCCTGCCGATTATTCATGGTTTAATTGAACTATACAAAAACTGGCATGAGGTCTTGTCTCATTTTCCTTCATCCTCAAGGCACACCTTAGGTTTTCGTATTGACACATTACTTATTGAAACAGCTGAATTATTATTCTCCGCAAGTTTTTTAACAGGTTATAGAAAACTAAATTTAGTCGAAAAGTCATCATCTAATCTAGATGCAGTAAAGTTTCTCATGAGGTTGGCTTGGGAAATTAAATCAGTTAACAATAATAAATATATCATCCTTTCCGAACAATTAGAAAAAATTGGTAAACAGATTGGCGGCTGGTTGAAACAATTAAAAAACTCCCCGCCCTTACAGGCGGGAAGAAATATGGATAGTTGCGAGACCGGACGAAGACCCAGCGATTGTCAGGATTCCAGACGTACTCGGGCCTGAACCAAAGCGTGTTGAGCCACAGGTCATTGCTGTCGTGTTCGACGCTGAACACGTTCAGATTGCCGTCGGAGTCAGTAATGTATGAGACGCTGTCCTTGCCACTGCCCGTTGAATACTCTCTGGGCTGTATCTAATTCGGTATCAAAATACCTTAGCATTTCATACCAAGTATCTTTGTTTTTTTAGAGGCCGCTCAAAGCCGTAACCGTAAGCATGTCGCCATTTCTAAATTGTAATATAAACTTTTTAAAACAAAAAGGGTCGGTTGGAACTCACATCCCAACCGACCCCAGAACCGAGACTCAAGAAACCAAGGAGCCTACTTGCGAGACCGGACGAAGACCCAGCGAGCGCCAGGACCCCAGACGCACTCGGGCCTGAACCAAAGCGTGCCGAGCCACAGGCCACCGCTGTCGTGTCCGACGCCGAACACGCGCAGACCGCCGCCGGAGTCAGTAACTGGCTTCATGGCAATTCGAAGCCACTCGCCGTTCGGTTGATCCTTGTAGTCCAACCGCAGAGCCGGTCCAACTTCTGCCGGACAGAGACTGAGACCGAGCTGCTTGGCCACTTTAACGATCTGGGCGAAGGTCGCCCCGTTCGGGAAGCCCAGCTCGGCAACCGTGACTACGACGAGCTCGAGTTTCTTCGCGGCTCTGACCAGCTTCATCTTGCCCAAAAGCCGGTTGGCAAAGTCGCTGACTCGGAACCCGCCATTCGCGAGAGACTGACCAAGCGTGGCCAGTGAACTGTGGGCACCGATAGTGATCGTGCGCCACGTCGGAAGTTTCCGAGGCACAATTTCCATCGCGCCACGGATGACGCCGAGAACCTTGCCGAGAAGATCACCGCTCGACAACGTCTTGACGTCTGCCGGTGTGAGTTTGTTCCTTTCGAACGCGTGATCGAGTTCGGCTGCTTGCCGACTCGACATGACGAACTTGTCATTTGCCATGACTTGTTCTCCCTTTCCTTTTCGCAACTCGTCTCCAAAGAGACACGTTGCTCTGTTCGCTGCCTGATTGCAGCTTTTTAGAGATTTAAATCCCCAAAAAGCCACAATCAGTATTCGCAAGTAGCATATAAAGGCACTTGTACTGAGCTTCTTGAAGTACTAACTTGCTTCTCAATTATACCACTTTTTTACCAAAAGAGCAAGAGGTCCGTTATAGTACGAAGTTTTTGTAATTTTGATACTTTGGGATTTGTTTAGAAATTAGGACTTAGAGATTAGAGTTTCCGCAATACGCTTAGCTATCTCGACCATATCCTCTTCCTTCATTCCTTGAGTCGTAACAGCCGGGGTACCTAAACGAATTCCGGACGGATCCCAAGGTTTTCTCGTATCAAAAGGGATTGAATTTTTATTAACGATAATCCCATTCGCCTCAAGTCTATCGGCCGCCTCCTTGCCCAATAATCCCAGTGAGGTAACATCGACAAGTATCAGATGATTATCCGTTCCTCCGGATATTAATTTAAAGCCTGCGCGCTTCAATTCTTCCGCTAACTTCTTGGCATTTTTTACTACCTGGTTAGCGTATTTTTTAAAAGAGGGCTGAAGCGCCTCTTCAAATGCCACCCCCATGGCAGCAATAGTATGCATCTGCGGACCGCCCTGAAGGCCCGGAAAAACAGTTTTATCTATACTTTCGGTAAGATTGAATTTAGATTTTTGGATTTGGTGCTTGGAAATTATTATAGCTCCTCGAGGTCCACGAAGGGTTTTGTGAGTCGTCGAGGTTACTATATCTGCGTAAGGAATCGGCGAAAGATGAACCCCGCCGACGATAAGTCCGGCAATGTGAGAAACATCCGCCATCAACAAAGCGCCTACCTCATCGGCAATCTCCCTGAATTTTTTAAAATTTATCTCCCGCGGATAAGCCGTCGCTCCTGCGACAATCAGCTTCGGACGAAATTTTTTGGCTATTTTCAAAATATCTTTATAATCGATAAATCCTTTTGTATTGACTCCGTAATGACTAAAAGAGAAAAGTTGACCAGTCATACTTACCTTATGGCCGTGAGTAAGATGTCCGCCGTGCTCCAAAGACATCGCCAAGATTTTATCTCCGGACTTAAGTACGCTCAGGTATGCCGCCAAATTAGCGATACTTCCCGAATAAGGCTGGACGTTTATACCGTACTCTTTCGATGACGCCCCAAATACTTTCAATCCTAACTCTTTTACATAATCCTCTAATTCATCTGTAAATTTATTGCCGGAATAGTACCTGAATCCTGATTTGCCCTCGGCGTATTTGTTAGTAAAAACTGATCCTAAAGCCCTCAAAACATTTTTTGAGACATAATTCTCCGAAGGAATCAGGTTGATGACGGTCTTTTGCCGTTTTTCTTCTTTTCTTAAAATTTCGATTACTTTTGACATATAATAATTTTCTATAAGCCCGCTCCGCCCCAACCTATTCAGGGCACGGTATAGATTTTTGATAAAATCTTGCCTTTTACTCCCGCCAGTCGCGGTCCGTAAATCCCTTCATAGGTTGAGGCTTCGCTTAGTTTTGAAAATGCGCTAAATATTCAGTGACCTGATCAGTTGGTCAGGTCTTGATGGGCCGACGCGGATAATCTTAGGCTTGCCGCCTGTCAGATCCAAAACAGTAGACGGCTCGGACTTTGGAAGAATACCGACATCGATAATCAAATCCGGCCTGCATGCTTCTCCCGAGAAAGTCTCGATGATTTTATATATATCGCCGGTACCCTCATCTCCGGATATATTAGCCGAGGTAGAGGTCAGAGGATATCCGAATTTACCAAGCAATTGATCGACGAAAAGATGATCAGGAACCCGCATGCCGACAGTTTTTTGTCCTGAAGTTACAATATCAGGGACAATCCCCTTTTTTGCCATAACCACCGTCACTTTTCCCGGCCATATTTTCTCAAGCATATCCTCCTGCCGCTTATTAATATGCGCCAACCCCTTGGCCCAGACAATGTTTTTGATGATCAGGGGCATCGGCTTAGCTAAGCTTCTTTTTTTTATCTGAAAGATTTTTTTAACGGCTGACTCGTTCATGACATTGGCCCCTAAACCATACAGCGTATCGGTAGGATAAATGATGACTCCGCCCGAATTCAAAACCTCCACCGCTTCTTGGATGGCATGAGAGTAATCTTTATTCAAATCGACCTGAAGTACCTTCATAAACTCTAAATTCTAATATCCCCCGGCCTCGCCTTCGGCTTGCCGAGGGCGGGCTAAATCCTAAACAAATTCAAAGTTCTAAATTCAAATGCTTTAAACTGTTTTTGACTTTAACATTTGGGCATTTGATATTATTTAGGATTTAGTATTTTGGGATTCGGATTTGCGATTTAGAATCTGCTCTGCTTTTTCTAAATCGCTGGGGTATCCTATCGGTAGCCAGAAGTTTGACCTTATAGCTTTAAACCGATGACCGGCCTCAATCATCTGAGCGATACTGTCGGTAACATAGTATTCTCCGTTAGAATGCCTCCGGGCCGGATACTTGAAGACATTGCTATCTAACACCAAAACACCGGTTGATACTAAATTCGTTTTTGGATTTTCCGGCTTTTCTTCAATTCCTAAAATGTTCTCGCTTTCATCGACATCAACTACTCCGAATTTTCGAGGATCTTCGGCTTCAAGAACCAGCATTGCGCAGGAATCGCACTCGGAACATTTCTTGAAATTATCAGCGCCATGAAAATCGTCAGCATAGGCAACGATGAATTTCTCGTCATCTCCAATCAGGTCTTTACAAAGTTCAAGAGCATTATAAGTTCCGAGATTTTCTTTTTGATAAACATATTTAATGCCGACCTTCCTGAACTTATCTCCGAAGCAGCTAATAATCTGATCCTTGAGATATCCGACGACCAGAATCACTTCATCGACTGACTCGGGCAAGTCATTTAGAATATGCTCAAGAAGAGGCTTGTCGGCCACTTTAATCATCGGCTTTGGAGTATTTTCGGTCAGCGGCCTCATTCTTAGCCCCTCTCCAGCCGCAAGAATAATAGCCTTCATAGCGTTTAATCGACTCAACGACCATGATATGGTAAATCATTATCTGCTTTTTGACAAGCTCGAAAAAGAGTGCATAAAAAGAAACTTTTTTGGGTCGGAATTTTATCAGTCCTTAGGCGCACCGCGCCTTTTTATTTTTATACACAAGGCTATTGATACGCATAACATTGTCACGCATAGCTGCTCTGCTGTCTTTTCTTGTTCCGTCAAAAATCAACAGCCCACCAAGTGGCCCGTTGAAGCTGAGAAATAGCGGTTTTTAGAAGCCGAAACTGGAAAACGCGAAATAACCAATCAGGTAAAGAGTGGAAAAAGATAGCCAAAAACCAACTCCAAAAAATAAAGATTCCTTTAAGGTGCCTCTGGATGATTTTTTTAACTTCAGAAAGGTCGCATAAATAATGGCCGAAATAAGTCCATAAGGAATCCCTAATATGATAAGGTATAAGTTAGAGTTGAAGGCGGGAAAAAGATCGGAAAATAGTATCCCACCATAAAAAACCAGACACTATAATGAATAGGAGGCCTAAACCAAGCCCATGAATCATTTTAGTAATCATAAAATATCTACCTTAATTATACGATGGGCCCGTTGATTAATCTTACCTTCATTATACTCTTTTTCGAGTTGCCATAAAAAACAGCTCGCATATTCGGGCTGTTTTTTATTCGGTGGATATTTAAAAACCAGGATAAAAATTAAAGAACAAAAATAGCAATACTGCGTTCACGACGACAAAAAGTCCACCTAAAAAATACCATAACGGTTTTCCAGTGGTTCTAAAGTTTAGACTAATCAATACGACAGATCCAACCAGAGAGACCGCGAGTAGCAATGGAGTTACCGTAGAGCTTAAGGAACCAAAAAGTTCTTCTCCAAACACGCCCAGAATTATGGGTAATAAGACAGCAATTATAAGCACTGACACCATCTTCATTATTATTTCAACAACCACTCAATATCCTCTCTAAGAATATCGTATGCCCGTTGATTAATTCTGCCCTCATTATACTCTTTCTCTAATTGTTTGAGAAATGCAGTTCCCAACACCCCATCAGCTTTTTTACCCTTTGATTGCACGCTTTCGGAAGTAGGCGCCTTACCCAAGAATTAAGAAATTAAAGTCCGGTTAATTCAATGACATCCTCCCCGCACTAAAGTGCGGGGTTTCCTTTGTGCTCCGCTATTCGCTCGCTACGCTCACGTGACCATTGAAGTAAAAAATCAACAGCCCACCAAGTGGCCAGTTGAAGCTGAGAAATAGAGTTTCTTTAGAAGCCGAAAGAGAAGATCAAACCAAAATAAACCCACGACCCCAACAACAAGATGAGGGCTACGGAGAGTATCTTCCAAACCAATCTCGAGTTCTTATTGATAAAGATCAGAACAGACCCGACCAAACCGATCAATAATGCGCCCATACTAATCTCTTTATCGTAGTCGTTTCCAAAGTTAAAATTTGAGGGGGTCGAGAAATAAGAATTGAATAGGGCCAAGATGAGAGGTGCTACGATCAAAAGTAATAGTATCCTATAGTTAGCCATGGTTTAATAACTTACACTTATTGTACCATCCTTAACTTTTACCACCAAATACCTCACCCCATCGACTACCTCTTTGGTAACCTGCCCGTCTTGGTAAGTGACTATCGTCGATTTATTAGTTTTCTTGTCGTAATAGATCCCGGCAATCTCCTGACTTTTTATTAAGAGCGTCTGGCTGAACTCGCTAATTTGACCATTTTTCATCGCAAATTTGACTGCAAAGATATTATCCTTCAAGTCGTTTATTTGTCCGTTGTATACAATCGACTTAAGCGATAATACATAAAGATTGCCGACTTTCGTCCTACTAAAATTCAACTTGGATTCGTTCCCCGCCTCATCTTCAGCCGCACAGTAGATGGGCGTGCACGAGATTGAATCGTTTGATACGATAATAAATCCTTTTTGATCGGCATTGAATGAGATGCCAAATTCTGGAGCCGTCTTATCTATTTTAACTTCAATCGCCTTCATTTCTTCGTTGTTTCCTGCTTTGTCTACCGAATAATACTTCAACATCGTAGTACCCTGTGCGCCAATAGACACCGGCCCCAAATAAGATACAAGGGGGCTACCGTTGATGGAATACCTTGTCTCGAGAATCCCTGAATTATCATCAGTGGCGCTCAGGGTTATTGACATGTCACTTCTATACCAGCCGTTATTTCCTTGTACGCCAAAAATAGAAATCTCGGTATTGGGAGGACTCAGATCATTCAACTCCTCAGAATCAAGCAGAGATGAAGAATTGATAACTTCAAACTGCCCATCATTGTCATAATCAAAGTTAATCTGGTCATCAGAAGTCGTATCCGAGATCATAAATTCTATCTGACTATCCGGTAAAATAGCTACGTCATTGAATACCGTTGCCTGAATCTCTTGGCCATTTTCGTTTTCAGTAATGAACAGGTCAAAGCTGCCAGCATCTGTACCCCGAGCTTCTATTCTGTACATCTGGCCTTCGTCTGTAGGAAGAAAGATAAATTTCCTATGATTAATTATCTCGTAATCTACACTCGGAATTCCGTATTCAATTCCCCCGTTTTCGATCGGTCCAGTATGGTTATCCTGGGCATCGTAAACATGAACTTCGACAGGGCTTTGAAAGGTAACGGATTTACCTTTAATCTGGCAGTCTGAATAATTTTGAGTTATGTCTCCGGAAATCTGAGGAGTATCTCCTGACAATATATCGAGGATGAGTGACCGCGTATTGCTGTTGCTCGGAAGTTCGGCATGTGTACCATTCAATATGTAGAATTTTTTACTATCGGGTATGTTGATGGTTGAGGCGCTTACAAGAGGCACAGTTTTATCCCCGGAAACGTCGCTGATTTTCTTTATGTCTCCGTTAGCCGATAGCCTATATGACCCCTGAGTACCGACCTTGCAGCCGGCTATATTGTAGGCATCGACACCGGAAAAATCCATGAGATCCAGTCCTTGATTCGAAAATTCTTGAGCCTTGGAGGCTAATACTTGGTTAAAGTTATTACTGACATACTGAAGACTCTCTTGACTATTGAAAACATTGGTACCAAAAGAGAGATATGAACCCCCGAGAACATTATATGTTTGATTAGGCAAAAGCTCGTATACGCTCGGCATGTTCAGGGATAGCTCCTTGATCCTATCCTTTTCAAGCCAAGGTATCTCAAAGTTATCTCCTGCCATTAGAACCTTGGCTACCTTAGGAGCGCCCAAGTGAGGGGTTCCGACAAAAATTAACTTATCGATATTATTTTTGCCATAAGTATCTATATATTCCTTAGCTATTAGCCCTCCCATACTATGAGCAATTATGCTGACCTCATCTGATCCTGTTTGGGTCTTAATATCTTGAATCTTTTGGTTGAGTGCCTCTTTCGTAGTTTCGAGGTCAAGACGCCAATCGTAAGGGAGATAGAAGAGGGACTGGTTTAATTGGTATCCGTTGTTCGTTAAGACAATTTCTAAGTCCTCAAATATATTAGTCTCGAATATAAGTAAATCTCTAATCTTTTTTATCACGCTTCCACTATAAGCATTGGTCAAAGGAATCCCCCCTATATCCAGAGCTAAGTTATCTATCAAGAATTGATCGTTGTTAAATTTCATTCTGTCTAGATCCGCCCAGATCAAATCATTCCCATTATATAACTCCGTCCCGGCAATCCCGGGTATAATCAAGACCGGCTCCTTGCCGGGAACCCGGGTGCGGGTTCCTTCGAGTATGAATGACCATTCTCGGTTGGGATACTCGACCCAGGAGTGGGTAGAGTTTTCAAACTGCCAGTAGGAAGAGTTGGGGTGTTCGTCAGAATTTCGATAGCTGGTTATGAAAGTACCGTAGCTTAAGGGATTAAGGCGGGACCAGACGAACCAATAGGTATGATTGGCTAATAGGTCGGGGCATCCGTACTGGTTTCTGGGTTCAAAGGAAGCATAGTAACCGGAAGCCGAAGGGAAATATACTCCTCCGTAGTAGACAAAGGCTAAGCCGGTACCTTCATCGGGTGTGGATCCTCCTTCGTATACGGTAA
>MGJK01000006.1:0-11924 GCA_001794215.1 Candidatus Yanofskybacteria bacterium RIFCSPHIGHO2_01_FULL_44_24
TAGATGCTAATTTACTTGTATAATTGATCATATGGCAAGACGCAAAAAGAAGGAAAAGCATAGGCTGAAAGCTAGGAAATCGCGGGAGCCGAGGTTCGATATCTCCCAGGAAACAAGGAACAGCATCCTCGGTATAGGCAGTTTTATCTTGGCCATTTTGAGCGTTTTAAGCTTTGTTAATATGGCCGGCCGGGCCGGTGATATTTTCAATGTTGTCTCGAAGTCCCTCTTCGGTTGGGGATTTTTTCTTGTTCCAGTGGCCTTCCTTTTGCTCGGACTCTCTTTCGTCAAATCTCTTTCCAGGAAAATTTACTTAAGCGCCGTATTCGGTACGGCCGTTTTCGTTCTTTCGATATTGGCCATATTCTTCGTAATCGGCGACGGGGCATTCAGCCAGAGAGTCGATCAGGGCGGGTATCTTGGAGTGATTCTCGGTTTTCCTGTTTTGGAATTAACCGGGTTCAGCGCTTCATTGGTGATCTTCGTCGCTTTAATATTCGTTTCTTTGCTTTTAAGCCTCAATATACCGCTCTATCGATTACTTAGAAAAGAAGAGGATGAAGAAGACAAGCCCCTTGTTGACCATATCGTAGTTAAAAAGGGCGGAGAGATTATTGATCCGGAGAATGAAAAATTGAAGAAACCTGAGTCCAAGGCCGTCGCGGCCAAAGCCGTAAAAGCCGAGCCTTCCGATAAGGAATTCATGATTAAGCATATCAAAGCCGGCAAATGGAATCTGCCTCCGTTGGAGCTTCTTCACGGAGACCAGGACCAACCGACAAGCGGAGACATCAATGCCAGCGCCAATATTATTAAGCGGACGCTTAATAATTTCGGTATTGATGTGGAAATGGGCGAGGTTTCAGTCGGTCCGACCGTAACCCGATATACTCTTCGTCCGGCGGTCGGAGTAAAGCTATCCAAAATTACCGCCCTTCATCCCGATCTTTCTTTGGCCTTAGCCGCTCATCCTATCAGAATCGAAGCTCCCATTCCGGGCAAGTCTTTGGTCGGTATCGAAGTCCCGAACAAGAAGGTCGCCATTATCGGTCTTAGAAATATGCTGGAGATGGATGACTATCGCAAGTCAAAATACTTTTTGCCTTTGGCCGTTGGAAGAGACGTTGCCGGTATGCCGGTTTATTCCGGACTTGAGAAGATGCCCCACTTATTAGTAGCTGGCGCTACCGGAAGCGGTAAGTCGGTTTGTATCAACACTATTCTTCTTTCTCTTCTCTACAAGCATTCGCCCGAGGTTTTGAAAATGATTTTAGTAGATCCTAAGCGCGTTGAGTTGACTCTCTATAACGGCATACCCCATTTGATCACGCCCGTTATCACCGACGGTAAAAAGGTTCTTGGCGCTCTGCGATGGGCAGTGGGAGAAATGGATAAGAGGTTCGACGCATTATCTAAATCTGGAGCTCGAGATGTTTTCTCGTAT
Organism: Candidatus Yanofskybacteria bacterium RIFCSPHIGHO2_01_FULL_44_24; assembly: GCA_001794215.1. Classification (GTDB taxonomy): domain Bacteria; phylum Patescibacteriota; class Minisyncoccia; order 2-02-FULL-40-12; family GWA2-44-9; genus GWA2-44-9. Next base: position 1,445 of record MGJK01000006.1, read on the forward strand.
AATGCCAAAATGACCGCCGCAAAAGAAGAGATCATGCCTTTTATTGTTATCGTCATTGACGAGTTAGCCGACCTGATGGCCGCATACGGCAGAGATGTTGAGGCGGCGATCGTTCGCTTGGCTCAAATGTCCCGAGCCGTCGGTATCCACCTGATTGTTTCTACTCAGCGTCCTTCGGTCGAGGTTATTACTGGTCTTATCAAGGCCAACATTACTTCGCGCATTGCCTTTCAGGTTGCCAGCCAGGTCGATGCAAGGACTATTCTCGATATGTCAGGAGCGGAGAAACTTCTTGGCAACGGCGATATGCTTTACTTAGCCGGCGATACGGGCAAACCAAGGCGTCTTCAGGGATCTTTGGTTTCCGAGAAAGAAGTCAAAGATGTCGTTAAATTCATTAAAATGCAGGCTGAAGAACTCGAAATGGGAGAAGAGGAAGAGGGATTGAAAGTTGATTTCAACGCCCCGGCTCATGTCGGAGGGGGCGATACGGGCGGAGGAGATGACGGCGATGATCTTTATGAGGATGCAAGAGAGGTAGTGGTTGCAGCCGGCAAAGCCTCAGCTTCGTTATTACAGCGACGATTGAAGGTCGGCTATGCTCGGGCTGCGCGTTTGCTGGATATTCTTGAAGAAAAAGGCGTTATCGGTCCGGGCGAAGGAGCCAAGCCCCGCGACGTATATGTAAAACCCGGCGGAGGAGCCATGTTGGCTGGAGAAACCGGTATTAACGCGGATACGGATGAGGCGGAAGTAGAGGAGCCATAATTAATATTGAATTTAGTATAAAAAGTGCTATGCTTAGGCGTAGCACTTTTTGATTATGAGGAGAGAACGGAATGGACTGCGAAAAGTTTAGTCCCAATGCCCGGGAAATATTCAATGAGATAACCAAGTATTATCCGCCAAATCCCTGGAATCAGCCGCAATGGACTGAAGACGGAAAAGTTTTCGATAATGGCTGGCACGATCTTAGAAAAGAGTTTGATCGGACCTGGTTGATTACATGGTATGAGCGCCTGATCGGATCTACTATAGTGACTTTAGCCGGAGACCGCAAAAATAAAGGAGGGAAGCTTACAAGAGATGTATTTAGTCTCAAGCTTTCTAAGAGATGGATCGAGCTGGCTGTCCTTCTTAAGGAACTGGACTTTCAGATTGAGACGCTGGATTTAGTCGAGTAATGAAAACAAAAGCAATGTTCGTCAACATTGCTTTTTTGTTTCAGTTTTCCTATTATGATTAGATAAAATTAACTAATAGATTATATGTCTAAAAAATCCGAAGCACAGACAGTAAAAAACAAAAACGTCGACCTGACCATCAAAGAAATTCAGGAAAAATACGGAGACGGATCGATTATGAAATTAGGCGAGGTAGGCAGGGTCGATGTCGATGTAATACCGACCGGGTCGCTTTCTTTGGATCTGGCTTTAGGTGTCGGCGGAGTACCAAGAGGAAGGATCATCGAGGTATATGGACCGGAAAGCTCAGGTAAGACAACCCTATGTCTTCATATTGTTTCTGAAGCTCAGAAAACAGGCGGAGTGGCGGCTTACGTGGATGCCGAGCATGCCCTGGATCCCGAATACGCCAAAAAGATAGGCGTAAAAATTGATCAGCTTTTGATTTCTCAGCCGGATACCGGCGAGCAGGCCTTAGATATCGTAGAGGCATTGGTCAAATCAGGCGGGGTAGATGTGGTTATCGTTGATTCTGTCGCCGCCCTGACTCCTCGGGCCGAAATAGAAGGAGAGATGGATCAACAGCATATGGGCTTGCAGGCTCGCTTGATGTCCCATGCTTTGCGAAAACTGACGGCGATCGTTGCCAAGTCCAAAACTACCGTTATTTTTATCAATCAACTGCGAATGAAGATAGGGATTATGTTCGGAAATCCCGAGACGACTCCCGGAGGCATGGCTTTGAAATTCTATTCTTCGGTGAGAATCGAGGTCAGGAAGGCAGCTCAGATTCAGGCCGGCGAAAAAATTGTCGGCAATCGGGTCAAGGTTAAAATCGTCAAAAACAAAGTTGCTCCGCCGTTCAGAACTTGTGAATTTGACATTCTCTATAACGAAGGCATCTCTCGCTACGCCGACGTCATCAATGCCGGTGTTCATTACAATGTAGTAACGAAATCAGGAAGCTGGTTCAACTATGGCGATCAGAAACTCGGACAGGGAATAGAGGGTTCCCGCCAGTTTCTCAAAGAGAATCCCAAGTTGGAGAAAGAAATCGTCTCTAAAATCAAAGAGGTTGCCGCTAAAGAAGCATAAAGACGCTCCGCCTTAACCCATTCAAGGCACGGCATAAAGTTACTCAGCCTTGGCTTATTCGAGGCACGCCATAAAATGTTACTCAGGTTTAGCCAATGAAGGGCACAATGTAAATTTCTACTGAAATTTCATCTTTTACTCGTTCCGGTCGAGCTCCGTAAATCCCTTCATTGGCTAAACCCTCGCCCTGAGCTTGGTCAGCTTCCGCAAATCCCCTCATAGATCAAGACTCCGCCTTAGATTTCCTCGTCAGATACAGGGTCTCAAATGCTTCATATAGACAAGGGGGGCTTCACTGTGTAGTTTTTCGTAAATTCCTTCATAGGTTAAAGCTCCGCTTAATACTTTGCACCATGTTTGGAGGTCTCACCTCCAAACATGCCTGGTATTGACTTTCTCGTAGAAAGGAGTATAATTACAAGTGATGCTGGAATTGGGTATACCGTTCGCAGCACTGGTCCTGCCAGTATGGAGGTCGTTCTCGGGGTTGAGATAAGCCGAGAAAGGGGCCTTCTGGCATACCGTATAAGTCGGATGCTGCCAGGTGAGTAATCAAAAAAGTCTCCACGGTTGGCCGCAGGACCAGAGCGGCCAACCTACTATTTTAAATTAAGTCTCACGAAATTAGTTCTTCGACTTAGCTCAGGGTTAATTTCGCGAGGCATGAATCCTAGCAGATCCCCACTTGAACTAAGGCCAGCTTCAAAAGAGCGGTACGTACGTAGTGCGTACCTGGACTAAGGTGGCTTGGAAGCCAGGTCTAAAATCTTGCCTCGCCCTTGTTCTTTCTCAGGGAAGCCAATGGCTTCCCTCTCGAAATTAGTCCTTCGACGTAGCTCAGGATTAATTTCGCGAGGTTGGACGGACTGTGGAAGCGCGGTCTTGGTTTTTAGGCCCGATTCGTTAGGGCACCGCGGACGAAGTCGCGGTAAGTCAAACCACCCAGCCTCGCCTCGTTCTTTCTGAGAAGACATAAAAAAGCTTTGTCCGTTGAGCCAAGTCAACGGAAGGATCCACCCGCTCTCCATAAGTAGCGGTGTTCTCCAGAAAAGGGAGCTGCGATGAAAGTCATTATCATCGATGGCGTCGTCTTTACGAGCGACAAGGCCGCTCAGGAATACAAGAACGGCAAGGGCCGTGTCGGTCGGTAAGTGAGGGGAGTCGATCGGATTGTCAATCCGATCGACTTAGCAAGTTCCGGCATTCCCGGAGCTTTTTGGTTTTAGCGCTAAGTTTGCGTGGCCGTTCTTATCATTGCTTTCTCTAACTTCCCCCAACATAGGCCATAGACATAATTTTCCGGGTATTGACTTCGGATATTTCGAAAATCACTGACGCTTGATTTAGCGCAATTCAATAAAGGGTACAGTATGAGGCGAGCGGCGGAGTGCTAATAAGAATCAAACTATCTCGATTTTCAATTGAGGGAAAATCGCCTCTATTGTTTAACTAAAAATCCTCTAACTTAAGAGGATTAATCGGTCACGGATGGCGATCCCCTGGGCAGGGTTGTTGGTCACAACTCCATCAGCCCCGATCTTAACGAAGTATTCTATTTCTTCCTTAGTATCGGGTATTCCGCCAAGAACTTCTATTCCGGCATTTTGGGCTTTTTTGATTTCTTTCCTGACATTTCTGAAGCCTGTCTGGAAAATTGAAGCGAACAGCACTTTGCTGACGAATGAATAGTTGAACCAGCCGAAAGAAATTATATCGGCTTTGTACTTCTTACCGGCCTCAGCTAAATTAAACGGGAAGGGATCAATCAGGTGGGTTCTGATATCCGGATCTATATATTTGGCGTGCAACAGAACTTCTCCCGTTCCGTGCAGTCCGACTATCAAGGTTTTGTTCTTGGAAGTCGTCAGAAAGACCCGTCGGGTTAATCGGAATCTTTTTAGTTTTTCAACTAAAGCCTCGGTTAATCCAAGTAATTCAGAAAGATTTTTACCTTTTAGATCCAGGAAACAGTTAAGATGCGGATATTCTGCGAGGACGCCGATCAGATCATAAAACGACGGAATCCAGGGAAATCGCTCATTTATTTCTTTCCAGGTTAATGATTGCGGGTCAGGATCCAATGATCCGGGATGGTAGATTATGAGTTCATTATCCTTGGACAGACATATGTCGGTTTCAATCCCGTCAACACCCATTTCGGCGTTGATCATCATAGCGCTGATGGTATTGGGCAGATAGGCCTCCGGTTTAGAGCCGGATTCATTGGGGGACGGCGCCTTAATTGGGCAATTGCCGTGGGACCATACTTGGAACGGCTTTTGCATGGGGGACTCCTTTTTAAGGGGCATTCTTGACCCAGTATATCAACAAGGATAGGTAAGTAAAGATGAATTGCTTGTGTCTATGATATGCATTATATTATTCAAGGGTCGGCCCCTCGGGTCATCAATGATTCGACCCTTGCTATTACTGGGTTGACCCAGTATATCAACAAGGATAAGTAAGGCGGTTACATTCTGATTTATATACCGCCCCCAATGGAAGAACCCTATTTGGTTTTATAAACTCTGGATTGAACTTTTTTGCTTGTGCAGAATATATCCTTGCTGTATTGCTGAGTTGACATTTATAGCCTGAATTGCTAACATTTACAAGCTGAATATTATGCAGACAACATACGAATTGGCGTTTCACCTCGATCCTACTATAGAAGAGGCCAATGCCATGCATATCAAAGAAGATATCGAGAAAACCATAACCTCTAACGGAGGCTCTATTTCTTTTTCCAAGGCGCCCGAGAAAATAAGATTATCTTATCCGATCAAGAAGCACCCCGCGTCTTACTTCGGATATATGCATTTCATGTTAAAAGATCCGGAGAGTCTTAGGGAAGTACGAGAGCATATTGCCCCGAACCCTTCAATCATCAGGTCTCTTATTACTAAATTTGATGCCGATCTTCAGAAGAAAGAGGATGTTTTAAGGAGGATGGCGACAGAGAAGAGAAAGAGCAGGGCCGCTCTTCATAAGGCTGAAGCGGGCAAACCGGCCGAGCCTCAAGTGAAAGAGGAGGACATAGAGAAACAGTTGGAAGGGGTCATAGAGAAATTGTAACTAATTTTCAATTTTCAAATACCAATTTTCAATAAGTTTTCAGTATCCCAATTTCAAAGACCTTGATTATTGGGCGATTGAATAGCAATTGTAAATTGTAAATTGTAAATTGTAAATTGAACCCAGTGAACCTAAACCGCGTTATATTGATCGGACGGCTGACCCAAGAGCCGGAAACCAGAAGCACGGCAGGCGGTCAGAGCGTTACCACCTTGAGCATGGCCACTAATCGGGCTTGGACCAACCAGTCTGGTCAGAAACAAGAGGCCTCGGAGTTTCATAGAGTGGTTGCTTGGGGTCGTTTAGGAGAGATAGCTAATCAATATTTGAAAAAGGGCGGATTGTTGATGATCGAAGGCAGATTGCAGACGAGGTCATGGACCGACAAGACAAATAACAAGAGATACACCACCGAGATCGTAGCCGAGAGCTTACAATTAGGACCTCGGACTGCCGGATCATCCGAGTTCTCAAGGCCCCCGGCGGTGATGGCTGATGTGAAAAAGGTTGCTCCTAAGGACGACGATATTCCTATTATCGATGAGAATGAGCCGGTCAGCCGAGGCGTTGAAGAAGACGAGATTAATATCAGCGAAAAAGATTTACCTTTCTAATAAATTTTCAATTTTCAAAAAACAATTATCATTGAATTTTCAATATCCCAATTTTCATAAACTTTTGACGATTGGCTAATGTAGGAAATTGATTGTAAATTGTAAATTGTAAGTTGTAAATTGAATTCAAGTGGAATGCTCATTATGCGCGGATAATATCAACCGCATTGATTACAAAAACAGAGAATTTTTAAGGAAGTTTGTAACTTCTCAGTTTAAGGTTGCCACATCAAAGAGAAACAGACTTTGTGCTAAGCATCAAAGGAGAGTGGCTAATGCCGTTAAATTAGCCCGATTCATGGCTCTTCTGCCATATACTCGGAATCAGGTGGTAAAGAAATAAATATAAAACCGGCCGAAAGGCCGGTTTTATATTTGTAATCTTGGGATTATTATTTCCCTATCAGGATCTCTACAACGTCGCCTTCCTGGATTACATAGTCCCGGCCAACTGTTTTTATCAATCCTTTTCCTCGGGCTCCGCTCCAAGAGCTGCTTTCTAAGAGGGTCTTCCAGTTAATGACCTCAGCGCGTATAAAAAGCCTTTCAAAGTCGGTATGTATGGCCTTCGAGGCCTTAGGTATCAGGTCGCCAATATAGGCCGTCCAGGCCCGAGTTTCGTCCTCTCCGGTGGTCAGGAAGGTCAGGAGGCCAAGCGTTTTGTAGCCGGTCTTAATTAGAAGATCCAAGCCGCTTTCGGGTAGGCCAAACTCCTTCAGATACTCCTCTTTTTCTACCGTTGAAGTATCGGACAGAGTCAGCTCTAATTTATTATTCATCACCACCCAGGGCGCATCACCCATGGTTTTTTTGAGTTTTTCATCCGGAACCCATTTTTGCATAAGTTGCTCCTCTGAAACATTAATGACATAAATAAACTTTTTGGCGGTCAGGAGATTAATCTCTTTGGCCAACTGTTCCTCGCCTTCATTTAATTCTAAGGAGGATACTATCCGGCCGGCATCGAGCTGTTGTTTGAATTTATTTAAAATTACTAAATCAAGAGTTGCCTTCTTACCCTCGGGGGTAGGGGATTTAGATTCTTTCTCTGATTTTTCTATTTTTTTCTGGACTGTTTCTGAATCGGCAAAGACCAGTTCTGTGTTTATTATTTCAATATCTTCGGCCGGGTCTATCCGATTATGGACATGGGTGACGTTTTTGTCTTCAAACGCTCGAACCACCTGAGCGATGGCGTCAGTCTCTCTTATATTGGCCAAAAACTTATTTCCCAATCCCTCTCCCTGAGCGGCGCCCTTAACCAGTCCGGCGATATCAGTAAATTCTACCGTGGCATATATTTTTTTCTTGGAGTTCGACATCAAAGATAGCGCATCGACTCTCTGATCGGGCACCTCAACCACACCGACGTTGGGATCGATAGTGGTGAAGGGGTAATTTTGAATATCAACCTGTTTGTTCGTCAGAGCCTTGAATAGGGTGCTTTTTCCTACATTCGGCAGTCCGACGATTCCGATAGATAATGACATGGCCGTAGTCTATCATTTTTAGGGGAATTCTCAAGGTTAATTTGATTGGAATCGGATAGATAAAATGGTAGAATTCTTAGGTACTTATGCTTTCAAAAATTAAACAAAATCTGCCAGCCATAGTAATATTTGTATTTTTCGTCTTTCTATATATATATACCGCTGCCCCTGGGGTTTACGATGGAGATAGCGGAGAGATTGCCGTTGCGGTAAATACGCTTGGCTTGGCTCATCCCACTGGCTTCCCTCTGTATATGATGGCGAGTAAACTATTTATCCTGGTAATGCCGGTAGGGGACGTGGCTTATAGGCTGAATATATTTTCTGGAATACTTACTGCCGCAAGTCTTGTTTTTATTTACTACATCCTTCAAAATTTAGACAATTCATCATTCTCATCTCTCGCAGCCTCTTTTGTTCTAGGTTTAGGGCGTAATACAGTATGGTCAAATGCTACCACGGCCAGAATTTATTCCCTTAGCTTTTTCTTAGCGTCCATATTACTATTTTTATTTTCTAGATGGTATAAGGAAAGAAAAATCAAGTATTTATACACCTATAGTTTTATATGGGGATTGTCTCTCGGGACTCATGCGATAATGCTAATAATGCTAATTCCGATAGTATTTATGTTATGGGAAGAAAGAAAAAATATTTTTAAAAAACTGTCCGTAATTTTAAAGGTTGCGACATTGGCGATTCTGCCGATGGCTCAGTATTTGTATATACCATTTGCTTATGCGAGACACGGTTTTATAACCTGGGGAGACATCAGCAATATAAATGGCTTTCTTTATTATATTACTCAGAGAGAATACTCTGGAAAAATTTTTGCCAACCCTGTTTCTAATTTAGGAAATTTTCTGACTCGACTCATGAGTTTAATAACAAGCGAATTCACCATTGCGTTTTTTGTTATTTCTGCGATAGGTTTATTTGCCCTCTATAGAGCGAACAAAAAAATGGCATTAATGTTTATTTTGATTGCGGTTACTAATGCCGGGATGATGTATGCCTATGGTAAATCAGGAGATTTAGTCGTACTTTTTAGGTACATTTTTCTTATTGATATCATCATAGTCTTATTTATAGCGCAAGGCATAGATGTATTAATAGACAAGCTTGGATTTTTGAAGAACGGTAAAGGAGTGGCCATATTTACTTTAATTGTTGTATCGATCGTTATCGTTGAATTTAAAAATGCTTACGCGTACAACAATAGAAGAGAGATATATATCTTTGAGGATTTTGCTCACAATGTCCTAACTAGCATAGAGCCTAACTCCATTCTCTTTGCGGCTGACGATAGCTTGATAAACTCTCTTTGGTATGCGCAAAGTCTTGGCCAGAGGGACGATGTTATAGTGTTCAGCGCGGGCTTGTTAAATTTCGATTGGTATATCAACGGTGAGATAAATAAACACCCCGATATCCTGGATAAGGAATTATTATTAGAAAAATGGGACAGTAATAGGATAGACTATATTATAAAAAGAAATATAGAACATAAAAAAATATATACCACCTTTACTGCCTGGGGTGAATATTCTAAGTTAAATTTAGATTTTATCCCAGTCGGTAATATATACCAAGTGATCTCAGGGAGCGATAAAAATAGGGAAAATATACTAAGGAAAAACGAAGCATTGTGGGATAAATATATACTCAGGGATTTAAGGATAGATACTCATAAAGATTTTACAGTCAATCAGCTCATACGTTATTATGCCAGATCCCTTAATAATATTGGTGTAACCTATGCCAATTTAGGTGATTTTAAACAAGCTATCAACTTTTTTAAAAAATCTATTGATATAGTTCCCGACGCTGAGACGGGTGATAATTTAGAAAAGGTAAAAAATTTGGATAACCAACAGCTATAACTTCAAAAACTACCTTTGTGCCATTTATAACATAATGCTATTTTTAATAAAAACCACTAAATTATAGTAGGATTAACAGAAAATCTGGTCGATAAATTTATTGTTTCTACAATACTTTAGGATTAATTAATAATGACTAAAAACAAAATTTTACGAATCCTATTAATTACCTTCGTATTATTTGTTGGAATTTTAGGCATAACGAGGGAATCTAAGGCTTTTGTAGTCGTGCCTCCCGGTCCAGTTATAGGCACAACTAGTTACTTGCAAACCGGAACTGTTAATCAGGTGTATTCACCGCAACATATTCAAGTAAGTGGGGGTATTTCTCCGTATACCTGGGATGTTGTATCTGGCGTCTTGCCACCCGGACTGTCTTTAGGCGTCTCTACGGGCATGATCTCGGGTACGCCAAATACGGTCGACACTTTTAATTTTACCGTGCAAGTTATAGACGGTAATTTTGAGACAGCTTTACAGAATTTTACTCTTGCGATTGCTCCAGTTTCAGAAACCGGATTCCTATATACCCGAAACCCGCCGGGTAGCGTTATAGTCTCACCAGTTGCTACGAGAATTCAAGGAGTATTTGGTGTAGATTTTTGCACAGACCCGCGTGATAACTCTTATAAAATTGTATATCGTAAATATGATGCCGGTGGTCCGATTGATTCGACTGCAATTTTTTTTCATACCCAAGGGGATATAATCGACGATCTTATCCAGAAAGATCTTGACCCGGCTCCGTATCCATATGTGGCAATATGGTGTAATGCTTCGGCAGCAGTTATTAATGATAGCTTTACTGCTGTTCCGCCAGTCCCTACCATAAATACTGACCCATATCTTCCAACGGGTACGGTTAATCAGATATATTCAGGGCAAATCTTGCAGGCTAGCGGAGGCGTTTCTCCTTACTCTTGGAGTGTAATCTCGGGCAATATTCCATCCGGGCTTTTACTCTCGTCTATGGGCACAATTTCGGGTACGCCAAATGCTGTTGGCGCATTTAGTTTTACCGTACAAGTTACCGATGCTAATTCGGTAAGTAGTACTAAAAACTTCAGTCTTGCGATTGCTCCAGTTTCAGAAACCGGATTCCTATATACCCGAAACCCGCCGGGTAGCGTTATAGTCTC
>MGJK01000006.1:11960-53284 GCA_001794215.1 Candidatus Yanofskybacteria bacterium RIFCSPHIGHO2_01_FULL_44_24
TTCTGCGATCATCCAGCATGCCCAGGGAGATGTAGTAGATGATATGATCCAGAAAGATCTTGACCCGGCTCCGTATCCATATGTGGCAATATGGTGTAATGCATCTGCCATGATCATTAATGACGGTTTTAATGTTGTATCATCGATCCCGATTATTAATACTGATTCGTATCTTCCAACAGGTACGGTTAGTCAGATGTATCCAGATCTTAACCTTCAAGCGGCCGGAGGCATTGCTCCCTACTCTTGGACTGTAGTTTCTGGTAATTTGCCAACTGGAATGAACCTCGGATCTTATACGGGAGTTATTTCTGGAACCCCGATAGATTTAGGTACGTTTAATTTCAGTGTGCAAGTTACTGATACTAATTTGGCAAGTAGTATGAAGAATTTTGTAATAGCAGTTGCCCCTCAATCTGTCTCAGGATTTGTGTATACAAGAACCCCTACCGAAAATGTTATTATTTCGCCCGTAACTACGAGAATTCAGGGTGTATTTGGCATAGATTTTTGTACCAATCCTCGGGATAATTCATATAAAATTGTTTACCGGAAATTTGATTCGGGTGGTCCAATTGACGCAACTGAGATAGCTTATCATGCCCAAGGGGAGGTAGTAGATGATACCATTCAGAAAGATCTTGATCCAGCTCCGTATCCATACGTGGCTATTTGGTGCAATTTTTCTGCAATGGTAATCAACGATGGTTTTACTGTCCCTGCAATTATAATTACTACGACCAGCTTAGGAGATGGTTTCTTGGGCGCGCAATATAGCCAGTTGGTACAGGAAATCGGGGGAACCACACCGTTGATTTGGAGCGTAACCTCGGGTTTATTACCGGCGGGCTTAGTTTTCGATTCTTCAACGGGTGAAATATCGGGAATCCCTACGACGATCGAAACTGCAAATTTCACTGTTCAGGTTAAAGATGTTAATAATAATGTAGCGACAAAAGATTTAAGTATTATGGTTCACGGTAACACTTTAGTTGGAAGCCCAGTGGTCGGTCCGCTAAGCGGTGTCACCATCACTTTTGTTGGAGGAGTAACCCAAGAAGGTCAGACAACTGTTACCACGAGTGGAACTGGTCAACCACCTCCGACCGGATTCAAGCTCGGTACGCCCCCTGTATATTACAGTATCTCAACAACCGCTACGTTTACTGCTCCTGTAGAAGTCTGTATCAACTGGATCGAGGGCCAATTCAACAGTGAGAACAATCTAAAGCTGTGGCATTCCGATGGAGTTGTTTGGACTAATGTAACCACATCATTGGATACCGCAAGTAATATTATATGTGGCTTAACTAATTCCTTCTCTGATTTCGCCATTTTTGAGAAGAAGCAAGTAGTAGCCACCATAGATATCAAGCCCGGAACCTTCCCGAATACTATAAACCTGGGTTCAAACGGTACTGTTCCTGTAGCTATAATCAGTACGTCTGAATTTGACGCTACGACCGTAGACCCGCTATCAGTATCTCTTGCAAGCGCCCCCGTTAAGCTTAAAGGTAACGGAACCGCGATGTATTCATTCCAGGATATGAATAGCGACGGCTTACTTGATATGATTGTTCATGTTAGTACTGAAGCTTTGCAGCTAAGTGAGGCAGACACATTGGCTAATCTGATAGGGCATACATCTGATGCCACCGAAGTTATTGGAAGTGATACGGTTCGGGTTGTACCATAAATCTTGCCAAGCATAGCAAATCAAAAACTGCCTTAAGGGCAGTTTTTGATTTTAGAAGTTAGTTCTATGTTTTGTTCTCCAGTCTGGAGAGGGTAGTTTAATCGTAAACGAGAAGGGGATCAGCTTGAGAGTTGAATTAGCTGGAGCATGGCTCGGAGTGTGCCGATGGATAATGACATGGCCGTAGTCTATCATTTTTAGGGGAATTCTCAAGGCAAGTTGACAGAAAATATTAAGAGAGTTACTATCGTTGTATGTTTATCGATTCGCATATGACGTCTTCAATGATGGGCGGCCGAACGGGCTAGCGAGTTTTTATTTTTTGAAACTCCTTGGCCCCGTATCGGGGGCTTTTCTTTTTAAACACTGTCATGAACAATATACTTGCAATAACTATGATTAACTCAATAACAAAAACTAACTCCTTTATCTTTGGTATGGAAATGGCTGCTCCTTCGTGGAAGTGGCCTGCTTGAGCGTGAGATAAATCATGACCAAGTAAACCCCTTTCACGGTGAAAGGGGTTTTTGTTCCTATCACAATAGGAAAAGGAAGGTGAACTATGATTATTCAAGCACAGCGCAGAGCCATCGAGGCTTTAAAGCCGCTTGTAGGCCAACCGTGGCCTCAAGAGGCTTTTGCAAATAAGTGTAGTTTCTACATTGGTCAGGGACCAACAGTAAGGCCTCTTCCGTCCTTGGTTTTATTGGGGTTTAGTAGGGGGATTGGGACTTGTTCGGATATAAAGGGAATAGACGTGGCAGTATTCGGTTATCGTTCTTTTAATCGGGAAGATCAAGAAATCGAGATCGATAGAAATCGCTTAGCTAATTGCGCTTATTCCGTGCTCTTGTGGCCTCGTCGCCCCGTGGAGATTAAAGTCTTATCTATTGAATCGGGGATCCGGCGCATTGCTTTAGATCATGACTTAGAAGCCCCTCAGGCGACCGTAGAGCTACTTAGATTTGATTCTTTCCGAGATCATGAGCCTGCAACTATAAAAGGTAGAGATAGATTCACCGTTGTCTATCTTCAGCGGACAGGACTGATAGTTTCCTATGTGGTATTGGCGTAACAGTTGGCCCCCCCCTGTGCTATCCAGGGAGTTATGGCCGAGACTTGATCTCGGCCTTTTGATTCTGCCGATTCTATGGCATAAAATAATAAAAAGCTTTTATCTTGACAGAATATCGATCCTCGGTTATGATTAAACAAATGATTTCAAGGATTATAAATACAAATTGGCATTATCACTCAACATTCTCTCGTGAAAGAGGGTTGAGTTGATGTCTTTATTTCTTAGTTTTTGACATGAATTTAGCCCCCTCTCACGAGGGGGCTTCCTTTTGGGAAGCGAAGTTCTTTTAGTTATCAAAAAGGAGAACGGGCGTGGACAGACTGGTTCGCTACTTTACCGAAGGAATACAAGATCAACCCATCGCCACCACTGTGGGTATGGAGATTGAGACATCTTTTATCGATTTAGGCGGTCAGCCCATCACTCTGGCGCAATCCCAGCAGTTGTTGGTATTGCTATGTAATGGGTACGGTTGGTTTCCCGGTAAGGTTAAGAACCAACTGCTTACGGAAATTTTTGATCGTAACGGAAATAAGATTCTTTACGAATTAGGAAGGCAGAATATCGAGTTATCTGCCGCTCCGGGACGGGCGGTTGATGTTGTAGAGAAATCCGAAAGAATTCTTCAAGTATTGTACTCGGCGGCAGCCGAAGTTGGAGCATTTCCGAATCTTGAGCCGATACTTAAGACGGACGAGAGCCTGCTTGTTATTCCCGATGAGAGAGATGCGATTTGGTTAGAATTGGATGGACGGGAGGCTTTAGAGCTGCTTGCTCGGATTTCCTCAGTGCAATTTACGGTTTCCGTCCCTCTTGCTCAGGCCGTGGTTTGCCTGAACAGACTCGGTGAGAATATCGGAAGATTCTTAAAATATTATCCTCAAGAAGAATATTGGCGAAAATATATAAGAGAATCTAAGGCCGGATACAATCCTATGCGTTATGGCGGGCCGCTGTTCTTTCACAGTATCGAGAATTATTGTGAGCGATTAGTGGGGCACGACGTAATTTTAGGACCTGCTCAAGAAACAACCCCTTTATTTAGGGCAGATCCTGCGCGATTAGTATCCTATGGCAAAGTTGTGGACTTAGACATCCCTCTTTATCTGCGCTCAATATGGTGGTATTTCAGGTTACGGCGTTATGGAAACACGCTTGGTATAGAAGTAAGGCCTCTACCTCGTGACAACGAGCCATTCCAGGAAAAGTTAGATTTTGTACTTGGAATACTTGGTGTATCTGATGCGGGGCCATCGAGTATTAGAAGGACTCCATTCTTTTTCGAAGAAGGAGGGGCCTGCGGTATTTTACCTGAGCCTGATTGATAATCTGGGGAGATCTTCTCCCCACCTTTCTAAAGCAATTTATTTGCAAGATTGTTTCAGAAAGGTTTTAATAAGATATAAATATATGAAAAACAAAAAAATCAAAATTCTTTTTCTTGATATTTTCACAGACAATGAAGCGTTGAGGAAAGAAATTAAGGCTAAGGTCTATAGGGGTAAAACCTACTCCGAACATGTCAGGGGAGTGTTTGGGTTGAACAAGAATCAATGGTTAACCCTTGATGCTTCCAAGGGCGTATTTCCGTCTAAATTTCTCGATGTTAGTGCGATCGTAATAGGCGGTTCAGCCAAAGATCCGGTGAAGGGCAAAGAGAGGGAGTGGATGCGCGGTACTTATAGATTTATCAGGGAAGCCGTTAAGAAAGATTTGCCGATCTTAGGCATCTGCGGCGGTCTTCAGTTCGTTGTCAGAGCATTGGGCGGTGAGATAATTTATAATCCCAAGGGGAAGGAGTTCGGAGCCATTAATGTTGAGATTAAAAAATCCGATCCGCTTTTCAAGGGTTTGAAGAAAAATTTTATCATCCCGTCTAATCACAAATGCATGGTCGGTAAATTCCGTCCTGATGCCAAGCCGTTGGCCGGTTCAAAAATGTGCTCTGTCCAAGCCCTGGCCTTAGGAGATAAGATACGCCTCGTTCAGTTTCACCCCGAAAGAACAAGAGATCAGAACCTCGCATTAGCTAAAATGACCAAGGATAATCTCGTAAAAGACGGAGTTATTAATAGTGAGAAGGATTATCCAGAATTTATCCGGTCTCTAAAAGTTAATTCAAAAGCCGGCCAGATAATAATAAAGAATTTTTTGAATAACTTTGTAATTGGAAAAAATTGACATTAAAATGAGAGCATCATATACTGATCATTACAACATGAATTTGCTACATAATCTTAATTTTTCATATTTTTGGTTTACTAACCTCTCTCGAGAAAGGGACTTTTTGCTGTCTTAATAAGCCATAATCAGGCGTTGCAAAAAACCTCTTTCTCGGAAGAGGTTTTTTGATCCTCTCCGAAAAGTCCTTTAACAACCAAAAAGGAGAACAAGGGCCGTGGGGCTGAAAGAATTTCTTTCCAAGTTCAGATTTAAACCAGAATTAGCCGGGTTTGTCGGTATTGAGAGGGAGCATTTTTTAGTTCATGCCGGTGGTTTGGCCGGAGGCGTTCATTCTCCAAGTGCGAAGCGGTTCTTAGAAGCTATCAATGATCCCCGGTGGACATATGAGCTCTCCGCTTATCAAGTTGAGTCTCGGACTGTTCCGAGTATGGATTTATCAGCAATGAGGTTGGGGTTGTTAGAAAATGAGAATTTAGGTAATCGAACAGCTACTGGCCTTGGTTTGAGGTTGGTCAATGAAGAAGTCGCTCCATTTCTGTCCCCGTTAGAGGTTTATCCCGATCCCCGTTACTTGAAGATTGCCAAGACTATTTCGCCGGAAAAATTGGATGCCGCCTCGCGTGTTACGGGTACTCATATACATATCGGCGTAGGAAATATAGAAAAAGCTATAGCCTTGAATAATGTTTTGATTCCAAGACTCAATGAGTTGTGTGCTATGGGCGATCATTCAGACGGAGAAAGGCTCAGGCTCTATCGGTTAATGGCTGACAATTATCAGCCGACCGCATATGAGAGTTCGGAGCATCTATTTGAGATTGCTCGGGCTGAAGGTTTTACGGATAATCCGAGAAATTGCTGGAAGCTTATAAGAATTAGCATTCATGGCACTGTCGAGTTAAGAATGTTCGGGGTAACCGATAATTTAGACGAGATTCTCGAATGGGTTTCGTTTGTTAAGAAAACAGCAAGGGGAGGGATATAATGTTCTATCTTGAAAGAGACATGATCAGCGCCTTTGATTTGCAGGCTAAAGAATTGCTTCGTAATCAGGATAAGTTTTTGAAAGATGGTCGGAGCAATAAGGTTGGACTTGAGTCAGAATTAGCGATTTATGCGAGGGCAAGCGATGTTACGTTAGTTCAAGGGCGAGATGCTATTATTGCCGAGAATCCGGACTTTACTGATGTTGAACTCGGCGCTAACCAGATAGAATTACGAACTCCACCGATAGATTTGTCATCCGGCAGGGGAATATTGGATCTGAAAGACGTGTACGAGGATCGGCTCTCTAAGATTATTCGTTCTGCTCGTAAGCGGAGCGTGGACATATTACGTGTTGGCGCAAATCCTTTTCTGCCAACGATAGGCACCAATAGAACGGATAGGGATAAATATTTCATCGTTCCTGATTTTTATAATGAATTCCGGAACAAAAACCTCGATACCATGATTGGCCTTGGCAAGGACCGGGTTGATATCGGAGATGCCTCGGTGGTATCCCTATTTCAGTCATTTCAGGTAAATTTAGAAGCCAATTCACTGGCTGATGCCTGCGATAAGATGAATCGATCTTTGGCGATTGCACCCTATCTTTTAGCCTTTTCTGGTAATGCCCGATACTTGAGCAATAAAGATACTCGAATCCAAGATACCCGAATGATGAGCTGGGAGATCAGTCATGATGACAGAACCTTCTGTGATACTCGACTTCAAGATTTGAGAATTATATCTTGGGAGAGAAGTTTTGACGTGAGACCTCCTAAAACTGATGACTGGCAGAATGAAATACGAGTCGGCTTGCCCGGGAGGTACTTCAGGGATATGGCTGATTATTTTCAAAGGGCTAAGAGCTTTCCTTTTATCTTGTTTAATCCTAAATCAGCGTTAGCGATCTCTATCGGTATGACCTGGCTCGATACGCGAGTTAAGTTCATCGGTGACTCGGCTATAGTTGAGCTAAGATTGCCATCGACTCAACCCACCACTGATGAGGAGTTATTATTGATGCTGCTTTACGTGGGTAGGCTTCGATATTCTCAGGAGATTAAAGAGCCGATTTTGCCGATGAATATGCTTCGTGAGAATAGAATGTCGGCGATGCTTCATGGTATGCATGGTTCGATGTGGTTTTTTAGGGGTAATTCCATAGTGAAGTCTTCGGCTATGGATGGTTTGGCCGGAGAATTAGCAAAAGCCAAGGAAGGCTTGTCGCGTTTAGGTCTAAGGTCGGCCTTGAATGATGAGCTACTCGAGGATGTGCTCAGGAAAGGTTCTCCTTCGGACAGGTTGGCTCAATCCCTTGGGGGTATAGATAAAATCTCGATTGGAGACATGGAGGGTGCTCTTTTTGAGAATAGGATGCTGGTTCGAGATGGCTCGATTCATGTTTAAGCGGACACATTGTCCGCTTTTTCTTTTACGGATATAATATACTATGTAGAATCGGCTGATTTGGATAAACTGAAAACCGATCTCAAGTTGCTATTATCGCCGGTTATAATTCTCATATGTCCAACATTTTTCACGCTTATGATGTCAGAGGTATTTATCCGACCGAACTCAACGAGGAGACGGCCTTTAGGATAGGCAAGGCGGCCGTTAAGCATTTGAAGGCTAAGGTTTTGGTAGTCGGAGAAGATGCTCGCATTTCTTCTCCTGCTTTACGCGAGCAACTCGTCAGAGGCATAACAAGCATGGGTTGTGATGTATTATATATCGGACGATGTACGACTCCGTTATTCTATTTTTCTGTAACTAATTTAAAGACTGATGGGGGAGTGATGGTGACAGCGTCTCATAACCCGCCTGAATACGGAGGTTTCAAAATAGTCAGAGCCGGATCAATGCCGGTATCGGGCGATTCGGGACTTATGGAAGTAAAGGAATTATCCGGAACGGAAATTCCTCAATCAGGTAAGATCGGGAAGGTTAAGAATGAAAGCTTACTGAACGATTACGTCGATTTCGCCATAGAAAAGTCAGGGATTAAAAAAGGAGAAAAGTTAGGCTTAAAATTGGTAGTAGACGCCGGTAATGGCATGACACCGCTTGTCTTGAATCCTTTGCGGGATAGGTTAGAAGTTCCCTTCGTGCCCTTATTTTTTAATATCGACGGGACGTTTCCAAGCCATTCTCCCGACATATCCCGGGTTGAAAGCCTTACGGCCCTTACCAATATGGTCGTCACGGAAAAGGCAGACTTAGGAGTGGCTTTTGACGGCGACGGAGACAGGATAATGTTTGTGGGTCATGACGGGACTATCATCCGCTCCGAGTATATTTTAGCGCTACTCTTTAGCTCCGGTAATAGTTTATTTAAGAAACATAAGACTGTCTATGATTTACGATTTTCGCGCGAGATTAAGAAGCTCTTTGGAGAGCGGGGGATACCTTCGCGTGTCGGCTATACTTTCATAAAAAGAAATATGATCGAGAAAGATTGTGATATAGGAGCGGAGATATCCGGACATATATTTTTTAAGGAGACCAACTATTCCGAGATGTCTATCTTGGTTATGCTAAAAATACTAAAGATTATGGCAGACTCCAAGAGACCGATAATGGGGATGATCGCCCCGTGGCAGAAAGGATTTTATTCGGGCGAGATCAATATAGAATTAGGCGGTAAGATGCAGGCGGCAGATATTTTGAGTAGGCTTAAAATTAAATATCGAGAGGGTAGAATCGATGAACTCGACGGAGTTACTGTAGAGTATCATGATTGGTGGTTTAATTTACGGCCATCCAACACCCAGCCGATTGTACGCTTAGTAGTGGAAGCGGATACCAAGGAACTGATGGAGCAGAAGGTGGGAGAGCTTACCTTCTCTATCAAAAACGCCCTATAAGGGCGTTTTTGATAGCTATAGACCCATTTTCCCCTTTCACCCCTCACCAAACTTTTCCGCCGACCGCCATTAAGAAAGGGGGCGGGTTTGGTGAGGGGTTCCGCCATCTATTATGATTATAATAATCCCATAAGTTGCTTCACTTCGTCGAGAGTTTTTTGGGCAAGTTTTCTGGCTTCTTCTTCGGATCGCTCCAATATCTGGATAACGTGTTTGGGATCTTTTTCGAGTTCTCTTCTTTTATCCTGGAACGGTTTAAGAAATTCTACAACCACTTCGGCTAAATCGTTTTTGAATTCAACATAACCTTTACCGCCATAGTCTGCTTCTATCTTTTTGATATCCTTGCCCGATAAGAGGGAATATATGGTCAGGAGATTCGATATTCCCGATTTTTCTTTTTCATCGAACTTAATTTCTTTTCCGGAGTCAGTCGTGGCTTTTTTAAATTTAGCCCTGATTACGTCGGGTTCATCGGATAGAGCGATTCCTTCATCTCCTGTCTTAGACATTTTTTTGGAAGGATCTTGCAGTGACATTATCCGAGCTCCTTGGACGATGTGGGCTTTAACATTAGGAAAAACTTCTCCAAAAACATGATTAAAACGGGCTCCTATTTCGTTGGTCAGATCGATGTGTTGCTTCTGGTCATCTCCGACTGGAACAAGGTTTGATTTATAGAGTAAAATGTCGGCTGCCATAAGGACGGGGTAGGCAAGGATAGATAGATTATTTTGATAGCTCTTTGAATTTTCTTCACCCGATTGCTCAACCTGAGAGACTTTTTCTCTGTAGTTTGGTAATCTGTCCAGCCAACTCACGGGCGTGATCGTATTAAAAATCCAGCCAAGCTCGGTATGCTGGGGGACTTTTGATTGGCGGATCAGAAGGGATTTTTTGGGATCAACGCCGGCAGCCAAGTAATCCAACACAACATCCATAACCTGTTCTTTGTAGTTCTTTGGGTCATAGGGGGTCGTTATACCGTGGAGATCTACAACGGCAAAAATGGCCTGGTCGGCTTTATTTTGAAGTTCTATCCAATTCTTTATTGCCCCCAGGTAATTACCAAGATGCAATTTACCTGATGGCCGGATACCGCTGAATACTTTAGTCATAGAGCTAATATACACGAAAATTAATCTTTCTGCTACTATGTATGGGTGAACATGGTATAATAAATTCAATGGAGAATGGCCATAATTTTTCAATAATAATGAATACAAAAGAAAACAAGCAAGCCATAGAGAAACAAGATCTAATTTTTAAAAAAATGTCAGCTAGTAAGAAGGTTAAGGTTGCGTCAGATTTGACCATGCTTTGTCTTAAATTAAATCAACCCAATGGAAATCATAGGCCCGGAAAAGCTTCTTTTAGAAGTAACCTTAATTCTAGATAAGCTCAAAATAAATTATTACATAACCGGCGGATTTGCGGTATCAGTTTGGGGTAAGCCAAGGGCTACTTTTGATATTGATATCGTTGTTGCTTTGGTCGGGCCAGAATTACCAGACTTAATAAAAGCCCTAAGGAAAATATCAAAAGCTGGATACATAGACCAAGATACAGCCCGAGAAGCATTGAGAACTAAGGGTGAGTTTAATTTTATTGATCCGGACACCGGTTTAAAAGTTGATTTTTGGGTTTTAGGCAATGATGAGATGGCACGGACTGTTCTAAAACGAAAAATCATCAAGAAGATTAATGGACAAAATATTTCTTTCGTTTCTCCGGAGGATCTTATTCTGAATAAATTGTTATGGTATAGGGAGAGCCAATCAAGTCGCCACCTTGAAGATATTAGAACTATTTTTAAATTTTCAAAAACAGACAAAGCCTATCTGAAGAAAAAGGTTGAGATACTCGGACTTCAAGAAGAATTTAATGAAGTGAAAAATATTTAGCAATCATAAAAAACCCTAATTTTTTAGTGCGGCCATATAAGTTAGAACGTTCTGCCTTAATCCGTCTAAAGCGGTGGCAGAGCGGTTAGTAAGTTATAAATTATACCTCAATTAGGACTGGCAGAACCATCGGTCGTCTTTCGGTTTTTTGAAAGAGGAAGAGGCCGATTTGATTTCTGATTTGGTCTTTAAGGTATGCGGCGTTGGGTTCTCTCATCTGCTGGACCTCAACGATATGGCGTATTTTCTTGCGTATCTGCATGAGTAAGTCTTTGTGCTCTTTCAGGTAAACAAAACCTCGCGATATGATGTCCGGGCTTGTTTTGACCTTATGAGTCGATGAATCTACGAGGACTACGATGACTATGAAGCCGTCTTCGGCTAAAACCTGCCTGTCCCTCAAAACAACATTTCCTATATCGCCGACTCCAAGTCCGTCCACAAAAACATAATCTGACGGAGCTTTGTTCCGGTCAAAGAACCAGCCGTCTTTTTCGATATGAACGACTGTACCGTTGTCGCCAATGATTATATTCTTCTCTTCAACGCCTTCTTCTTGAGCCATCAGTCCATGATTGATCATCATAGAGTACTGGCCGTGGATAGGCATGAAGAGCTTAGGCTTCATCAATTGAAGCATCCTTCTGAGGTCTTCCTTGTTTCCGTGTCCTCCGGCATGGACATCAAGCATTTTGTAGTTGAGAACTTTGGCTCCGTTTCGATATAGCTGGTCTTTCAGGAACTGAACGTCTTTTTCATTGCCGGGAATGACCGAGGAAGAGAAAACAATCGTGTCGTGTTTGAGTATTCTTACATATTTGTGCTCGCCGTTGGCGATTCTCATCAAAACGGCATTACCTTCGCCCTGGGCCCCGGTAACTACGGCCACTACCTTGTTACGGGGGTAGTTGTCTATTTCATCCATCATAATCTGGGTACCCTTGGCCATTTTAAGATAGCCGAGTTTTTTACATATTTCGACGTTAGTTTTCATCGAATAACCGTCAAAGACTACTTTACGTCCGTACTTTTCAGCAATGGTAATTATCTGCTGAACACGGTTAATAAGCGAAGCGAATGTTCCTAAAACAAGCATGCCGGTTGACTCGCGGAATATTTTATCGAGGTTTTCGGTGATATCCTGCTCTGATAGAGAGTGCCCCTCGTTTTCGGCTCCGGTGGAATCAGACATCAGCAGAAGCACGCCTTCTTCACGGCTCATTCTTTCCATTTCCTCGACATCAGCCGGCTTGTCATTGACCGGAGTATCGTCGAATTTAAAGTCGGAAGTATGCACGATGTTTCCTATCGGAGTTTTTACGATTATTTCAAGGTCGTCAGGAATAGAGTGGTTGATCCTGAGCACCTTTACCGATAATTTGTTGCTTATTTTAATTTCATCTCCGGGCTGGATCAGATTGATATTGACCGGACCGCGGTCTTTAAATTCATCCATCCGCTTCATCAGGATGGCTTTGGTTAGGGGAGCGGCATAAAAGTCAGGGTCGCCAATTTTATCCAAGACAAAGGGCAAAGCGCCGATATGGTCCATGTGGCCGTGAGTGAAGAACATGGCTTTGACCATATCTTTCTTATCATCAAGATAGCTCGCGTTGGGGATGATAAAGTCTATTCCGGGCATTTTCTCATCACCGAACCGGACTCCGGCGTCGATAAGGATGATCTCATTATCGTACTGGATAGCCGACATATTTCGTCCGACTTCGCCTAAGCCTCCGAAATGAATAATTTTAAGACCGCCGACTTTATCTTCGGTAGATCTGCGGTCTTCTTTTCTCTCCGTTTCCCGGAGGACTCTTACTCTTCTGACAACCGGCTTGAGCCAGCGCTGTCTTTCGGCCCGATTCATCTTTTTTTGAGACGTTCGGGTCGATGCCAACTGAACATTAGGCCTCTGTTCCATTAATAAAAAGAATTACGAATTAAGTATTATGAATTAGGAATTTCAAAAGAGTATTCCCGATTCTTAAATCACCATTCGAGATTCAGATTTAGTGCCCCCGACAGGATTTGAACCTGTACAGCCGTGAGGCCATACGCACCTGAAGCGTACGTGTCTGCCAATTCCACCACGGGGGCAGGACTTGTTATTTCTTGAGTTGCTTAAACTCTTCTATAAGTCTGGTGTTTTCGGGATCTACACCCAGAGACTTACCGAGGTAATAGCTTGTCCAAAGGCCCAAAACGTAGTTATTAAATATCTTTTCGAGGGGTTTAACGCCTGATGAAGAAGTATTGATGATAGTATAATTATATCCTAACTTGTTGAAAATTGCAATAGCGGCCTCTATATTCTTATTTTGGCGGGGATCGTCACCTTTATCTACTATAAAAATATGATGGAAATCTCGCAGGGAAGTGGTAAATCCAGCCAGTTCATTATGGGCCAATCCGGGGAAATAATTCCAGAATGCCGGTATTTTTGAGTTTTCATTGAAAAATATTTTCCATAGCTTAGCCAGGTATCTCCAGGTATAAGAAGCGTATATGACCGGAGTTTTAACCCTTATTTTTTCGGCTAATTCTTTTCCGTTTTTTTCTTGGGCTGACGGGTCAAGGTCGAAGTTCAGTTCATTTTCCAAACCCAGTACCTTTAAAAGTCCGGCGGTCATATATCCGACGGCTAAGCGGGGAGGGGTTTTGCCCCCGTCCATCAGCACCAGGTGATTCTTATTTTTCTTTGATTGCTCAGCTAACTTGCCTCCGTTGGTTATAACTACGGTTTCCATTCCAAGTTTTAGCGATGCTTCGTAGGAAGAGATGGTTTCTTCCGTGTTGCCTGACCAGGAGATGCAGATCGAGAGATCTTTTTTGCTTGTTCCCGCAGGAAGATCATAGCTCCTATTGAGCCAGAAGTTAGGTTCTAATTTATTTTTCGTAGTTTCAAGGAGGGTTAGGACTATTTCGGCCGGAAGCAGGGACCCGCCCATACCGGAAACCACTATCTTGTCGTGTTTTGTTTCTAACTTAAAATCCTTAGCCGATCCAAGGCCTGATTTAAATTGAGAGGGGAAATTTTGAATAGTATCGTGCATATTCGCTTCGCTAAGTTAAAAGTGCAAAATGAAAAGTTAAAAATTCAGGAAGTTGCCTTGGCAGCTATATCAATTTTGCATTTTAAACTTTAAATTTTGCATTTTACTTAAGCACCCTTTTCGTATCCATATGCCACTTTTCTATATTGGAAAGTCTTTCAGAATGAGTCGGTATAAGTTTATTCTCAAAACCTTTTATGTTCTTGGACTGTCCGTAAAGATGAACCGGACTGTATAGAAAAATCGCCGCTAAGTCTTCTATGACTAATTTCTGGAAATCATCGTATTGCTTGTTTCTTTCGAGGGGATTGAGGGTTGATCGGGCATCCTCCAACAGTTTATCGGCGGATTTGTTCTCGTAGAGAGCTAAATTAAGGCCGGGATCTCTTTTCTGGGAAGAGTGCCACAGGCTGAAAGGATCCGGATCGACACTCAAAATTTCTCCGAAAAGCAACATCTGGTAGCTGCGGTCTTTTATCGCCTGCTGTAAGTCGGCTGTTTGCAGGGATTCTATTTCAAGCTCGATCCCGGCTTGTTTCCACTGTTCTTTTAAGATTTTAGCAGTTTCAACGAGTTCCGGCCAGGCCGAAGTCGTGACCCTGACGACAAGTTTCTGTTCGTCGGTGACTGTTTTACCGCCTTGCTTGGATTGGGTTCTTTTGACTAAAATTCCGTTTTCATCCGTGTCTTTCCATCCGGCATCGGAAAGGGTTTTCTTGGCTGACTCAGGGTCGTAGTCATAACGCCGGACGTCCTTGTTTATACCGAGAATATCTCCGATCATCGGGGAGTTCACCGCCGTTCCATTTCCTTCCAAAACCTTATCGATAAGTTCTTGTTTATTTGTGGCGTAGGATAGGGCAAGACGGATGTTTTTATCTGCCAAAAAACGGTTTTCATTCTGATTAAAGAAAATTCCGAAGTAACGCGGCATTGATATCTTTTGAACTGTCAGACGCTGTTTGAATTTTATTTTTTTGAGATTCTTCGGAGAGATTACGCTCAGGTTCTCTATTTCATTGCCGTTATAAGCCCCAATCAAATCTTCTTCCGAGCCGTAAAACTTCAGCTGGATTTTATTTATATAGGGACGTCCATCGTAGAAATTTTTGTTTGCGGTGAGTTCGTAGGACTGAATCCGGCCGAGTTTGTCTTTTTGGAGGCGGGCGAATTTATACGGACCCGATCCGATCGGTTTTAAATTCAGTTCAGAGAGGGGGAAATTGGCCGGCTGAACATTTTCCCATAAATGCCTGGGCATTATATGCAGGGTCAGATTATTCAAAAACTGAGCGTATCTATTCTTAAGTTTAAAAATCAGTGTCGTATCGTTTGTTTTTTGGATCTCGACTCCTTGCCAGTTTATCCTTTGAAGGCTGTTGTAGTCGGCATTTTGGGCTGTTTGAATGGTAAAAATAACATCATCAGCCGTGACCGGGATGCCGTCGTGCCATCGGGCGCTTTCTTTAAGATAGATGGTGTAGTTAAGTCCGTCACTGGTTATCTCGTAGGACTTGGCTAAATCGGGCACGAGCTTTCCCTCTTCATTGTATTTCAAGATGCTCGAATAAACTAAGTGAACTATATCCCGGTCGGTACTGCCGGTTTGAGACAAGAGAAGCGGATTTACGTGGCTTGGTTCGCCTATAACCCCTTCAACAAACGATCCTCCGAAGTCCGGAGAGGGCAGGGTGAAATGGTAGTAGAAGGAGAAGGGAACGTAGATGATGCTTCCGGCGATTATTAAAACGAACAGAAGAATGGCGTACCGCTCCTTTTTTGACAGGACTTTGCCCAAAAGACGAATTTTTGATTTTAGGCTGAGGCGTCGTATGAGGGTTTCCTTGATTCCTTCCCCGTATTTCTTGCCGTGATTTGAGTTCAAATCAAAGAAGTCGTCCAGTTGTTTTTCTTTATTCACTTATGAGCAAAATTCTAAATCCAAAATCCTAATTTCTAAACAATATCAAATGGGCAAAATCCAAATGTTCTAAATGTTCAGATATTTGAATTTATGATTTCGAGCTTGTTTAGGATTTAGAGATTAGGGCTTAGAATTTTATAATAGCAGCCTCGTTATTGATATGGCCAGAAACAGAACCGCCAAGACTATAGTGGCATAAAACAAAACCTTTTCCGCTCCTCTTTTGGTGCTGTATTCCATTGAAGATCCTCCGAAAGTTGAGGAAAGGCCGGCGCTTCCTTTCTGCTGAAGAAGGATGGATACGATAAGCAGAACTGAAATCGTGATTTGTGCGTAGGTCAGTAGCATGGTTATTTAGTCGCCTTGTTTATTAATGAGATAACGGCATTTACCGCCGTTACCACTATGGTTGCCCAGACCAAAGCATACAGGTTATTTATTATTACAAATTCGAACAGATAATCAACCGCCCAAAGCATAAGGGCGTTAATTACCAAAGAAAAGACTCCTAAGGTCAGGATTATAACCGGCATTGAAATAAGTTTCAATATCGGCCTTACGATTAAGTTCAAGAGGCCCAAGATGATGCCGGCCAGAAGAAACTCTTTGATTCCTCCGTTTAGGATAAATCCGTTGACCAGTAATGTGGCCGCGAACAGGGCCAGTGAATTGCCTAATATCCTCAGTAAAAAGTGGATCATTATTCTAATGACTATCATAGCACCTATGTCCGATTATTTCAATTTTTGGTTGACATAGATGCCTTCGGATTTTTTGTCCTTGATTTTCTGTTTACCATTTTGTATTATCGGTAATGAGGATTCAGCTATGAGGGGCGGCCATGTCGTTTTTCTTACCGATAGTAATAGTCTTTCTTTCGTATGCTATGGGCTATAAGACGGGTAAGGATAGCTGATGCTATCCTTTTATGTTTCTGCTGTGGACATTTCTGTAGTAAGAAATTGCGAACCTGTGAGCCTCGGAGTCTATCTGGAGCAGAAGGTTCTTAACTTCGATAGGCAGCCGAGACAATAAGATTTCGTTGTTATTTTGAAGAATAACTTTGTATCCCATGTGCTTTTCGTTTTTGGTCAAAGCGATAACTCGTGTATCTTGTATCTCGTATCTTGTATTTTGTAGTACGGACCGAGCTGTATTCAACTGGGCTTTTCCGCCATCGACGACCACTAAGTCAGGATATGGCCATTCGGGGTGGTTAAAGCGTCGGGTTAAAATCTCGTATAACATCGCCGTATCACCGCCAGAGCGGAAATCCGAAGTACTAAATCCTAAATCCGAAAAAGTTTCTGATTTTGAATTTAGAATTTTGGATTTGTTTCGTATTTCGATATTAGAATTTCGGATTTTAAATTTACGGTATTCGTTCTTGTCGGGTTGTCCGTCCGTAAATACAATCATTGCTCCGACTGCATGTTTGCCCTGGATATTGGCAATGTCGTAAGCCTCGATTCGGCGGGGAATAAACGAAAGGTTTAACAGTTTCTGCAATGATTCCGGAACATTCAACGCCGCCGAACCTTTATGATATATCATAAAGGTTCGGCTTTTGTTTATCAGTTGAGCGTTTTGGAAAACCCTCTTTAATTTTTCTATTTTATATTGTAATTCCCTCGCTTTCTCGTATTCTTGCTTGGAAGATAGGTCTCTCATTTTCTTCTCAAAGCTATGGATAAGAGACTTCTTTTTCCCGCTTAAAATTTCTTTTATGGCTTTTATGTTTTTTCCGTATTCTTTTCCTTTGAAAATTGAAAATTGTAAATTGAAAATTCGGCTTTGTTGCTTCAAGCAACAAATGCCGTAGCAGTTCCCTATATGGTAATTGAGACAGTAGTTATGGTGTGTTTGTTTGCAGGTACAATATGGGAATGTCCGGCGCAGAAGTTTCAGGGTAGTTTTTATCGCGCTCCCATCGGTAAACGGACCCACGAATTCGGGTAATAGCCGGTAGTGCAGTAGCGCAGTAGAGGGGAATTTTTTTACTGCGCTATGATCTACTTTCCTACTGCGTTGTGTTGTGGGTTGGTGGGTAAGGAAAATTTTCGGAAAAGTTTCCTGGGTGAAAGCCACGTAAAAGTATTGTTTGTCATCCCGCATCATT
Source organism: Candidatus Yanofskybacteria bacterium RIFCSPHIGHO2_01_FULL_44_24 (assembly GCA_001794215.1). Lineage (GTDB taxonomy): Bacteria > Patescibacteriota > Minisyncoccia > 2-02-FULL-40-12 > GWA2-44-9 > GWA2-44-9. The sequence goes on from MGJK01000006.1 coordinate 29,773, forward strand.
ATATTGAACTTGGGGCGAAGCCTCTTTATGAGTTGAGATTCCATGATCAGGGCTTCTATGTCGGAATCGGTTGTTATCGTTTTTATCGATGATGATAAGGCCACCATCGTGCTGATTCTTCGGTCGTCGGTTTTAAGGTAGGAACCCAGCCGGACTTTCAGATTAGCGGCCTTTCCGATATAGAGAGTCTCGTCCTCTTTGCTTTTAAATGTATAAACTCCCGGCTTCTCGGGCAGAGCCGTAGCTTTCTTTTTTAACTGATCCGTAGTCATAACTGCATATTTTAATACAAAAATCGACCATTGACAATGTCGTTTTTTGAGCATAAATTCTATCCTACAGGAAGAACCTTTAAAATCAGGATGGGCTATGATTCGAAGTGGAAAGTTCATTGAACAGACAGAATCTTTTTCTGCTCATAATTATCACCCGTTGCCAGTTGTGTTGACCCGCGGGTCAGGGGTTTGGGTTTGGGATGTTGACGATAAAAAATATCTCGATACACTCAGCGCCTATTCGGCTCAAAACTTCGGTCACTGCCACCCAAGAATTGTTTCGGTCCTGATCGAGCAGGCCAAGAGATTGGCCGTTACTTCGAGAGCTTTTTATAGCGATAGGTTTGCAGAGTTTTCCATGAAATTAGCTCAGTTTTGCCAGATGGACATGGTTCTTCCCGGGAGCGGAGGAGCCGAATCCGTAGAGACGGCCATAAAACTTAGCCGGAAATGGGGTTACGAGAGAAAAAGGATCCGTCCGAATTCGGCCGAGATTATAATGTGTTCGGATAATTTTCACGGCCGGACGACAACGATTATCAGCGGTTCGGATTCTTCGCAGGCCAGGAAAAATTTTGGACCCCTTACTTCGGGCTTCAAAATCATTCCGTTTGGTGATCCAGATGCCTTGGGCAGAGCTATCACGCCTAATACAGTTGCGTTTCTCGTCGAACCGGTACAGGGGGAGGGCGGAATAAACGTTCCGCCTGATGGATATTTTCAGGAAGTGAGGCGGATCTGTGATAGGTATCGGGTTCTTTTGGTGCTGGACGAAATCCAAACAGGAATGGGTAGAACGGGATATGACTTAGCTCATTTCTACGAAAATATTTATCCTGACGTTTTAATTTTAGGTAAGGCTCTTGGTGGAGGTATGCTTCCAGTTTCGGCGGTGGTAGGTTGGCGTCATCAAATGGACGTTTTCAGACCAGGTGACCATGGAAGTACTTTTGGTGGAAATCCATTGGCTTGCGCCGTGGCGATAGAAGCGCTGGATGTTCTTCGTGAAGAAAATCTGGCTGAACGGGCCAGAGACCTGGGCGGTTACTTTATGGGCGAACTCAAAAAGATAAAGAGCAGGCTAATTAAAGAGGTCAGGGGCAGAGGGCTTATGATTGGCCTCGAGCTCAACGGCGGTAAAGGCATCGGACGCCGTTTCTGCGAAGCCATTCTTCGGAAGGGAGTATTGTGCAAAGATACTAAGGAGAATGTAATCCGGCTTGCTCCGCCGCTTGTTATTGGAAAGGCTGAAATTGATGCGGCAGTTCTTAAGATCAGGGAAACGCTATTGGAAATGGAGGGGATAGAACAATGAGGGAGGCTGTTATATGTTTTTTCCTGTTTTTGGGGTTAGTTGGTTGTCGCCCTGATTCCGGCAGCCATGACGAAAGACCGTTTTTCTTTGAACAAAATTTCAAAACGGATGTTGCCTGGGTGGTTGTTGAGTGGAACGGAAAGCCTTATACCTATGGTTCAGGATTTCTGATTAATAAAGAGAGGGGCATTTTTTTTACTAACAAGCATGTCAGTAAAATGTTCGACGGTTTGGGATCCGGAAGCCAGAAAGTTTTTTTTAACGGGAAAATCTATAATGCAGTGACCGTTAAGACAGCGCCTCTATCCGATGCTGCGCTTGTTTCGATAACTGACCGTTTTCAGTTTTCAGACTTTCCCGAACCATCGCCGGTTGCAACCGAACCGGTTAAGGTCGGAGATAGGGTTATAGTCGAAGGATTTCACCCTCATCCTCATGCTGTCAGAAAAGCTGACGAGGCTGCGGGGTACAAATTTCCGACGCTGAATATTTTTCGGGGATATTACGGTCTGACGGCCAGAGATTTGGAAAAAGAAACGGAAATTGTTTTCGAGAGACTGGAAGCCACTATTTCCGCCGTTGATAAAAAGGCGGAAATAAGCGACCAGGGATCAGGAGTGGTTCAGGGGTTGCGCAATTTAATCAACCTTCATATCGAAATCAAAACCGATAAAGACCACCGATTTTCTTTCGGAGGCTTAAGCGGAACGGTTGTAAGGAATAAGAAGGGGGAGACGATCGGTATATTCACTGCCGGTCCCGAAGTTGAATTTGATCCCGATACAAAACAGGATTTGCCCGATGGAGGATTTGTCGCAAACCGGGTTTTCAAAACTGGACTGCTGACTCCGATGAGATCGGTCGACGACTTGGTGCGGTTTATAAAGTAAAGCTCTTCTTTTGAAGAGCTTTTGTTTATATGATCGTAAACGTTGACGATTGTTCGCCTTTATATTAAAGTATCGCCAATCGGTACGTTGAAAAAAAGGATAAGAAATGGCTCTGAAAGATCCGAATGAAGCGAGAGAAAGACTTGCAAAGCTGAGGGCTCAGGTAGGAGAATTTATCTTCGGTTTGCACCGGGTCACGGCTGACGCAATCATGGGACTTGTAACGCCGATGGTCAAAGATACGCCGACGAGTAAAGAGTACACACAGGCTCATCTTATTATCAGCGATGAACCGGGTACCGGCAAAACAGCCCTCCTTAACTATCTTTCTTCGGGTATTGAGGCCAAGCTTGGAAGAATTGATGGTCGTCCCGATCTTATGCCGAGTGATTTTACGGGTCGCGAGGAAAGGGACAAGTACACCGGAATAAGAACCCTGCTTACGGGTCCGCTCCACAGTCATATTATTTTTGCCGACGAAATCAATCGTACTCCCCCGAAAAGCCAGTCGGTCATGCTTGGACCGATGGAAGGAGGCAGGATAATGATGAACATTACCAATGAGAAAGAGGGTAGAATAGAGTCCGTGGGTTTTCCTCTTTTTCCCGTACCGGGCGATCCAAAAGGCAGAAACTTTTTCCAGGTTATTGCCACAATGAACCCGATCGAGTACGAGGGCACCTACCCTTTGTCGGAAGCGCAGATGGAAAGATTTACATACCGTTTAACTATGGGTTTTCCTGCGAGAGAAGAAGAAAAAATGATTTTAGCGGAGAATGTTATCGGTAAAAAGGTGGAAGTTGTCATGAGTCTCAGCGAGTTGCTGGATATCCAGGAAATGGTTGCCCGGATCAAGTTATCGAAGGAGGCGGTTGAGCTTCGCCAGAGGTATCTGGAGAATTCAAGACCATTCTCGCACGATAAAAGGATTTTCGGGAAACTTCGGCCTCGCCGTTACGCTACGGACAAGCTGATCGGGTTTATCAATGAATATGCAGTCTCGGGCTGTTCTCCTCGTCGAAACTTTCATATGGAGGCGGCTGCCAAGGCCCATGCTTTCATGAGGGGCGAGGACAGGATAGCGACAGTGGATGACGTAAAAGCCATCGCTCATATTACGATGGAGCATGTTATCCGGCTTGACCCAAGGTCTTTTGGTGATCACATCGATGCCAAGGATGTGGTAGAAATGATTATTCGCGAAACCAAGCCTTTGTGAAGGACTTCGGCTTTAACGATATTCTTTATGCCCTTCAGCATGTGAGGGGAGGAATTCCAATTCAAAGGCTTACGAGCCGAATCCGCCTCGGCGAACATGGGAGCAGATTTTTTGGCCCGAGCTATAATCTTTTCGATATCAAGGAATTCGATCCCGAGATCGATCCCCCGAATATGATTGTTGATATTCCGGGCGGAGATGAGGATATAATTTATGCCCGTCGATGCATCGAGGATCATGAGGCCAAGATCAATTTTCTTATTGATCTCAGCTCCTCTATTGATACCGGAATACATTCGAATAAGAGGAGGATGGTGCTCGAAGCAATCGGTTTCGTCGGCGCTACAGGAATCCGTTATCAGGATCCTGTCGGATTGATCGGGTTTGCGGATCGGATAATTTTGAACCTGAAACCCAAGTCAGGCAAAATGAACTTCTATCATCTTTTGAGTGTAGTTTACGATTTTCTGGAAAAAAGTAATCCGGACGACAAAAAAAACATCGTCCGGACAACCAATTTTTTTGCCGCCCTGGATTTCATCAGGCGCAACTTTGACAGGCCTTGTGTAATTCCGGTTATTTCCGATTTTCTGGACTTTGAAAAAGTTTTAGAATCCTCCCTTTTTCGTTTGGTTGCCTCAAGACATGAGATGATGTTCATATTCATAGATGAGCCGGAAATATACAAAACCAGTCGGGGATTTGGATATGTAAAAGTTCGTGACGTGGAGACTGGGCGGATCACCTCCGTTTCCAGAAGAAAGTTGTCGGTCATTGAAAAAGAGGCCCGTAATAAGAGAACAAATCTGCGCCGAGAACTGAGAAAGATAGGTATTCACTCGGTGGTATTGGAATACGGCAAGCATCTTAAAAGGCTGCAGAGATTTTTTTTGGCAAGACGCAAGTCGGGCCGCTATACAGGGCGTTGACACAAGCCCTGTTTTTATTTACCCTATACTCGAGTTCTTTCATAATCGGCAGGAGAAATATGAGATTTTTACTCGTAGGTTTAGCCATGTTTTTTACAGTCGTTTCACCCGCGGCGGGCCAGGAAATATCTCCGGTCGTAACGGTTGATTTTCCCAGAGTGATCGCCCCGACTACGTTTATTACGGGACAGCATTTTGTCCAGATCGTGAGATTGAGATTCATAGACCTTTCCCATAAGGGCGAGGAAATACTTATCCGGGAGGATGATTTATCAAATCTTAAATTTTGGGGAGACTTTGAAGTTATCGATGTTCTAATTGATAAGAGGATCGTCCAAAAAGATTTCGTCGAGCATGTTTGGTACGTGAAGTTTATCCTCCGTATCGTAAAAGAAAAAAAGGGGGGGTATAAGCTTCCTCCGATCACAGTCTCTTGGGCTAGGAAGAAGATAGGCCAGAGTATCGACGACCCAAGCGTGGTTTGGCGCAATGACATTAAAACCGCCGAAGTACCCGTTAACTATGTAACCACCACGCCTGATGATCCTTACCTTGATATAAGAGATCAAAATGACTTAGGGGATCCGTCGCGCTCGGCGCTGATTTGGAGAATTGTGGGTTGGTTTCTTGCGATCTTTCCGCTTGTCGTTTGGGTGGCGATGTTGGTGAGGTATTTGCGTGCCCCTGCTGTTCTTGCCCCGCGTGGCGGGTCTGGCGGTCAGGCGGACGCAGATGTCATACCGATTGATCCGGAATATCTTCAGGAGATCTCGGAGAGGAAAGCATTTCGGAATCTTCGTCGAAGCGTCGCCAAGCTCCGTGCGCTATCGAATAGTAAGGATATCGATGCTGGCAAGCTAATGTCTAAGATCCAGGTCGACATTATGGCTTTTCTTAGAACCCAGGTCCAAGAATCAACCGCCGGTACAACCCCGGTTGAAATGAAACAGCTGATCTTAAGCTCTATAGAAGATAAAAAGCCGGCCTTGCCCGGATGGAGACTTAAAGCTCTTTCGGGTTTGGCTGATGAGGCCTGTATTTATCAGAAGTTCCTGGAATCTGAGGCCGCTGTCACTGGTTGGCCGGTAGATTCTAAGGATAACTTTAGGAATCTCAACAGGGAAGTTGGTCGTTTCGGGCTTTTCAGCAGGATTACGAGTTCTCTTAGAGAACTTCCTTTGCGGGCGATTTTCTGGCTATTTCGAAAATTAAGAAAGTAACAGGATATGCTTAAGTTTAAGGACTATTTCGATTTTGGTGGCGCAATCGATGTTTTAAGAAGCGAGTGGCATAACCTGATTGATTTTTCCTTCGAACAGATTCAGTACGCCGATATGAAGGGGGCTATTTGGGCCGCCGTTATAGTCGGATTATTCGTAGCCATCAAGATTCTACTTGTCTTATTCGGCAAAAAGAAAAATGTTCTGATTGACTCCGGTATTTTAGTCAATTCGGACAGAAAGAACCAGAAGAGGTTCCTTATTAGGATATTGTCCATAACACCCAGAATAATGCTGGTCGTGCCCTTAGCCATGGTTATACTTGCCCTGGCTGACCCATTTTTATTTGAAGTAAGAGAAGAATTCAAAAAGGTGGAGACGCGTACCCGGGTCGAAGTTAAGGATATTTCCGGGTCTATGACCGCCCATACTCAGATTCAGGGCGTAACCAGGGCTCAAGTTGCCATGGAAGCGCACCTTGAATTTCTAAAGATGCGGAAGGGAAAAGGCGACCGAGTTTCTTTATGGGTATTCAGCGATAGTCCTTTTTTAATCCAGGATTTTATATTGGACGACGATGCCTACTATATTCAGGCTCACGATGCTCCCTGGGTAACGGGCGGCGGGTTTTCGTCGGATCCCGCACTGCCTATGTGGCGTCAGCTTGTGGTTAATGGTCAGGGCGGTACGGAACTTGTTCCTGCCTTGAAAGCCGTAATTAGTCAGTTTGACGCGGATGAAGAAGTTCAGAGAAAATCTTCGCGTTCCTCGCTCGGACCCCGGTCATTGCTCTTGATTACTGACGCCGAGATAAGCGATCATGCGACGGTCGATCCCCTCATTAACGATCTCATTAACCGGCGGGTTAAGATATATATTATATTCGTTGATGCGGCGGTTAGCGGACAAAGCGGGGCTCAGTCTTTGGCTCAGCCTTTGCTGGACAAGATTGTTCAGAGTGGGGGAGCGTACTTCCCGGTTTATGCTTCCGATAAATCAAGTATCCGTAAGGCCTACGAAAAAATAGATCAAATGGAAAGATCCACGATTAATATCAGTCGGAAGTCATTCCGGATTTCTATTTTTGATAAATTTATTTTTCTTGCCGTACTTTCTTTGTTGATTCTGGTGCCCGCAGGTCTGATAATCGAATTTTTCTTCGTTGATTACCCTTAAGCGTGATCAGATGTTGAAGCTCCGCTGTCTCGGAGCTTTTTGTTTTCATGGAAGCGTTAGGTTGCGGTTCAGTATTTCACGGACAAAGGATTGCCGGCAGTGCATTTTGTAATTGGCCCTACCCTTATCGCCTATCGGCTACAGTTCAAAAATCTACCATGGGGTTGCAGATTTTGGCCTTTGGTATATATTATTAACCAAGGCACATTGAAAATTCAGGAAACTCCATGCAGAAAAAGCCCAAATCGCGGGGTAGTCCCCGGTTGTTGATTGCGGGTTTAGCCGTGGTTATTTTTTCTATGAGCGCTTCCTGTGCAGCCTTTAATTTGTCCGGATTCAAGACCGCTCTTGGCAGATTCAGTTTTTATGTCAAAGACTACGATCGTCAGAACGCCAATCAGGAATTTCGGAATCTGAAATCTTACTATGATTACTTTTCCGGCTGGGGACTTAAAAACCTGGCGGACAGATATTTGTTGCCGGACGCCTTCCTGTATGAGTCGGTGCTGGCCTACCTTGAGGAAGACTGGGAAAAGGTTGAAGCAGATTTGAAAAGCCATCAAGACGATCCCAGGGCGGTCTATCTTTCGGCTATTGCCAAGTTCAGAGTTCTCAAGGCGGCTTATCATTCCGAAGCTGCTAAAAAGAACGCCAAGATAAGAGAGGAGATACTTCAGAAGGTTGCCATGCTTAAGCTTGACTTCGAAAAGTGCATTAAGGGAAATCCCGATCAGGCTCTCAGCTTCAACTGTGCTTTTGATTATGATCTTGTCAGTGATCCGAAGTCTGCGAAGAAAGCTATGGAAAGCAAGGCCCCCGGCCGTAACTTTGTCTTGGGCGACCCTAATCTGCCTGGACAGGGAGACAAACCGGGCAAGGACAAGGATAATCTCGATAGAATGGCGGATGATCCAAAGCCCGGGCAAAATTCGCAAAGAAAGGGCGGATAGCGATGACCTGGCAAGAAATTGACCTGGCCAAGATTTATTTTGCTGAACCGGACAGGCTTCGTCTCTTAGCTTTTTGTTCCGGTTTTTTTATTCTCTGTTTAGCCGCCTGGATTCTTCGGATTTCTCTGCGCCTTAAAAGAACGAGCGGATCGAGGCATCCGGTTTTTGGGACCTGGAGGTTCTGGTTTTTTTTGATTGCGTCAACCCCGTTTCTTATCGGAGCTTTCGCCAAGCCGTTTACGACTAAGGGCTTGACCGTTGCCAAAAAAAGCAGTGTTGAAGCTATTTTTATCATTGATAGTTCATCGTCAATGTTTCTTAAGGATACGGGTTGGTCCCGAATCGATATAGCGACCAGGGAGATTGCCAAGTTGATTTCATCCGGCGCCATACGCCCGGGTGATCGAGTCGCTTTGTTTTTAGCCGGTTCCATCGGATCGAGAAGGTATCCGTTTACTAAGGACTTGGATGGTTTTGCTGACCAGGTTTCAAAAGTTAAGCGGCCCAAGGACTTTAATTCCTTCGATGGAATTTATTGGTCTTCTGATATGGGCGAGGCTCTTCAGCACATATACCAGAGGATAGATCGCCAAGACATGGCGGATATTTTAGGGGTAGAAGGGTGGGATGATAACTGGAAGCCGCGGGTAAAAGCCAACCGTTTTGCGATACTGATCAGCGACGGAGATTTTTTCGGAAATCTTAAGGACAATAGCCAGGGATTGGCCGATGCTCAGAAAAAGTTCAGCCAGTCCATAGGAGAGTTTCAGAAAAGAGGCATTGAGATTTACTCGGTGGGCGTCGGCACTGCCCGGTCTATTCCGCTTGTGGACATTCTTCAGGACTATCGGGCGGGCGTAGACTACCCGCCGTCATTAGCCGACGAGCTAAAAGACAATTTCTCAATGCTCAATACCGATACTCTCGCATTTATGAGCAGTGCTACCGGCGGTCAGGGACCTTTTGTTATACAAAGCGTAAAAGATAATTCCGTAATCTTTCTTTCGTCGGCGATAGATAAGTATAGAAGTAAGTCCCTCGAACCCTATCTTCAGCAGGAAAAGCGCGAGCTTTGGCCGTACTTTATCTTCGTAGCCCTCGCTCTTTTTATAGCGGGATTAGGTCGGTACTTTGCCTTAGCAGGGGTTGTTATAGTCGTTATTGCCTGGATAGCCCTGTAGGTTATTTTGAGTCCCAATTAATTGTTTGGGACTTTTTAATTTCTGCGGTTTATTGTATGTTGTGTCTTGTATGCCCGGTAATACAGCATTGATCTGGCCTCAAGCCAACCAGTATTGTTGAGATAGATCGGGCCGCCCCCTATTAGATTTAAATATTGAAAACATTGTATATCGCAAGATACTATCAATGTTGATATACCGGGTATGCTCCATTTGCGAAATTCCATTCTGTCGACCATAGTTTACTATGATATTTTAGATTTTCCGCTAACCATGATCGAGGTCCATAAATTTTTAATTAATCCCGCCCGGCTTAACCGAACCGATCGGGGAATCGGCAGTATTTCCCTGGGGGATGTTCACCAAGAGTTGAGCAGTCTTCATAGGAGCGGAATTATCGGTTCAAAGAACGGCTTTTACTTTTTATCCGGACGGGATGGCGTTTATGATGTCAGGATAGAAAGAGAGAAAATCACAACGGCAAAGTGGAAGAAGTTTCTCCGGCTCCTGAAATGGTTTTCCGGCGCACCTTACCTCAGAGGATTGTTTACAAGCGGATCTTTAGCTTTAAGCAATGCTCATCCGGAAAGCGACTTTGATGTCTTGGTTATCGCTAAGACCGGGCGGCTCTATACCTGTCGCCTCTTTTTATTACTGATCAGCTCTTTGCTTAGATCGAGGCGAAAGAGGTTTGATGCCGTGGCCCCGGATAAATTCTGTCTGAACCACTATATAACCGATTCAGATCTCAGGATCTCGCATGAAAGTTTATATAATGCCCAGACGTATGCTAATCTCAAGCCGACAATGATAGCGAGGCAATTGGTGCATGATTTCTATAAATCCAATATTTGGATAAATAAATTCGTTTATAATTTTAAAATAAACGATGAATTTGTCAGGAGATCGGCTCCATTGAATCCGATTCTTCATGGTTTTGCGAGAATGGTAGAATTTATTTTGAATTCCCGGCTCGGCGATATTCTCGAAATAAGAGCTAAAAAATATCAGCACGAAAGAATCAAGGAGAACCCTTTAACCTATGAAGCCGGCGGGAGGATAACGTTTAATGAATCTGAATTGGAGTTTCATCCTCGTTCCTTTGAGAAAACCATAATCAGCAAATATAATCAGGGATTAAGGCGCCTTGGTATTATTCCGTATTTGGAAGAAAAGGATTCAGGGCTCATTGTTTAGGGGTCGTTACCTTGTTCAGCGGCGGGGTTGTATAAATTCTGGAACTAACCTCTTTGCTTGTGCAGAATATATCCTTGCTGATATGCGGGGTTGACCCCTGCACTTGAAGAGGATATGCAAAGCAGCCGTTCTCAAAATAAACGGACCATAGTTTACATATCGGGATACTATTAATATCCCGTTCCGAGGCTTTGCCTGACAGAACCTATCCTCCTCAAGTGAGGGGTTGATGTTTCTTCCGTAGGGGTATAGAGTACCCTCAGCATCTTTGAAAAATCGGGGATTTTATGAGAAACCGCAGGCGCTTCCTGGTTCTTTTTGTAATTCTTGGCTTCTCTCTTCTTACGGCCTTTTGTCTGAACATTAGGACTTCCAATGTCGGTTTTTTTACCGGTAACTCGGACAGAGCATTAGATGACAAGATGAAAGAATTTATGAAGGTATACGCCGAGGTGCAGAACCGCTACGTCGATAAAAAATCCCCCGAAGAGCTGATGAATTTAGCGATGAAGGGGATGGTAAGCGGACTCGATCCGTATAGCAATCTTTTTATCGGCTCAGAGGTCAAGGGCGTGGTCAGTAACTTTACGGATCGAAAGTATATCGGCGGGATTGGGCTATCTATAATGCGCCTTGGAAAAAGTATTTATGTTACCGAGGTCTTCGAGGGATATTCGGCGTCAAAGGCGGGGATAAGGCCGGGCGATGTCATTCTGAGTATTAACGGCCGGTCAGTATATAGTTTGGCGCCGGATCAGGTTGTGAATTTAGTCCTCGGAAAAGAGGGGACCAGCGTTTCCCTTGAGATCAAGGGCCTGCATGCTCAAAAGCCCCAAGTATTTAATTTAATTCGCGAGAAGATCGAGGTTGATAGCGTTGTCTATAAAGATTTAAGCAAAGATATCGGATACATAAAAATCAGGTCTTTTACTGATCAGACGGTCGGTAAGCTTTTCTTTTCTCTCGTTCAGATCGAAGTTGATAGGAAAAGCGGCTTAATAATCGATCTTCGTGACAATGGAGGCGGTTCTCTTCGGGCCGTAGCATCCGCATTAGAATTCTTGGTCGGTTCCGGTAAGTTGATTCTTGAGATCAGGGGTCGCGATTATGTTCGCAAGTACGAGACTGCTATGGGAGTTATTACTCCCTTGCAACCCAGACGAATTGATCAAAATCCACCGAAGGTTGTCGTTTTGATAAATAATCTATCTGCTTCCGCCTCGGAAGTGATGGCCGGCAACCTCAAGCATTATAAAGTTGCAACGCTGATCGGCGTGCGAACTTATGGTAAGGCAACCGTGCAGGATTACATTGACGTCGAACGGCCCGGTTCGCTTCCTACTGCCGAAACGAAGCTTTTACTTGGTGTTACCACAGCGCGGTATTTTTTGCCCGATGGAACCAATATCAGCTCAGTAGGTGTGAACCCCGATATTGAAGTCGAGCAGCCGGACAACTTCAGATCCTATGAATATCTTACTGAAAAAGACTCCCAGTTTCAGGCGGCACTTCAATTTTTGAGAAAGAAATAAGATTTAACCCCTCCTTCGGGCGGGGTTTTTAAATTCTTGACATATTTTCTCGACTGGACTACAATTAGCACTTGGATAGACAGAGTGCTAAAAGATTAAGGACTAAAGACTAAAGCCAGAAAATTCTTGCCTTAGACTTTGAGCCTTAGATCCTAAGTTATATTATGATCAAACCATTGTCCGATCACGTACTTCTCGAGCCTTTGCGGGAAGAAAAGAAAAAAGGAGGAATCATTTTGCCCGATACGGTAAATAAAGAAAGACCGGAGAAGGGCAGAGTCGTTGCTGTCGGCCCCGGAAGAACAGATGAAAGCGGCAAAAGAGTACCTATGGAGTTGAAGAAGGGCCAGACCGTCCTGTTTAAAAAGTATGGACCAGATGAAATCAAGGTCGACGACAAAGAATACTTAATTGCCCGCGAGGAGGATGTCTTAGCGGTTTTAGATTAATAATTTAGAACGCAGCTGGCTTAGCTAAATCCGAGGCAAAATCGAGCAAGCGGAGATTTTAACGAAGGAGTTGGCTAAGAGCGTACTGCCGTAATCGAGCCTGGCTCGATGGCAGAGTGGCCAGCAAGTTATAATCATGGCAAAACAAATATATTATAAAGAAGAAGCCCGCGAAGCCTTAAAACGAGGAGTTGATAAAACCGCCAATGCGGTGAAGGTTACCCTTGGCCCCAAGGGGAGGAACGTCGTTATTGATAAGGGTTTCGGCTCGCCCGTGATTACAAAAGACGGAGTTACGGTGGCAAAGGAGATGGAATTAAAAGATAGGTTTGAAAATATCGGGGCCGATTTAATTAAAGAAGTTGCATCTAAAACAAATGACGTTGCTGGAGACGGAACCACCACTGCTACAGTCTTGGCCCAGGCAATTGTTGCCGAGGGTTTTAGCGCGGTTAATTCCGGAGCTAATCCGCTGGTTCTTAAAAAAGGAATGGATAAGGCGGTCGAATGGGTTGTCGATTATTTGAATAAAAAGAAAAAAGCGGTCTCAAGCTATGAAAAAATAAAAGAAGTGGCTTCTATTTCGGCTAATGACCCAGAGATAGGGAAGCTTATCGCCGATGTATTCAAGGAAGTCGGAAAAGACGGCGTAGTCACCGTTGAAGAATCTCAATCAACCGAAATGTCTAAAGAGCTTGTCGAGGGCATGCAGATAGATAAGGGCTATGTTTCGGCGTATATGGTTACCAACGCTGAGAGGATGGAGGCGATCCACGAAGATGCATCTATTTTAATCACCGATAAGAAAATATCCTCGATTCAGGATATCGTACCGCTACTTCAAAAATTATCCGAAGCAGGCAAGCGCGAGTTGGTGATTGTCGCTGATGATGTTGACGGGGATGCTCTGGCAACCCTGGTTGTTAACAAGCTGAGAGGCAACTTTTCGGCATTAGCCGTAAAAGCTCCCGGATTCGGCGATAGAAAAAGAGAAATGCTCGAAGATTTAGCTATTGTCACCGGCGGACAGGTTATCAGTGAAGAGCGAGGAATGAAACTTGAGACTGCAGAACTTTCAATGCTTGGAAAGGCTCATCGGATCGTGGCGGCTAAGGAAGCGACCACCTTCGTGGGCGGCAAGGGAAAAAAGTCGGAGATAGATAAGAGGGTCAACCAGCTTAAGGCTCAAATTGCCAAAGCGACTTCGGAATTTGATAAGGAAAAATTGCAGGAGCGGGTAGGAAAACTTTCCGGAGGCGTTGCCGTTCTGCGAGTCGGTGCCAATACCGAAACAGAATTGAAAGAAAAGAAATTCAGAATAGAAGATGCCGTCAATGCCACAAGGGCCGCTCTTGCCGAAGGAATAGTTGCCGGCGGAGGGATCGCGTTATTTGAAGCCTCTAAAGAGCTGAACACGAAAGGCTTAAAGGGAGTTGCCGAGGTTGGCGACGAAGCTAAGGGAGTGGCCGTTATTAAGTCCGTATTGGAAAAACCTTTGCGGGCAATTGCTGAGAACGCCGGAAAGGATTCAAATGAAGTTGTTTCGAAAGTATTTTCTCTTGAATCCGGAATGGGCCTGAATGCCGCAAGCGGAGAGTACGTGAATATGTTTGAAAGGGGAATCATAGATCCGCTCAAGGTTGTTAGGGCTGCTCTGACTAATGCCGTATCTGTCGCCTCACTGATCCTAACCACGGAAGCCATTATTACGGATATACCTGAAGAAAAACCTGCTCCATCCGGAGGCGGAATGCCGCCAGGAATGGGAGGAATGGGAGGATACTAATTTTATAAAACAAGCCTGATTGCATCAACGCCCTTTATGATATATCATAAAGGGCGTTGGTCATTTAACCCAGTATACATGAAACTCAATTCAGCAAAAATTAAAAAAGGAACAAGAGGTCAGTTTCTGGATGTTCTTTACGCAGCGCTCTATCATGCCGGATTAAAGAATGAAATCAAATCATTTGTTAATGATATCCTAACCGAAAGCGAAAAAATAATGCTTGGCCGAAGAATTCTAATTGCCAAGAGACTCATAGAGAAGCAATCATATCCTCAGATAGCCAGAGAAATAGGGGTGGGATATGACACGATATATAAAGTTAAACAATGGCTTGGCGGCAGACATCAGGGCTATAAAAAGATTGTTGAAAAATTTGACCGAGTAATCAGGTCAAAAGTAAAATCAAGGTCGGGATTTAAGGATTACTACAAGTCGGGGCCGTTTGCTGATTTGAAACGAAGGTATAAAAGCCATTATTGGCTTTCAGATTTGCTGGAAGATCTCAATAAAGATAAAAATTGAAATTAAAATCCTCGCCACCCTTTATGATATATCATAAAGGGTGGGGGTGTTTAAGTTAAAAAGGAGTGATAACTTGATCTCGCATTTAGTGTTGGCGGTATATGCTTTTTTGACTCTTGGGCCGTATTTGTTAAAATAATATCAATGAAGACGAATTTTATATTCGTATGCGGAGGCGTAATGTCGGGCATAGGTAAGGGAGTTACCGTCGCCTCAACCGCCAGGATTCTCAAGGACTATGGTTTTAGGGTCACTGCAGTAAAGATTGATCCGTACCTCAATGTAGATGCCGGAACAATGAACCCCACCGAACACGGTGAGGTTTTTGTAACTGATGACGGAATGGAGTGCGATCAGGATATCGGGAATTATGAGAGGTTTTTAGGCGAGAACATTCTGCGCGATAATTATATGACCAGCGGTTTGGTTTATAAGTCGGTCATTGATCAGGAAAGAAACTTAAAATATGGCGGCAAGTGCGTCCAGGTCATTCCCGATATTACCAACGAGGTGGAAAGGCGACTATGGAACGTGGCCAGAAAAACCGATGCCGATTTTGTTCTTGTTGAAATAGGCGGTACCGTCGGCGAATATGAAAACCTTATTTTCCTGGAAACAGCCAGAATTATGAAGCTGCGAAGTTATGGCCAGGTGATTTTTATGCTGGTAAGTTATTTCCCGATTCCGAAGATGATCGGTGAGATGAAGACTAAACCGACCCAGCATGCCGTGCGGGCGATGAATTCAGCTGGGATTCAGCCGGACTTTATAATTGCCCGGTCGTCCCGGCCGCTGGATAGCATACGCAAGCAAAAAGTTTCGATATTTTGCAATGTGGCCGTCCAAGACGTTATTTCTGCGCCCGACATCGACGGTTCGGTTTATGAAATTCCGGTTAATTTTGAAAAAGATAATTTAGGCCGGAGGATTCTTGAGAAAACCGGATTGAAATCCAGAACCAGAAAATCTAAGCAATGGGATAAATTGATCGGCAACATAAGGGCGTCTAAAGAGCCGGTCAAGATCGGAATAGTCGGAAAATATTTCGGATCCGGTGATTTTACCTTGGCTGATTCTTATATATCGGTTATCGAAGCCATAAAGCATGCTGCCTGGTCAATAAAAAGAAAGCCGGAGATTACTTGGCTTGAGTCTGAACAATACGAGAAAAATCCGCAATCGGTGAGGGAGCTGAAGAACTTTCACGGGATAATAGTTCCGGGGGGATTCGGCAAGAGGGGAGTCGAGGGAAAGATAAACGCTATCAAATATGTCCGTGAAAATAACATACCGTTTTTAGGGTTATGCTACGGTCTTCAGCTTTCGGTGGTTGAATTTGCAAGAAACATCTGTAAGATGGCCGGGGCCCATACTGCCGAAGTGGATCAGAAAACGCCCGAGCCTGTTATATGCACCATGCCTGACCAGCTGGTTAATATCAAAGAAAAAAGAATGGGAGGATCAATGCGTCTGGGCGCTTACAAATGCAAATTGGCGAAACATAGTTTAGCCAGGAAACTTTATGGGAAGGATATTATATCCGAAAGGCATAGGCATAGATACGAGGTCAATAATCAGTATCGAGGCGGGCTGGAGAAGAAAGGACTACTGATTGCCGGCGTGAATCCGCAGAGAGGCCTTGTCGAAGTCATAGAGTTGCCGAAGAATAAATTTTTTGTAGCCACCCAATTCCATCCCGAATTAACGTCCCGCCCGCTTAATCCTCATCCGCTTTTTCGGGGCTTGCTTAAAGCCGCGGCCGGCAAATAGAGATTTCTTCAAAGGCAAACAAAAACGGCTCTGCCATAGAGGAGCCGTTTGCGGTAATTACCAAAGCTTTACTCCTAAACTTACGAAGTAAGCCGGAACGATCAGTAATTTATCGGTCGAAGTATGAGTAAGGCGATCGTCTTTGAGGTGAAACACGTCAATACCGAACCTGATGGCGTTTCCCCGTACTCCCGCTTCAAGTAGGAAAGGACCCTTTCTTTTCGATATAGCTCCTTCAATAAATCCGTAAAGCACCCCGTCTCGCACTGTTCCGATGCGGGGTATTTTAGAGTTTCTAATGATATGGACGTGCTTATAAGATACTAATTCATGGTCTCTGAACTCAAACCGTGTCCGATCAAAGGTCAGGGGCGGGGCGCCCCACTCTGCGCCTATGCCTAATTTGGCATCGACCGGCCCCGCCTTTTGATTCCGGAACACTCTCAAGTTCAACAGATAGCCCGATTCCAAATAAATGAACTCATCTTTTCTTAAGCCGATTGACCAGCCCGACAGTCCAAGGCAGTTATTTTTGAGATACTTTTCAAATGATATCTCGAGTCCGGCCATATCATAGCCTAATCCGGCAATAGTTCGATTCTTCTGGGAAAAACTCAGCTTGATGTATGATCCGTCTTTTCCAGCGTCTTTCTTTTCAGGCTCTTTCTCTTGGGCGAAAAGAATGCCGGGCGCGATGGCGAGACATAAAAATGCCGTGGCGACTACTTTTTTAGTCAAGACGTCCTCCTTAACTCCGGTCTGTTAAAAGTTTAAAGAGAGGGCTCTTCCAATAATTAGGGTATTCCAACGCGCCCTTGATTATACCGAAGCCTCTGTCTGCTGGATATCTCTCGCCTTCCCAGAGAGTATACCAGAATATTCTTTCGGCTCTTAGGTAGTTTTTCAGTTCCGGGTATCGCCTATTAACATAATCGATCTGAAGATCGCTAAAATCCGTTCCTGTTTCTGTAACCCAGATTCGGTAGTTTCTAAGTGCGCCATTCACGACGTGAGTATAATGGCTTATGCTTGCCTCGCTGTAGACATTTATTCCTATGACTATATTGTTTGGCGACATTTTGAGCAGGCCCAGTTCTACCATTTTATCTGTTTCAATTCCTCCGAATACTCCAGAGCCGGTAGGCGACTGGGTTAAAAGTATTGCTCTTCCGGGATGGTTTTTCTGGACATGGTCGTAGATTTTCTTGAAGATGACCATATATTCTTCGATGGTCATGGTCGGACCAGTTTTGGGCAATATGGAAGTGATTTCATTTCCGATTTGGAAATATTTTATCTCGGGATAAGTAGCCAAGGCCTCATCGATTATTTGTTCTATGTTCGGCTCAAAAAGGTAGTAGTTATCAATTAGAAGCAGCATGTCTAATCTTGGACTCAAGGATCCGATCATTTTGATTATCGGGTCATAAACTCCCCAGCCGCCCTTTTCTCTTTTGGTTATTCCAACGCGGACACCCTTTAAGGTTCCATTCTGTGCCATTGCCGTTAGCGCCTCTCTATAGGTATCTTCTACTCCGCCAGGCGTGGCTACTCCGATGTATGGAGACCAGTTTGAGATTGTTGCGTCCGTAAAATTTGGATTTTCAATTAAACTCGGACTCGTTGGAGTTAAGGCTTTTTGACAGCCGGCGAGCATGAATATACCGATAATCAGTATCGTTCGCGCTCTTTTCATCGCTTGTTTTGCTCGATTTTCAAAGAAAACTGACGGTATGGTACATTTATCCGGTTTAAAAATCAAATGCATTAAATTCCATTCCGATTCAATTTATGATACTATTTATTTGAATTAACGGCTGTTGGTGGTTATTCCAATGGCTATATAAAAAATGTCACTATCCATGATTACTTTAGCCGTCGTCATCGTGGTCGTTTTATGGCTGGTCGGGGCTTACAATGGCTTGATTCGTTCAAGGAACAGAGCAAGAGAGTCCTGGGCCGATATCGATGTTCAGCTCAAGAGACGATACGACCTGATTCCTAATTTAGTAGAAGCGGTGAAGGGCTATGCTTCCCATGAGCAAAAGACCCTTGATATGGTCATCCAGGCTCGATCTAAGGCCATGGGAGCCAAGACCGTTGCCGAGCATGCTCAGGCCGAGAATGTACTCACAGGAGCCCTTAAGAGCCTTTTTGCCTTATCTGAGGCCTATCCTCAGTTAAGAGCGGTTGAGAGTTTTGCTAAGTTGCAGGACGAGCTATCTGATACCGAGAACAAGATCCAGGCCGCTCGCAGATTCTACAACACCAATGTCATGACTCTTAATACCATGATCGAGCAGTTCCCGACCAATTTGATTGCCGGCCGTTTCGGATTTAAAAAAGAAGAATTTTTCCAGCTCGAGAATGACAAGGAGAGGGAGCCGGTTAAAGTCTCATTTTAGTTGACGGTTCATCGAGTTCTTAAAGTTCATCAAGTTCCAGTCTCTAACTTTATGAACTTTGTAACCTTATAAACTTTATGAACTTATATTCTCACAAAGATTCCAATATCCGCAAAACATGGTTATTGATAACCGTGTTTTTAGTTCTCATCGTAGGAATCGGATGGTTCTTTAGCTACGTCTATAACGCTCCCGAAGTATTGTATTTTGCCGTATTTCTCAGCTTGATTATGAACGGCGTGTCTTATTGGTACTCCGACAAGATCGCTTTGGCCATGTCAGGAGCCAAGTTGATTGCCAACCGCGAAGAGAATCTCTATCTTTCTCGAATGGTAGAAAATCTTTGCATTACCGCCGGACTGCCCGCACCGAGAATTTATGTTATCGAATCTCCGCAGATAAATGCATTTGCAACTGGCCGAGATCCCAAGCATGCGGCTATAGCCGTAACAAGAGGAGCTTTGACCAAGCTTCAGAACGAAGAATTGGAGGGCGTTCTTGCCCACGAGCTTTCTCACGTCGGCAATAGGGATATTTTGATCTCGACCATCGTAGTTGTCCTTGTCGGGTTGATTTCAATTTTAGCCGATATATTTATGAGGATGAGTTTTTTCGGAGGATTTAGAGGCAGAGATAATGACAGTCGCGGAGGGGGCGGCGCCCTGATTTTAGCTATCGGTTTAGTCGCCATGATAATGGCTCCGATTGCGGCCACGCTGATTCAGCTTTCCGTATCCCGGAAAAGAGAATTTCTTGCCGATGCTTCCGGCGCTCTTTTGACCCGCTATCCCGACGGTCTCGCCAATGCTTTGGAAAAAATAAAACAGGACCCGATGCCGTTACAGCATGCCCATAACGCTACCGCCCATCTTTTTATCGCCAACCCCTTTAAGGGCAAGGAGGCTATCAATTGGCTTGCTCGTTTATTTCAAACTCATCCGCCCCTTGAAGAAAGGATCAAGATTTTACGAGGAATGAGAGTATAAATCCTAATCTCGAAACCCTAAATCCTAAACAAGCTCAAAATAAAAAATTCAAATACCAAAACGTTTTGAATTTTGAACCTTGAGGATTTGATATTATTTCGGATTTAGATATTAGAATTTAGAATTTTTCCTTGAAGATACTTATTGCTACCAAGAATCCTGCTAAGGCTCGAGAGGTTCGGACCTTTTTAGGCGAAGGATTTAAACTTGTTTCTTTGTTTGATTTCAGCAATGCTCCGGACGTAGAAGAGACCGGAAAAACATTCGAAGCAAACTCTTTACTTAAGGCCAGAACCTACTTTGAATGGTCAGGATTGCCATCTATTTCTGATGATGGGGGTTTGGAGATAGATTACTTGAACGGAGAGCCCGGGGTTCTAAGTCGTCGATGGCCCGGCCACGAAGCGAGTGATCAGGAATTAATCGACATTGCTCTGAAAAAATTGAAGGGAGTGCCCAAAGAAAAAAGAACTGCTCACTTGCGGACGGTCGGCACGTTTTATGACGGCACGAACACTTTAGTCGAAACTGCCTCAATTGACGGATATATCGTCGAAGAATATCCGGGTAAGTGTGAACCTGGTTATCCATTCCGTTCGATTTTCTGGATACCTCAATTCCACAAACTTTATCAGGATTTAAGCCACGAAGAACATGACGCAGTCAACCATCGTCGTATTGTTTACACCAAACTAAGAAATGATATAATGCAACTCATATGAAAAAACTGAACATTATTTTAATGGTTGTCTGTTTGGTTCTGGGCGGGGCGTTATTTTTCTTCTTTCAGGGCGGTGGTGGCGAGAACTTAACTTCTTCGTCTCCTTCACCTTCTCCCTCTCCGACCGCTGAGGTTCAGCTATCTCCGGGTCCCACCCCCGGTCTTATCGTTGATGAAGTGAAGGATGCGGATTATTGGGCCAGGCTTCTTGATCCGGAAAGCAGATATTTTGTACTTTTTCCTGGGTGTGAAAAAATTTACCCGTCGAACGTTACTTTCAAAAACGATATCGTTATAATGCTTGATAACCGTTTATCCGATCAGCCTCAAACCTTGAGAATAGGGGATCGTTCTTTTGATCTTGAGCCCCGGGGTTGGTATCTGACCACTCTCCATAGCTCTAAACTGCCGGCACGATTAACCATGTTCTGCGGATCTATTGAACTTGGACAGATTGATCTCGAATGATTTATTGAGGTAGTATCTTTAAACTCGTCCGCACGTCAGTCGACATGCGGACGTTTTGTTTTGAGTCGACAATCCAATATGGACGTCAAGTTTATCTTGTGATAATTTGGTTCCACAGATTTTTGAAAAAAGGAACCAAGTGGAGAGAAAGAAATTTGATCCGATTGTTCTATCGGGACCGTCAATTCTTAGTGCCAAAGATACAGACGAAATCAACGGTCTTCTTCGACAGTTATCCGATTCTGTGCCAGGCCTCAGCGTTCAGGAGGTAAGTACCGTTTTATCCCAGCAGAATTTATGGCTTATTTTATTGAAAGATCCCCGGACAAACCGTATTATCGCTATGGCTACATTGTCCTACAACAGGACGCTTCGCCATCCCAACGGGAGAGGCTATTTGAATGATGTGGTTGTTGACAAAAGTTATCGGGGCTTGGGTCTCGGAGAGTACTTGGTGAAATTTGCCGTAGCTACCGCCAAGAATATGCGGCTTGACAGCATCCAGCTTACGAGCAACAGAAGACGGGTGGCCGCCAACCTGCTCTACCTTAAGCACGGCTTTAGGGTTAGGGATACGAATTGTTTCTTGCTTAATCTCGATGAAAGCAAGGGAGCCCGATAGGCTCTTTTTTATTGAAAATAAGTGTGAAATAGATTATGATTATCTCGATTTGGAGAGGTCGTATGCTACTGCCCTTTCTCTGGGTGCAGGGATCTTGCGGGGGCGGATTCGCTCTTAAGAAATTAATATACGGAGGCGTCGCATAGTGGTCTAGTGCGTTCGCTTGGAAAGCGAATGTACCGCAAGGTACCAGAGGTTCGAATCCTCTCGCCTCCGCATCGACACTTTTTATCGGCATGACCTAATATCTTGAGGCTATTGACACAAGTGATGCACTTTTGATACACTTAAAAATATAAAACTAATAATTTTAATTATGTCTACTACCAAAACTAGGATTAACATAAGCTTATCCGATGAGATAAGGAGGGCCCTAGCAAGCCTTGCCCATCGTGACCATATTCCCGAAGCGACCAAGGCGGCTCGTCTTCTTGAGGTCGCATTAGAGGTTGAAGAAGATCAAATTTGGAATCGGCTGGCCGAAAAACGGGATACCAATAAAGCCAGCTACTCATCTCATAAAAAAGCTTGGAAATAATGTTCGAAATTCTGTATCACTATCTGGTCATTCGTGAAGATATACCCAGGATATCAAAACTATGGCGAGAAAAAATTCGCACCGCTATAGAGGACAGGCTTACTACTAAACCAGATTTATACGGGAAACCCCTCAGGAGATCGCTTAAAGGATACCGTAAGCTTCGTGTGGGAGATTACCGTATCATTTTTAAAATTAATGAAGGAAAAGTAAAAATTCTCATTATTCAGCACCGCTCATTAATATATTCTGACGTCAAAAAGCGAAAATTTAACTTCTGATTACCTCCAAACTCAAAGTCGTATTCTCCTAAAAAACCTTTTTAATCCGCCGAAGCCATGCTTGCACTCTGAAGCTTTAGCGAAAGAGTGGCGAAGGAGGCATGACTCCGCCGAGTCAAACTCGGCTTTGCAAGAAGCTGAGTTTGTGAGGCGAGTCGAGTTAGACTCGGCCGCCAGAAATCGAGATCGCATTTTGAAGCCGAAATGGGGTCGCGCCGCAGGCGCGACACAAACGTGTTCCCGCCAAAAATTCCCGAATCCAAAAGGTTTTTCCACGCTCCGCGTGGCTCATTTGCCAATTCTGTTTTAGGAACGGACATATTGCAACCCCGAATAGATAAAGGTATTCATTAGGGGTTATGATAATAGACCTCAAACCGTCCTCCGGAATGACCCCTCAAAAAGCATTATACCACCATTGGTTTAAGTTGAATTTTATATATTTTTAGCAAAAAATCTATATATAAATACCGTGGACGAAGAAAAGGAACGCCAAAAAGAGATAAGAGAAAAACTGGCACATTAAACTCCTGCAAAGCTTGGAAGAGGATTTGATGTATTTGCAAAGAGAATACAAGGTAATTAAAAAAGACAAAAAGCTTCTGTAATTTCGAGCACCGAATTAACTTGAACAACTTGAAATCAACTTGGGGTTGCTTCTTATCAATATTAATGCTACAATTGAGACATGATGTCCCCAGAAAAAATGCCACACACTCCAGAAGTAAAGACCACGCCCGAGCGTGTTCTTGAAGAGGCGGGTAAAGAAGCAGAGGTATCTAAAGAGAGGCTCTCGCCGGAGGAAATAGTGGTACGGGTAACAGAATTGGCTGATCTTTCAGCCGCCCGTCCCGAGGTCTCCAAGCATGTACGAGAGACCTGGGGAGGACTCACCAAAAAAGAACGCGAAGAATTGAAAGCCAAGGGAGAAGAGGCCGTTATCGCCCATCTTGAATCTCTCAAGATCGACCCGGAGCTCCGCGAATTTGAAGAATCAACTCTCGCCGATACAGACGGGCGCATAAAAGAACTCGCCTCGCACCCGGACGTACTTGCTGCCTATAAAGACCGCTTCGA
>MGJK01000007.1 GCA_001794215.1 Candidatus Yanofskybacteria bacterium RIFCSPHIGHO2_01_FULL_44_24
TCAAGTAACCGCAATTGGGTAATTATTATACCCTTTTAGCAAAGGAGCCATTTTTATGGCTTTTTTGCTTTTTCGGATAATAAATAAATATGACCCAAGAGTTGGTCGGTTATTGTCGGGTTAGTACAGATAATCAAAAAGAAGAAGGGACAATCGAGATACAATTCAAATTAAATAAAAACTCCGTCCCCTGAATTTTCAGGCGGACGGAGCGGTGTTGCTAAAAATATACCGGGAAATGAAGAAGCTCAGGATACTGAAGATTGCGCTGAGTATTAGCTGGGCGATCAGATAATCCATGCCCAGATATTCTACCATCGCATATAGTAATGTCGTGTTTAGAACCAAGAAGCCGATTGCCATAGCAAAGTATTGCCTCAATTGTCTGTTCACCGTTCCGGTGCTTTTATCTCGGAAGGTATACCGCTTCTGAAGCGTGAAATTTATTCCCCAATTCAGAGTCCAGGCGATTATCGCCGAGGCAATATACCAAATTCCAAGAAATTCAGTAAGGCAGTATAGAACCCCGTAGTAAACTAAAGTTCCGGCTCCTCCGGCAACAAGGAATCGAAAGACCGTCGGCATCCCTCACCTTGTTGTCAAAGAATCTATATATTTTTAACACAATTTCGTTATCGTGGCAAGTAAATTTGTCGTACCTGCTCACCATTCTGAGTGAAGCCGAGAAACAGGCTCTTTGAGGGATCTACGGACCTCGACTGACGGGAAAATCTAAAGCGGAATCTTGACCTATGAGGGGATTTGCGCAGACCATCATTTAAAACCCTAAGCGAGGCTTTAACCTATGAAGGGATTTACGGACCGCGACTGGCGGGAGTAAAAGGTAAGATTTTAGTAAAAATCTATGCCGTGCCCTGAATAGGTTGAAGCAGAGCGACTTTATGGCGTGCCCGAAAAGAGCCTGTTTCTCGGCTGGGTTGATGGATAGTCACTCTCGGTCTCGTGGGCAGATACAATTTGTCAAACAAAAACAGGCTTTACCCTGTTTGTTTAGATGGCGATCCTACACCCGGCGACTACTTTACTTCCCAGACCTGATCCTGGTTGTTGAATAGATATATTGTTCCGTCTTTATCGGCATAAGCGGCTAAAACCGAGCCTACGCTTTCAGTGCGGAAAACGGCGGATAACGATCCTGAATCTTTGGTGATGACGTATATTCTCGCTAACTTCTTGTTAACCACGTATAAATTAGGCGAGTCTTTGGTCGTGAGCAGAATATCATTTTCGGGGCTTACGAACAGATCCGAATTAAATTCCTTTGTCTTTTCTCCTTTGTAGTACACGGTCAGTTGGCCGAGTTTATTCAAAACATAAACATTTCTGTCTACAGCTATCAAAGCCGGATCAAAAAGGGATGCGCCGGTACTGAGCCATTTGGTCGGTGCGTTTGTTCCCTTGGACGCATCTAAAACTTTATATATTGAATCCGCAGAGAGTATATAGAGATTGTCTTCATAAAGATCGGAATCAATGGCGGGGGAAGGTAGCTGGTATTGCCCGGTTTTTAGCTTTTCTTCTTCGGCTCTTAACACAACATTTCTTCGGCCGATTTCTTCCGGCAAGGCATCCGTCATCCGAGCGCCGGCGGGAACGGCGCCGTCAAGCTTGTCTAAAAGATCGATAAGTTCGGAGGTCGATTTATTTTCGGCTGATAAAGCGGTACCGTTTAGCGATTCAAGGATGGTTTTTCTCGCTTCGAAAAAATTGCCCAAATTAATCTGTTCTTTAGCTGTTTCTACCGCTGTTTGAGCTTGTTTCTCGTAGTTTTTCAGAGCCTTTTTCTCGGGGCTTAATCCCCAGAACATCTTGAAGGCGGCGAATCCGCCGATCAGTACTACCACGGCTATGATCACGATGTATTTAAGTTTTCCATTGGATCGGGAAAGAGATTTAATCGAACCAAGGCCCTTGGTTTTTTTAAAGTTGAATTTACCGATAAACGACATAAGGGCATTGGGCTTTTTACCCAAGGAAACCTCGCTTGGCATCATGCTGGGAGGGGGAACGTCTATCGGGGGCTCCAAAGGAGCGGGATCTTTTTTGGGCTGAGCCGGCGTATTAGTCGGTTTATCTTCGATTGTCGGGGCTGTTGGCTTTTTCATCGGTTCTGCAGTAAGAGCGGCTTGAGCGGCCCGCATCTTCTCTTTCATTTCTTGGGGTTGGGGTCTTTTAAAAACTGCCGCTTCTTTGAATTTTTCTATGCTGGCATAAATAGCCGCACACTCGAAATTCTCCCTTTCGGTTTTTATAAGGTTTAACCTTTCGACAAACTGTTCCGGATCCGACTTGGCTAAATTGCTTCTTATGTATTGTTCCCGCGAGGATAGGGATTTGCTCGGGTAAAATGCAAGTATTTTGTCTCCCGCAAATATTTTGCCGGAGATTATATTGGAGAACTCTTTTTCTTGAATGTGGTCCTTGCTGAAAAGGGTGATGTTGTTGAGGATATCGATATCTTGGCCATCGCGCGCCAAAACAATCTTGAATTTACCAATCCGGGATATAAATATATTTTCGCCGGCGATTATAAAAAGCCCTATATTGATTTTGACCTCCTCATTGCGGAAAAAGTCTTCGAGGGCTTCGTTTATTTTTTTCAAAGCCGCAGAGAATGCTTCTTTTGGCCCTAATTCCGGTTTTGAATAGTACTCTCTCTTCGCCAAAGAAGCCACCAGGCTTATCATGTATGAAGTTTCTTCAGTGGCGGGCTTCACCTGGCCGACAACAAAAAGGCTTCCGAGCTTCTTCCCTAATTCCTCAGAGTTTTCTCGCGGGGGTACCGCATCAGATTCCCCCCAGTAGTTATATGAAAATAAGTCTGAATGTCCGTCAGGAGCCTCGCTCCTGATTAATATTTCCTTGGTTTTAGGTCTGATTGAGATTTTTTCCATCCCGTTAGAGACAGGTTGCGATTAACTCGCAACCGTGCCTTAATAGTGCGTTTATGGATCCCCGTTAGTATATCCGGCCACCGTCTATTGCATATTCCACGCTTAGAATGTCTCTAACGGGATTGATTTTTAATACTATTTTTGTATACTCTCATTGTAGTTTAATTAGCTGTCTTATGTCAAAAAACTCAAATCCGCTGTCTTTAGACTATCTCTTCGGTTCTCGTGTTCGGGTCAAGGTCCTGAAGTTTTTATTCAGGAATTATCCGGTGAATTTTGGCGCGAAAGATTTAGCCGACAGGGTCAGCGAACCCCGGGAGGCCATAAGGAAAGAGATCAAAAATCTTCAGAAGATAGGCTTAGTGAAGAAAATATAGGCATTGCCGCCCGATTTTATAAAATGGCTAAAAAGAAAAATAAAAAGATTAAAAAGAACAGAAGAAAAAAACTCCAAAAAAAGAGAAAGATTTTGAGGCGCAAGATCAGAAGGGGTTCCTCTAAAGATCGGAATCTTTACGCCCTCGATCCTAACTTCGAATTCTTCAACGAGCTCAGGGTTTTAATATTGAAATCTTCCCCGGCCGAAAAAGATAAAATGATCAAGAGGATAGCCGGATTAGGCAGGGTTAAATTAGCGGTAGTTTCCGGTATCTTTATGAGCAACTATAACGAGAATCCCGAGGCCTATACCAGTGACGCAGATTTGTTTATTGTCGGAGACGGAATTAACAAAGCCCGGCTCAGATCTTTTCTCAAATCTCTGGAGGCGGAGGTGGGTAAAGAAATAAGATTTGGCTTGATGGAAAAAGAAGAATTTGAATATCGCTACGGCATGTTCGACCGTTTTGTCCGCGTTCTTCTTGAAGGACCCCACGAAAAGCTTATCAATAAACTTGGATTATAACTTGCTGGCCGCTCTAGCTTTAAGATTTGGTGAGGACGCTCTTGGCCAATATTTTCGTTAAAATTTCCGCTTGTTCGTCACTATATATTTAATATGGCTCCTCGCAATGCTGATGGGCGAAGGTTCCCGCCGAGGAACTCGTTGGGAATCGCTCTCAATTTTGCCTCAATCCCGGCCAATCCAGCTGCGTTCTAATTTAAAATTATTGCGCGCATAGCTCAGCGGTAGAGCGCTTCGTTCACATCGAAGAGGTCGTAGGTTCGAGACCTACTGCGCGCACCAGATTAGACCGCTCAAGCGCTGGGTATTTTAATCGAGGATTTGTTAAAGTAATCCCGTATAGGAGTAAAGTAAAAACATGTCCAAAACAATTTCAGCTGGAGTAAAGCTACTAACATTAAGCACATCCGTGAGATGGTTTGGATGGGGATTGGGCGAAGCTTTCCTGCCCATATTCATCCTGCTCTTTTCTTCCGGTTTTCTAGAGACAGGATTTCTAGTAGGAATATACAACTTAACTTTCTTTATCTCCATACCTTTAGCAGGATATTTAGCTGATAGATACCATATTAAACTGATGTTACTTTCAGCTTTAGCAATATATGTTTTGATAGGTTTGGGTTATTGGGCGGCAGGCTTATTTGGAATGGTTATATTTATCATCCTATCAAGGGGGTTGAATGGGATCTCGTATGCATTAGACCAGATAGGGAGAGAATCATACATAATTCGACATTCTTCAAAAGAGAGAGTATCAAGTGTTTTTGGCCGGTTTGATTTCATTACCAATTTTTGGTGGGTTGCAGCCGTTATAATAGGCCTAATTCTTGTAAAAAGTTTTAATGTAGAAATACACTGGCTTTTGTTTTTTATTGTCCCAACGTCTATTGCCTCATTTTTTATAATTCTTTTCCTAAAAGAAGAAAAAAATTCAGATAAGAAACCAGATAATTATTTAAAAGCGTATTTCCGCTTTTTTCACGACATAAATAAATTTAATACGGGGATAAAGATAATTTTATCGCTGTCTTTTCTCATCGGAATTATTAGTTCAGTAATTTACTTCTTTGTTCCCATTTCTTCTTATTTAGACGGGAATGGATTAGTCAATTCAGCTGTGTTGGCGATGGTTTATACAATACCAGTTCTGTTTAGCAGGTGGCTTGGGAAAATATCAGACAAATATAAAGGGAGGGTTTATTTGTTTGGTTTCTTTTCGATAATAGGCATTTTAACAACGCTAATTTTTACAAAAGATTATTTTATTATGCTTGCCGTAATGTTTGTTTCAAGTGGAATATTTGAACTTTTGTCGCTTACAAACAGAGGCATGATAGCTAGATTCGCAGACAGAACGCATATTGGAGAAACAGACGGATCGTTGAACGGAATTTCGGCTCTTGGTGCTATGGCAGGCCCGGTGCTTTTCGGATTTTTATTGGATGTTGTCGGCCGCGGCGCATCATACATTGTAATAATAACAATGCCCTTCATTGCATTGGCTGTTATTGTTTTCGGGGATAAATATATAAGAGGTTCAGGTTCTACTGATAAAACAAGACTACTGAGAAGATTCCAAATCTAATAATCCATAATCAGCGATACACTTTTATTAGCCCTCAGGCGAATACCGCGGGCGTAAGCCCGCGGATGAAGCTAAGCCCGTAGTCCCGCCTTAACGGGACGGAGGGGCTAACAGTATCTCCGAGTCGCAATCAAATATAGCCGAATGGCTATGCGACTCATGGTATCCGATAGGATACCCCGGCTGCTTACCTCGACTCGACGTCTTCGGCCTGGCTTCGCTGTAGCGCTACGCCAAGGCGAGCGAGGCGGGTAGCCGGGGAGAATCATTGCGTTGGTTAGGGGTTATTGCATAAGGCCATACCTATTTGACAAAGGCCCCCTCTATGATACCTTGGCCTCGGTTACTTGAAATCGTCAAGACGGGGTGGTTTATGCTTAGAGCAGTGATCTTCGATTATAACGGCACCTTGTTAGATGATCTTAGCGTAGCCTATGGAAGCGTTGTAGAAATATTTCGCGTCTATAATATTCGTCCTCCGACGTTAGACCAGTATCGTCAGGAAATTACAGCCGACTTCATGAAGTTTTATTATCGGCATGGATTTTCTGATCAGCCGGGCAATCCCCTTTATGCCAATGCTGCTGACCTGAATGTCATACGTAAGGCCTACTACAAACAGCATGGCCACTTAGCTGATTTTCGACCGGATGCCGAAGGGGTTTTCCAAGAACTTGTTTCTCGGAATATCCGGTTAGCTATCGTGAGCGCTGAAATTTCATCCGTTCTCCTGGAAAGATTAGAGTTTACCGGATTGGCCAAATACTTTAATGGAAACATGAAGGGCAGTGTTTGGGGAGACAAGGCTCCGGCTTTATTTGAAACCGCTCAGCGGCTCGGAGTCGTCTGTGAGGATACTGCTTACGTAGACGACAGTCTCGACGGTACCGGTGCGGCCAAGAGATTGGGTATGACCGCGATCGGAATGGGAAGCGGATACTGCTCTCCGGAAAGATTATTGTTGGTAACTCCGTACGTCATCAATGCACTGACGGAACTATTGAGGTTTACCGAAATAGAACCCCTTGGAGCGTCTTGAATAATCGGCTGAACAGGCCGATTTTTGTTTACCAGGAAGTGAATTTTTGAACTGCTTAAGAGCTCTGGCGCCAAGGGTGCACTTCGAAAATCTATTTCTTGGCTTAAAGTTATGCACATTGCATAGTGTGAGAGGGGCATATATAATTAAGGTATAGTGGTAAGAAGTGGATAGAAGTGTTAGAAATGGATGAATATTGTGGATAACTCCGCTGTTTCGATAGAGCTAACTTGCGTTTAAAATATATGCTAATCGGAGAATACAAACACAATTTAGACGCAAAGAAGAGGATATCCATACCGGCCAGATTCAGAAAGGAACTTGGCGAGGGTGCAGTTTTAACCCGCGGATTAGATAATTGTCTGTTTGTTTTTCCTTCAAAATACTGGGCGTCATTTGCAGAAATGCTCGGGGGACTGTCGGTAACTAAAAAGGATTTACGGGCCTATGCTCGGTTATTCTTGTCCGGAGCGGTAGAAGTAGAATTCGACTCCTTGGGAAGAATTCTGATTCCTGATCATTTGAAGAAATACGCCGATTTAAAGAAGACAGCCGTTATAGCCGGGCTTTTCAACCGATTAGAGATTTGGGACGAAGAACGGTGGAATTCCTATAAGGCTAACTTAGAAAAAGATTCCGACAACATAGCCGAGAAGTTAGGAGAGCTGGGAATAATTTAAATTTAAAGTTAAAGTTTAAAATGCAAAAATCAAAATTCAGGTCGTCGCCGATGGCGACTTCAAGAATTTTACATTTTGATATTTACATTTTGAATTAGTTCAGTGCACAGATCCGTAATGCTGAATGAAGTAGTCGAGCTTTTGAACATAAAAGCGGGGGCGAGCATCATCGATGCAACCTTAAATGGCGGGGGACACACTGAAGAGATTCTTGAAAAATATCCAGACGTGAAGGTGTTGGGCATAGAATGGGATCCGGACATCGTAGAAAATTTAAAATTAAAAATTAAAAATGGAAAATCAGATAATTTCAGAGAGAGGTTGATAATTATAAATGACAGCTACGTCGATTTACGGGCCGTGGTTGAGAAATATAATTTTCAACCCGACGGAATAATATTCGACCTAGGACTGTCTTCGTGGCATTACGAGAAAAGCGGAAGAGGATTCTCTTTCATGAGAGACGAGCCGCTGGATATGAGGTTCAATCCGAACGAGACTGTCAAAACAGCCGCCGATATCCTGAATACGGCTCCCGAGGTTGAGTTAGAAGAAATTATACGGCTGTACGGTGAAGAAGATTTTGCCGAAGATATTGCCAAGCGGATAGTTACCGCCAGAAAAAGCAAACCGATCGTAGGAACTCAGGATTTAGTGGCTGTAATTATGGATTCAGTTCCCGGGTGGTACAAAAAGAGAAAAATTCATCCGGCCACCAAAACGTTTCAGG
This sequence comes from Candidatus Yanofskybacteria bacterium RIFCSPHIGHO2_01_FULL_44_24, assembly GCA_001794215.1. Lineage (GTDB taxonomy): Bacteria > Patescibacteriota > Minisyncoccia > 2-02-FULL-40-12 > GWA2-44-9 > GWA2-44-9. The sequence continues at coordinate 7,854 of MGJK01000007.1, forward strand.
CCCTGAGGGTGGCAGTAAATGGGGAGCTGGATAATGTTGAAAAAGGAGTGATAGCGGCAATTGAAGTTTTAAAACTCGGAGGAAGATTGGTAGTCATATCCTTTCAGGGATTGGAAGATAAAATAGTCCGGGAAATTTTTAAAAACAAATCCAAGACGGGAGAAGTCAAGTGGGTTAAGAAGGGGACCATCAAGCCTAAATGGGAAGAGGTGAAAAGAAATCCGCGAGCTCGAAGCGCCAAGATGAAGGTTATTGAAAAATTATGACAAAAGCCAAGGCATTAAACGGAATATCTTCGATCAATACAGTTCTTTTGGGCCTGATTTTAGTATTATTAGCCTATTACGTCGTTGTAGCCAACTCCATCGCCAGTGGAAACTATGAGGTAATGAAGCTGAATGACCAGCTATTCTCTCTAAGCCAGGCCGGCAGTTCGTTATCTGCCCGGATGTCATCCCTTGAGGACATCGGTTTTCTTGCCAACTTTGCCAAAAACAATAATATGATTGAAACCAAGAACGCAATATATTTGTTTGAAAACAAAAACGTTGCTTTTCAAAAAGAGAGGCTGAATTAGGAGTTATGAATTAAGAATTAAAAATCCTGATTCGTAATTCATAATTCTTGATTCCGGAGATGAAGCTGTCGGATAATCTGAGGATAAATGCATTCTTAGCGGTTATTTTTTTAGTTTCGAGCCTAATCATCTATAGGCTTTTTATTTTGTCTTTCGTCAGGCACTCGTCGTATTCTCTCACCGCTCAGGCTCAGAATGAAAATATAAGCAATATATTGGCTCGGGGGAATATATACCTTCGGGACGGCCAAGATTTATTTCTTTCGGCGACTAACAGAAAATTCCCGTTAGCCTACATTATCCCTTCGGATATAGATCCCGACCTTAGTTCTGAAATTGCCGAAGGATTAAGTCAGATTTTGGGCATTAATACGGATGAGATTTTAGAAAAAATAAGATCGGGATCGAAATCATTGCGTGTTATATCTCGCCGTCTTAGCGATGAGCAGGTCGGGCAGGTAAAAGACCTCAATCTTAATGGCACAGGAATTTCTTACGAGATTGACAGGTTCTATCCGGCCAAAGATCTCGCTTCGGGAGTCATAGGTTTTTTAGGTTATGACTCTGAGGGCCGTTCGGGCCAGTACGGCATAGAATCTTACTATGATCGCGATTTATTCGGCAATGTAAAAAGCGGCGGTATCTTCGACTCCGGCCGGACCGCGGGCATAGTCAAAAAAATAATTGGATTTTTTTCGGGAAATGATAAGGATAAAAGCGACAAAACAGAGAACGATTTTAACAGACCGGCGGATATTGTTCTGACTATCGACAGGAACATTCAGATTTTTGTTGAGGATATTCTTGAAAAACTTCTCGAGAAATGGGATGCCGAAAGGGGAACGATCATAGTCCAAGATCCTGAATCGGGAAAAATCTTAGCTATGGCTGACCGGCCGAGTTTTGACCCGAACGACTACAGTTCCTATGCGCCGAATTTGTTTTTAAACAAAAGCGTTCAGGAGATTTTTGAACCGGGGTCGTCGTTTAAGCCGATTACTATGGCTGCCGGACTCGATTTGAATAAGGTCAGTCCCCAGACCACCTATGAGGACAAGGGGTTTATAGAATCGTCGGGGTATACGATAAGAAATTTCAGCAATAAAACTTTCGGCGTCCAGACCATGTCGCAGGTTTTGGAAAAGTCCATTAATACCGGGGCTATGTTTATTGAGAACCAGATCGGAGACGATAATTTTCTCAACTATGCGATAAACATGGGATTCGGCCAAAGCACCGGAATTGACTTGCCCGGAGAGGTCAGTGGCGACATCAACAATCTTTATTCCGGCCGCAAGATCAACTATTTAACTGCTTCATTCGGGCAGGGTATAGCCGTTACGCCAATCCAGCTTGTTAATGCGTATTCGGCCATAGCTAACGGGGGCAAGCTTATGAGGCCTTTTGTTGTTGAAAAAATAATAAGAGACGGCGGAGAGGAAGAGGTTACGAGTCCGGAGATAGCGAGTATTCCCATATCTGAAAAAACGGCGACTCGGCTCAAGGCTATGTTGGTCGGAGTGGTTGATAATGGTTTTGATAAAGCCCGTATTAACGGTTATGATATAGCCGGAAAGACCGGAACTGCCCAGATTCCTGACGGTCATGGCGGATACCTTGAAAAGGAATTTATTCATAACTTTTTGGGGTTTGCTCCGGCCTACGACCCCCAGTTCGTTATTCTGATTAAAATGGAAAAACCCAAAGGTATTACCTTTGCCGCTGACAGCTTGTCGCCGACTTTCCGGGAAATTGCCGCTTTTATGATTAATTACTATAAGATACCGCCCACCAGGAAGTAGAAATTCGATCTGCTCACGGCATTACAATTTTATGAAGAGTCTAATCCAAAAAGTTATTATATGGAAGTTAGTAATTTTATCCCGGCTGTATTTGCGGCGTTTTAGGCCTGAAATCATCGCTGTTACGGGTAATGTCGGAAAGACTTCGACCAAGGAGGCGATAGCGGCTGTTTTGAAAAATACGGGTCGGATTAGGGCGAGCAGGGGAAATTTAAACAATGAATTGGGCGTACCTCTTACGATTTTGGGAGACTGGTCGGACGAATATTATGAAAGCGGAAATACTGCCTGGTTTTGGATCAAGGTCTTGTTCGTCGGAACTTTCGGATTATTTTTTCAGAAAAACTATCCCAAAATTTTAGTTTTAGAGTATGGAGCCGATAAACCCGGAGACATTAAGAAGCTATCCAGACGCTTTAAACCGTCCATCGGCATTGTTACGGCAGTGGGAAAAATACCTGTCCATGTTGAATATTTCAGCGATCCCGACGGCGTAGCCCGCGAAAAGTCACATCTCGTGTCGGGTTTATCGGCGTCGAATTACGCCATACTGAATCAGGATGACCCGGCCGTAAGCAGTATGAGATCCAAGACAAAGGCTAAGGTTATGACCTATGGATTCGGGGAAGGCTCCACGGTTCAGGTTTTCGGATTTGATAATCACTACGAAAAAGGCAAGTTGGCCGGAGTAAGCTTCAAACTTCACTATGGAGCTAATAGTTTTATCCCAGTTACGATTCAGGGTGCGTTAGGCCGGTCGCAGGCTTTATCAGCGGCAGCCGCGGCTTCAGTCGGCATAATCAAAGAGATGAATTTGATTGAAATAGCTGATGCTTTATCTGAGAACTATAATCCGCCCAAAGGCAGATTGCGATTGCTCGAAGGTATCAAAAACTCAACCATTATAGATGACACATATAATGCTGCGCCGGCATCGACTCATCTTGCCGTCGATATTCTTAAATTATTACCCCTTCAAGAGGTTCAGGGTAAACCGGCAAGAAAAATCGCCGTTTTAGGGGATATGTTAGAGCTGGGTAAATATACCGTTCAGGCTCATCAGGAGATCGGAAATTTAGTCGGGGGTCAGGTTGATGAATTGGTTTGCGTCGGTCTTCGTGCCAAGTTTATAGCTGATGCCGCCGCTAACCAGATGCCGGCGGAAAAGATCCGTGTTTTTGCAACTTCTCTTGATGCACGATCAATGGTTCAGGAAATGATCAGAGCGGGGGACACTATCTTAGTAAAAGGCTCCCAGGGAATAAGGATGGAGAAAATAGTAGAAGAAATCATGGCGGAGCCGGAGAGAAAAAAAGAATTGCTTGTCAGGCAGGGCAAAAAGTGGCTTAGAAAGTAGGGATTCTTAGTAATCTTATACGCTACTTGACAATACCCAATATATCTATAGAATTCATGTGTCCCTGAAAGCGGGACAGTCGGCTAATAGCGTAGTACCTAACTTATAATAAAAACAGCAGGGAGGAAGGCTTGAAGACGAAACGGAGCAAGATCCTTAGGGCAACGGTTGTAATAGGCTTCGTAGCCTTTTCTATCAGTGGTTTGTGGATGATTGATACGCGCTCGATTTCAGAAAGGGAAGTGGCGTGGGCTAGGAGTCAGAAAGGTCCTCAGGCTCTTGCTCAGTTTGATTCCTTGTCTACGGTAGCCGGTCGGAAGGCGCTTATGAGGACGCAAACACCTGAAGAACTGGTAGGTCTGTGGAAAGAGCATTTGATCCGTGTTCTTAATGAGCGTCCTCTTACGAATGATCAGCGGGCTTTCATTAACGAAGTGATGGTAAATCTGACTCCGGCAGTGTATCGGGACAAGGCTAATGTGCCCGAGTTTTTCAAGGGAGCATGCGTTCGTATCAGTAAACTTTTCGGAGAAAACGATGGAATAAGTTTTGAGATGCCGGGCTGGATGGAAGGCCGTGCAGTGATGATGGCTCGGCAGAATGAGCTGGACCGAGGCTGGCTCGGATGGAGAGCCGCGGCTCGCAATATCCAAGAAAGTATCGGTCTTACGCCGATGGTGCGTGTGTTTGCCCAAGGCAGCGAATGCAATTGTGCGAACAGCACGCATTTGGCCAGCGCCTGTACATGTAATTGGAATCGCGAAGCATGCAACGTACTGGTCGGCATATGCCAGGATCCAGGCGGTTGGATCGGTTGCGGATGTTTGGGCGTTCTTCCCTGTAACGCAATATGTTACGAGGGCAACCCCGATGGACCGATTTGCTCGCCAACCGGACCTTGTAATACCTAATATAGGAATTTAGCCGTCGGCGCCTAAAAAGCATCCGGCGGTTTTTGTTTTGAATATACGCCCAGCTTAATGTCTTCAGTATTTTTTCATTTCTTCGCTCTCGCTCAGTCGCTGGCCTCGGTGTTTATTTCACTCTTGTTTGATCGTATGGCCGATCAGGACGGGAACATTGAGGGCGTTCTTAACTATAGTAAAATCACACTGTTAAATGGCTCCGCCTTCACACCTACTCGGCTTTATCTATGTATTATTTCTATGTACTAAAAAGTACTAAGAACAGTGAGTTGTACTTTGGTTATGCGGACGATAGGTTCTCGCAACATAATTCAGGAAAAGTACAATCAACAAGGTTGAGAAAGCCGCTAATTTTGGTATACTATGAGGCATATACTTCTCAATCAGATGCCAAGCATAGAGAAACATAGCATCAAATTGAGGGGGAATGCCTATCTACAGCTCAAAAGAAGGATTAGGAATCGTGTTGCCGAAGCTGAGTAAGGAGAGCGGCTCTGCCCTCACACCTACTCAGCGACGGCTTCCCAGCTTCTTTTAGTTCGCTGAGTAGGTGTGAGGGCCCTGTCGTCTAGCCCGGTCCAGGACACATGATTCTCATTCATGTAACACGGGTTCAAATCCCGTCGGGGCTGCTAGTTGGTTTTCAGAGCTTTGATTTGTCGAAGTAAGCTCGAAAATCCAAGTCAATTTAGGTGTTCCATTGAGTATGTCGAAATAGGTCGGCAACACTTCGAAGAACAAGTTATACAAACTCTCCCTGGCTTGATATTCTGCTTGGTTTATAATGATTTCTCCTGGGTGTTCCATTAACTTTCGTGCTTGTTTGATAAAGTTATCAATGTCAGCTTCGTTGACCTCAAGTTTATTCCTTTGTTGTTGAGCAAGGTCAATTTTCCTATTGATTTCTTCAATTCTGTCTTCAATGTCAGTCCTAATGCTAGGGTTCTTAGTTAATGCAAGACTATCTAGTTCCATTATCTTCTGGGTTCTAAGGGAAGAGATATTAGTACCCATATCAGCTGCGTCAGATGCGATAGCTCTTTCCTTCTCACGATACTTGTTAATGACAGACGCTTCCAAGCTATCCATAAATTCTGGAGAAAACTGTAAGCGACTAAGAAAGTTTTTAACATTCTTTTCAAACTCGTCCTTAGGCACGCCAAGATATTTGTGCTTCCTTGGACAGTGATAGGTGGCAAAAGTTTTACCCGACTTGCCCTTGGGCGAACTGCCTACAAATGGCTTCTGTTTATCGCATAAAGGGCACAGGACGAACTTGAAGGGGAATAAAGGGTTCTCCTTCATCTTCTTCTTGATTCTGTTCGGGTCATAGTTATATAACATTTCCAGGGTATCGTCTGGGTTCTTTTTGATGAAGACTTTTCCCTGATTAGCTTTATTAAAGACATCAATATCAACTAAGCCCTTGTACTTTGCTTTTACGGGTAAATTAAATGTCCATTCCTCGCACATAACACCAGCATAAATCGGATTTGAAATATATCTCTGCAATTGTTTAACCGATAGGGGCACGCCTCCCCTTGTGCCTACAATTCTTTCCTTATCGCCATCCCACCTATTCTGAATCTTTGTTAAGAATCCTTGGGCATTAAGCTGGTCTACAATTTGAATGTCCGTATAAAGACCAGAAGCACGAAGTTCAAACATCTGAATATAGAATTTAGCCCTCTCTGGGTCGGCTATTTGGATAGTCTTTTTCTTTTTACCATCAACAAATATTTTCTTATTAATATAGCCGTCATTCGGTACTCCCGTGTGATAGTAGCCATCTCTAGTGAGCACAATCTGTTTCCCAATCGTCCTATTTAACATTTTAATCACCTCGCTTTTTCCATCATCGGCGGCCGCTATCTCTGCTGCTTCGCTAGGGTAATACCTACTCCAATCATACTCGACTCCTAAGTGTTCTAGGCTGTTTCTTGAAGGTTGAATGACTCCATAACTATCAACCAATTCAACATTCAATGCAGCCAGCTCTAGCTTCATGCTGGCATAAGAGTAGCTACCAGCTCTTGTAAATCTATCTATGCCTCGTATTAAGTAAAATCTTACTTTTCCTGGATGCATTCGGATGAATTCTTTAGCATCTTCGAATTTAGTTCTTGCGCCTGTTCTGCCACTATGGGATTCCCTGGCGTTGAACAGTATGTCCCAGCCATTTTCTGCTGCCATATTGCGTAAAAACTTTTCTTGGTCATCTAAACTTTCCCCAGATTGGGATTGCTTAGAAGTACTTAATGCGTAGGAATCCGGAATTAACTTTGGAGCAATTCATTGGTTCGGACATAAGATTAACATACCGGAAGTTCTTTGGGAGAAAGACAATGGCAATATTAAGACGGACGATCTAAAGAGCGAACTTGCGAGACTCGAAGCTTTACAAGCAAAGAAAATCCGTATCCGAAGAATAATGCATGTTGTTACCGCGATTTTGATTGGGATTCTTTCCGGATACTACGGAATCAAATACCAGTCGATCTGGGTTAGCGTGGGTATACATGCGATTTGGAATCTTGTTATGCCGATAATTCTGCCAATCTTTGTGCTTATTGTCGTCCTTTCCGTCGCGGTAGTCTCTGCTCTCTGGGATAAATTTTGGTGGCGCAGAGGTTGCTAATAACTTTCTGAGGCCCACTAATTATATGAAGGTAAAAAGCCATAGAGTGTAAAGTGCGGGGCGGGCCCATTCTCGATACTTTTGACTGGGCATTATTCCGGTGGTATTCTGGCCATAGTTCTTGGAACTGAGGAGGTCATGAATGGGCCGTGAGCGAAAGATAAGAAAGTTCTGCACCAAAGATCATCCGTTCATCCCGCCCTTGAAGGATGACGAGATTTGGGAGCACGTAGATGCCTTTGATAAATTTCCAGAACGTGACCTTGCCATAGTAACTTTCCACTGTCCTAATTGCGGGATAGATATCCATGTCGATATGAGTTAAGCCGGCGCTTGCCGGCTTTTAGTTATTGTCTAAAATTGCATTAGAATGGAAAATTTTCATCAGTCTGTTATTATAGATTCATGGAAAAAATCGAAAATCAAAGCCGGGAAAGAATCATTACAATTAAAGAGCTCCTGCGGGGTCAGCCTGCGCTACGTCAGTTAGATATTTTAGGTAAGGCCGATCGGCTTTTTGCCGATAAGTTTGCCGATAAGAAGGGACGTTTTTACGGTGGCGTTTTGACAGAAGAAGAAATCAACGCCCTTGATCCGGAATACAGGAAAAGAGACCAATCATAGCGTGAGAATAATGGATCGGTCATAGTAAATTAATTTTGATTATGAAAGAATTGCTTCCGACAGTAGAAAAAGTATCTAAGGAGCGGGCTATAGATGCATACAAAAAATTTGTAGAGCAGGGTATCAAAAGTCCCGATGCTTTGGATTTGGATGATCCGGAAGTTATCGAGGCGAATAATTTATTTGAAAAATGGAGAGCGGGGCTCGAAGATTCTGCCAGATCTAATTTCGAAGCGACAAAGTTTTACTTAGATGCCGGTTTTGATGATCCGGATTATATGCTCTATGTACTCAGCTGGCTCTATAGTGATGCTAATGATTTAGGCAAAGATGCGAATGATTTAGAGTTAACTCAGCTTCGGAATGATATGGCCAATGAGATGAGGAAGATTCATGGCCTGCTAAGAGAACCAAAAGCATGATCATAGATGCCCATACCCATATAGGTAAATTACCCAACTCGATTTATGCCGAGAGCCATGAGAAGAACTTAGGTTTGATCTTGAAAGAGGCCAAAGAAAGCGGGGTGGACGCCCTGATTATGATTGCTGGTATGGAGAAGGAAGATGGCCGTAACCCAACCACTCAGAGCCTGATTGACCTTATATCTGGCCATAAGAATGTCTACGCGGTCGCCGGGGTTAATATAAACTACGGAAAAGAGTACTTGGTTCAGCTGGAGGAATGGATAAAACAAAAAAAGGTGGTCGGAGTTAAGTTCTACACCGGATACCAGCATTTTTATCCGAATGACGAACGATGCCTGCCGATCTATGGATTGTGTCAAAAATACGATATTCCGGCGATCTTTCACTCGGGCGACACATTAGCCGGCTATGTCGAGAATCCCAAAGTAAAATATTCCCACCCGATTCATATTGACGAGGTAGCTGCTGATTTTCCTAATCTTAAACTCGTGATCGCTCATATGGGCAATCCTTGGCTGGTTGATTGTGCGGAGGTTTTATATAAAAACCCGAATGTTTATGCCGATATATCCGGTATGGTTGTGGGAGACGAACTTAAAACGGCTTACGGAGAGTCGATGATGAGAAAGATAAAAGAGTTGATCGATTATACTGCCCCTGATTTCAAACTTCTTTACGGCACCGATTGGCCCCTGTGTCACATGAAGGGGTATATAGAATTTACGAATAATTTAGGCCTCGGGGATGACGATTTAGAAAAGCTGTTTTCGGGCAATGCATTAAAGATCTTTAAGATCTAAAACCATGTGGAACTTTTTGGAAACATTTAAGGTGCAAGATATTCCGTCCATCTTGGTTAATTTAGCATGCAATTTTACCCGGCTCGTACTGATTTTTATAGTATTTTGGATAGCCTACTCGGGAGTTAAATTTTTTCTTGCTCGGGATAATCCGGTGGTATACGGCGAAGCCAAGAAGAGCCTTTTTTGGTCTATAGTCGGGATGATTTTGGTGTTCGGGGTCTATACTGTCATAGTAAGTATTGCCAATTTTTTGGGCTATTCCAACCTTTCTTTTGTACCGCTGGTCTGCTCTTGATTTTATTTTCGATAAAGGTTAATATATCTATCGTTATGTTTGCCGTAATCAAAACCGGAGGAAAACAGTATAAGGTCGCCGAAGGCGATGTTTTATCTGTGGAAAAATTAGATTCTAAAAACGATGAGGTTACTTTTGACCAGATCTTACTGGTTTCCGATAGCAAGGATGTGAAAGTCGGCCAGCCGACGGTAGGCGGGGCCAAGGTTATCGCTAAAGTCCTCGAGAACGGAAAGGGCAAGAAGAAGATGGTTTTCAGATTCCGGTCAAAAACCCGTCAGCATAAGAAAAAGGGCCATCGCCAGCCATTTACTAAAGTTCAAATCACAAAAATAACCGCTTAAGGCGGTTATTTTTGTGATTTGAATGGGGGATCCCCGGAGCGGGGTTGTCTAAAATCGGCAAGTCTTTTAGTATGTAGGAGTTAAGTTTGGCAGGGAGAAGGAATCGAATGACAGACGAATGCCGTGAGGATTTGGAAGAACTGAAGGAGCTTGTCGAGTCAGCCAAGGTTAGGATTGCCAGGAGGGAAAATTCAAGCGCAAGATTTCCGGCCCGCTGGGAGATGATCGAGCTGATGCTGAGAGGTGTTCCTCGTCGCGACATAAGTTTAAAGGGGGATGATGACGGCCGCCTTAGAATAGAAGTTAAGTATCAGGGCGTTATTTTTTGTATTCATAATGCCACCCCTCAGCAAATATCATTTCTTTCCCGCATATTTTCCTAAAAACCGCGCGTTGCGGTTTTAATTTTGAACCCAAACCACTTGACCAAAGCAGGCTTTTAGTGTATAGTTATTAAATTCAAGCAGTGGAGGTGTTTCGTGAAAGGTTCTTTGACTCTATTATTGATGATATTTTTCGCTTTCAGTCCTGACGGAGCTGAAGCTCAAAGTCTAAGAGGGTCGCGTACCGTACAGGCGCAGCAGAACAGACAGGCTGATCGTGAGAATCTTACTGCGATTAAAGATCTGGCGCAGCTCAGGCGGTTTGTCAGGGCGGGGCTTCTTGTAAGGTTGCCGAACGACAAAAATATTGTCGTTGATCCCCGGCTGGATGGCCGGTATCGGTATTGCCGGCCATGGACCAGGGACTGGCTGTCGGCTCTTGGCCGCGCCTACCGGAAGGAATTTCCCAAGTCCGATCCGTTGGTGGTCACTTCCGCAGTCCGTACAGCGGCCTATCAGGGCAGTTTGCGCGGGCGAAACGGTAATGCGGCCCCTACTACCGGACTAAGAGCTTCGGCTCATCTTCGTGGCTCAACGATCGATATAACGAAGAAAGATTTATCCGGTCGGGAGCTGACATGGCTTCGAAACTATGTCCGCCTGTTCAAAGCTCAGAATCGGGGAATCGTAATCGAGGAATTCCGGCAGGCCGTATTTCATGTTATGGTCTTTAAGCCGGTTCCCAAAAAGAAAAAGTGATTTCTGCGTTAAGCAGAAAAAGCAGGTCCCTGGACCTGCTTTTCGTTACTTCGATGCAGGAGAATGTCATTTCCTGTATTCCAGAGCGTTGCGAAGAGTTATTTCATCCGCGTATTCGAGATTTGATCCGGAGGCAAGACCTCGGCCTAGACGGGTTAATTCCACTCCGAGCGTATCTTTGAACAGTTCTTTTAGATAGAGAGCAGTGGTTTCTCCGGCGGTATTCGGATTAGTGGCGATGATCAGCTCTATGTTCCTATGCCTCTCGGTTAGCGACAACAGCCTTCTCTCCAATTCTTTAAATCTCAATCTTTCAGGAGTCATGCCGTCGAGGGGATTAATTGCTCCGCCCAAGACGTGATATAGGCCCTTGTAGAGCCCCGTTTTTTCTATTGAATCGAGGTCGGTAACTTTTTCTAAAACAAGTAATTTTGCCTTGTCTCTTTTTGAGTCGGAACAAATATCGCAGGATTCGTCCTCGGACACATTAAAGCATTCTCCGCACAGCCTAACCTCGTTTTTAAGGTTCGAGATGGCCTGTCCCAGTTCCCGTAATTCGGAATGGTCTTTTTCAAGAAGTGCCAGAATAAAACGGGCGGCCTGCCGGGGGCCTACGCCGGGGAGTTTCTGGAGCAGCTTTACCATGTTTTTGAAGCGGGCATTCATCCTTGACTTTTATTTAATTATTTGATATAATGTCAACATGGAGGCGACATGGATTTGTCCAAGAGAGAAAGGCAGTTCCTCGCTTTCGTTCTGATCGTTATTCCGACCGTCTTCGTGTTCGTTGCTATCTGGGCCCATTCGTAGGGCCCGTTCTTTTTAAAAAGTGAAAACTTCTTCCTGGCGGCTCTTATCTATTTCCATGAATCTCAAGCTATCCGGATCGATTCTGAAATCAACCTCTCCGGTCGGTCCATTTCTGTGTTTGGCTATTATTAGCTGGGCGGTGTTCAGTTTGTTCTGCTCTTTAGCTTTTTCGTAATTTGTCTTATCGTCCCTGTGGATGAACATAACTACGTCGGCGTCCTGTTCTATGGATCCCGAATCTCTTAAATCAGATAATCTTGGCTTATGGCCTTCCCGCTGTTCTACCGCTCGGGATAGCTGAGATATGGCTATAATTGGTATATTAAGTTCTTTGGCTAAACCTTTTAGGCCTCGGGAAATTTCCGTAACTTGTTGAACGGCATTGTCATAGCTTCTTCGGGGGGTCATCAGCTGGAGATAGTCCACCACCAAAAGACCCAAGCCGAATTCCGCCTGTAGTCTCCGGGCCATGGCTCGCATCTGGAGAATATTCGGAGAAGAGCCGTCATCTATAAATATGGGCATTTTCTTAAGATTATCACAGGCAGTGGTGATTTTCAGAAAATCGTCTCCTTCGTGGGAGAGTTTTCCGGTTCGAAGTTTCCAGAGGCTTACACCGGATTTAACCGCGATAAATCGGTCAACAACCTGATCCATGGACATTTCCATGCTAAATATTCCGACCGGGATGTCCTGTTCGGCGACTTTCAGAGCTATATCAACAGCAAAAGCCGTTTTACCGACGGAAGGCCGTGCGGCTAAAATAATCAGATCTGATTTCTGGAGGCCGCCCAGGGTATTATCAAGGTATCGGTGCTTGGTAGGATGGCCTCTCATGGCTCCGCTGTCCTGATTGGCTATCCTTTCCATGGCTTCGTTCAGGTTGCCTCCTAAGCGGGCGAAAGAATGAGTTAAAGATTTTTGGGAAACTGAAAATATTTTCTTTTCGGCCGTATCCAGAAGGCTTTCAATGTCTTCATCTTCTTGATGCCCCATGCCGGCGATATCATGAGCGGCGCTTATGAGGTCGCGGAGCATCTTTTTTCTCTGGACTATTTTCCCGTAGTTTGCGATATGGGCCGACGTTGGCACGGAACCGGCAAGGGATGCGAGATAGCTTGATCCGCCTACGTCGTCTAAGCAACCTTTTTCCTCAAGATTATTTGAAAGGCTGAGGACGTCTATCGGTTCATGCTTTTCAAAAAGAGATAGCATAGCCTCGTAGATTATCTGATGGGCCCGGCTGTAAAAATCAGCCGGCGAAAGGAAGTCGACTATCTTATGCATCGCTTCCCGGTCAATCAAAACCGAACCGAGAATGGATTTTTCGACGTCGAGGCTCTGGGGCGGTAGTTTTACGGATGTTTTTTCAGTCACGTCGTAAGAATTATAGCCCTAATTTTCATCAGAGAGCAATACTTGATAAGTTGATAGGCTGTTTAGAAAGAGTTAATTCAGGGACTTGATGAGTTTTTGATGGATATTATCGAATTCTCCGCTAGTCATGACCGATATGATGGTGTGTTTATTATTTTTTTGCTTTATAGCAGTCGAAAGATGGGTGATTATTTCGTCCGCCCCTTTCAGGGCATGGGCCTCGACCCCTCGTTTCTTAAGATCTTCGGCTAATTTGTTGCTCGAGAATACTTCTTGCGCCGATATCAGTTCTTTTTTGAACGGTTCGGCGATGTACACCGTATCTGCCGGCTTGAAAGAGTCCGGATATTTGGATTGGAACACTTTTCTTCTCGAAGAAGCCGTTCGCGGTTCGAATATTGCGATTAACCGGCTTTTCGGGAAGTGCATTTTTAATGCCGAGAGAGAAGCGGCGACCTTTTCCGGGTTGTGAGCGAAATCATCTATGATTTTCATCTTGGAGTTTTGATGGATAATTTCAAGCCTTCTTTTAACTCCGTGAAATTTCTCCAAGGCTTTGGCTATTTGTGCAAATGTCAGACCAACCCGGAGACAGGCTAACGTGGCGGCAAGGATGTTTTCAGCGTTGTGCCTGCCCAAAAGAGGGCTTGAGACCCGGCCGAGTGTTTTTTTCTCGGCATAGACCTCGAAGCTGATGCCGTTTTCATCATATTTTATATTTTTTGCCGAAAGATTCCCGTTTTTCCCGAAAGTATCAATTTCAGACTGGGCAAAGGGCTTAAGTCCGAATGCATTGGCATTTTCTTTATTCAGAATCAGACGGCCGTTGCGGGGGATCAGCTTAATGAATTTTCTGAAAGCTTTGATGATATCATCAACCGTCGGATATATATCGACATGGTCCTGCTCTATATTATTTACAATGCCAATGTATGGCTGGTAGTGAAGGAATTTGGGGCAGGAATCATAAAAAGAAGAATTGTATTCATCGCCTTCCAGAACGATATAATCTCCCTTTCCATATAAAAATCCGGCGTCTAAATTTTTAATTATTCCTCCGACTAACGCGGTCGGGGCGAGCTTATTGCGGTGGAGTATCCAAGAGATCAGGGCAGCGGTGGTGGTTTTGCCGCTGGTCCCGGTTACGACAATAGCTTTTTTTGAACTGAGTCTAGTCGAAGTTCTACCTTGAACCAATTCTTCGCGTATTGTTTCGGGCATGGATTTGTATACGGTGCCGCTTTCCAGAACCCATTCCAATTCTTCGTTACCCCTTGATATGGCGTTGCCGATGACAACTGCGTCGGGCTTGTAACTCTTTACATTGGATGCCTTGTAGGAATTAAAGTAGGGGATTTTAAGATTTTTCAAAATCAAAGCCGAGGGTCCGAAAACTCCCAAGTCCGAACCGGATACAATGTGGCCCTTCTCTTTCAAAAGCCCGGCCAAATTGACCATAGCAATTCCGCCGATCCCCAACAGATAATATTTTTTGGTTTTTGCCATTTAGGAAGTTGCGAGGGGTTTAGCTATCCTTTCCCAAGCCATAACTAATTGCTCGGCCTTGACCATTCAGGGCACGGCATAAAGTCGCTCCGCCTTAACCCGTTCAGGGCACGGCATAGATTTTTGCTAAAATCTTGCCTTTTACTCGGCCCAGTCGGCCTCCGTAAATCCCTTCACCGGGTTAAGGCTCCGCTTAGTGTTTGAACAAAAAGCCTGCGTAAGTCCTCTCGTCAGCCAAGGTTTCGTTATAATTTTTCGTAAATCTCTTCATAGGTTAAAGTCTCGCTTAACGTTTTAAATAGGAGCCTGCGCAAATCCCCATCGACTAAACACATCGCCGAAGGGCCGGCAACATTACAAATCTCGATTATAGGCGAGTAAGTCTTCATGTTTGAAGTATTTGAGACCCCGAAGCAATGCATGGTTCTGATTGCGAGGGGCTCACATAGGTGAGGTCCGGCGCTGGTCAAGGCGAAGGTTCACTGGAGGAACTTCCAGGGAATCGCCTGCGGACCGGAGCCGTGCTGAAGGCATGAAGACTTACGAGCAGTAGTTCCTTGGCAGGTCGATTAATGCTAAAATAATGATATGACGTTGAAGTCTTTTCTGCAAACGAAAGAGTGGCTGGATTTCCAAACTCGCATCGGACGAAAAACCTGGCGGTTTGATAACGGGAAAATTCAGGCCAACATTATTCGGCACGATCTGCCTTTCGGAAAGAATTATCTCTACATACCTCATGGGCCGGTTCTTTCTTTTGATGACATAAGGGGCGGTCTTCAGGGCCAGCTGGTTAGCTTCTTGGCTTATATTAAAGATCTTGGACGGATTAATAAGTCTATTCTGGTCAAGGTAGAGCCTTTTTCCGACATTGTAATGGAGCTTATCTATCGTCGCGGTTTCAGGCGGTCAGTCAAAAGAATTCAACCCAACAGGACTGTGGTTCTTGACTTAGCCCTATCAGAAGAAGAACTTCTTTCGCAGATGCATCAGAAAACAAGATATAATATCGGCTTAGCTTCGAAAAAGGGGATTATTTTTAAAGACGAGAGGAATTTGGACGTGTTCTGGGATCTTTTGAAGCAAACTGCAAAAAAAGATAACTTTAACACCCATAGCAAAGATTACTATAAAAAATTTCTGGAGTTTTTTTCCGTTGAAGAGGGAAGAAGTAAGGACGTAAATGCCAAGATGTTTTTAATGTATTTTGAAACCAAACCCATCGCCGGTGCAATTGTTATGACCTACGGAGGTACGGCCTATTATCTTCACGGGGCCATGGATCGAAATTACGCCAGTTTGATGGCGCCGTATTTAATGCATTGGGAAATTATGAAATGGGCCAAGAGCCAGAAATTTTTAAACTATGATCTTTGGGGCGTCGACGCTAAAAAATGGCCGGGAGTAACCCGTTTTAAACTTGGCTGGCTTGGTTCACTGAAGCACGGACAGAGCGGAGGAAAGATAGTGGAATATCCCGGTTCATTTGACCTGCCCGTCTCAAGGTTCTGGTACTTTATGTATAATCTGACTCGTAAAATACTCTGATTGGGCGGGTGCTTGACGATTCGATTTTAATATTTTACTCTACCTCTGCTGTTCGAATTGAAGAAGAGAGGATGCCATGCGCGGACTGAGTGCTGTTACGGAGGCTCTTTTGGGGATGAGCCTCATGCTACTGGGCGTTGTCGGGGGTTTACTTTTGAATGACTGGGGATTTTTTCAGGCCTGTGTCGGCGCAAGTTATTTTCTGGGGTTTTTTAGGCAAGATAAACCCCCGAGATACCGGGAGATGCATCTTCTGGGAGCGATTTCTTTCGGAGGCCTCGCCCTTCACAACTGGGGCCTGGTCGGCGGCGGAATCGGCTTGCTCTGTTTGGCCGTCTCGTTGTATGTCGTGTGTTGGTTCTTTAAAGAGTTAGTGCCTAATTCATGAAGCCTATGGGGCTTCTTTTTTTGTCCGAGTTATGAGAAGATTAATTTATGTTCAGAGAGGGTTTTATAGATAAAATACTGCGCCTGATCAAAAAACTGATTCCCAAATCGGTTTTTAATTTTCTTGCGCCGGCTTACCATGCCGGATTGGCTTACTTGGGGGCTTTGGTTTACGGATTTCCGTCGCGTTCGATGAAGGTGATAGGAGTCACCGGAACAAAAGGTAAGTCAACGGTAGTTTTCTTGACCTCTAAGTTATTGGAAGGCGCGGGTTATAAGGTCGCGGCCGTAGGGTCTTTGGGTTTTAAGATCAAAGATAAGGAGTGGCCTAACAATCTTAAAATGACCATGCCCGGCCGGTTTAAACTTCAGAAGTTTTTGTATGAAGCCAAAAAGGTCGGCTGTGAGTTCGTCGTATTGGAAGTAACCTCGGAAGGCATAAAGCAAAAAAGACATCTTGGCATAGATTTTGACTGCGCCGTATTTACCAATCTCCACAAAGAACACATCGAGAGCCACGGATCATTTGAAAATTATAAAACAGCCAAAACCGAGTTATTCAAGCGGACTTCGAATATCCATGTTTTGAATGCCGACGATCCTTATGTGGAATCATTTTCAGTTTTTCTATCGAACCATAAAATATTTTTCGGGCTCAAGAGAGGGGATATAGTGCCGGAAAATATAAAACTCTCAAATGCCGGGTCTTCATTCGATGTTTACGGAACGAGCTTCAATACTTCTCTGTCGGGAGAGTTTAATGTTTATAACTTCTTGGCGGTTTTGGCGGTCGGAGCGATGTACAAGATAGATTTGCCGACGGCTAAGCCAATCCTGGAGTCTATCAAAGGTATTCCCGGAAGAATGGAGTTTATTCAGCGAGAGCCGTTCTCGGTTGTGGTGGATTATGCACATACGCCAGACTCCTTACGTAGTGTTTATGCAACACTACGTAAGGGTCTGGAATTTCCAATTTCCAATTTCCAATTTCCAATGAAAAGAAGGTTAATCTGTGTGCTGGGGGCGGCCGGAGGGGGGAGAGACAAGTGGAAGAGGCCGGAATTCGGGAAAATCGCGGCCGAGTATTGCGATGAGATAATTTTGACGGACGAAGACCCGTACGACGAAAATCCAGAAGAAATTTTGAATCAGATTTTGTCTGGATTTTCATCGCAATTTCCAATTTCCAATTTTCAATTTTCAAAAATACTTGATCGCAAAGAAGCAATTAAGAAGGCGTTGACATTGGCTCAAGATCATGATATTGTTGTAATTACGGGAAAGGGGTCGGAAATGTCTATGGCCGTGGCCGGAGGGAAAAAAGTCCCCTGGTCAGACCGCGACATTGTCCGCGAACTTTTACAATAAAAACGGAGGCGGGGATGGATTTTCACTGGGGTTTGTTTATTCTTCTTACCGTTTGTGCCTTTCTGTCCTTGGTATTATCGCATGTGTTCCAAGACGAGGGTAAAGATGGTTCAGCAATTGGGTGTTTCGTGTTGGGCATAGCCACCTTTATTCTTGTCATTTGTTCCGTTGGCTCAGATGCCAAGGGCAGCCCCATTACAAACATGCCTCCGGGCGAATATGTAGTAAAAGCGGTTGTGGTTGAACAAGATAGGGTTGATTTACTGGTTGAAATGAAAGATCACGATGGTGACCACTTGGTGTTCTGCCAAGTTCCGCTATCCGGATTCGACGGAAAGGTAAATCCGGCGGGCAAAAAGCTTGTGGTGACTAAATCCGGTGCTTACAAAAAGCTCAAGCTCGAGTAGGGGCGAAGATGGGGTTATTGGTTTTTGGGTTCATCTTCCTTCTTTTGTTCTTGGTGGTTGCGCTTGTCGTGATTGTTTTGGTTGAATGTTGCGACAACCCCCGTCTACAGAGATTTTTTTTCGTGATTCTTGTCCTTGCTGTCTTTGCTCTGCTGATTCTCGCCGATTCTTCAGAGAAGTTCTTGTCGACAGGCATTTAGTCTTGTTCCGCGGGTCATTGACCCGCTTTTTGTTTTATTGTACTATCCACGGCAGTGAAGTCCCTTGAAAAGGAGCTCATCTGCCCATTCAGAATGAACCATATAAGGCAAGACTGAAGAGGTTGTTCAGGCCGATTCTGACCAACGTCAGTCCGCATCATATGATTCCTTCGTCTCGGGGTGGATCGAGCACTCAATTCAATTTATTTCCATGGCGTCAGAAGCCCCATCAGGCCTGGCATTTTTTATTTTTTAACATGACGATCGTCGAGGTATGGGAGAATATAGATTCGATTCATGCCAAAATATTTAATTCCAACGCCGAGGTGATTTCGCGCGACTGGCTCAGCGTCTGCAGCCTCCATACGGCTGATATCCAAAGATTCCTGAAGTTCCATAATGAACGCCGGTCGTTTATGGAGAAAAAAGAGAGCGTGGCCAAGTTGCAGAGGGAATGGATGAGATGTTTCGGAGGAGAAAGCCTTGAACGGGCGGTCAACCTGGCCAGATATATGATGCTTTTTATCATTTTCGGAGAAGCGATGGCCGATCCTGAAAAGAAAATTTTCCATAACGGCAATCTTCAGAAGCTTCTTGGCAGGATTCCTGATTCCGGTATGCGCCGCTGGGCTTTCAGAGAATGCCTCGGCAGTTGCGAATCTTTAGGAAATACCAAATCAAAGGTTTCTGCGCTTATCGATAAGACGCAGGACTCTTTTTGAAATTTTCCAGGCAGCAGAGGCTCGGGCCGTGCTTATTCAGCACGAAGCCCGAGCCTCTGCTCCTGGTTTTTTAGTCGTTAATATTATGTTAAGATAGTGGGAGCAATGCCAGGTAGTAGAAGTTCCGAATGCTTTTCTATTGCTTGGTAAATCTAACCTGGAATCAATATATTAAAATAGTCACCGCCTATTTCAGAGCTTAATCAAAGCCCCTAGATAGTCGGAACCTTCATTACCTGGGATGGAACCGGAAGCGCAATTGATAGTAAAAAGACGAAGAATCATTCAACCTATCAACGGACCGGGGCTCTTTTGGATGCTTATTGTTTTATCTCTTTTCTCATTGGCTTTATCGATCCGAATTTTAGAGAAAGGAAACGCCGGCATAGCCGCTACGGCCACGCCCAAAGCTGAGATTATCGAACCGATTGAAACCCGTCTTCCGCGGATATATACGGTGTCGTATAAGGGAGGAGTTTTCAGTCCGACAAACCTGAGGATTCACGCCGGCGACACGGTCAGATTTAAGAATGAAGGTTTTTTTCCGATTCGAATAGTGTCCGACAAGGACATGAACTATCTTCCCGGTTTTGACAGTATCGGCGATATACCCCAAGGAAGTTATTTTTCTTTTACTTTTGCCGCCAAGGGCATCTTTGGTTATTATAATGACAATGGCCCGAAGGAAAAAGGCACTATTATAGTAAGATGAAGAACTACGCAACATTCAGGATTGAGTCTTGGTCCGGAGCGGTTTATATTTGCATCTTGACCGCTTTTTTCGTTAGTATTTTATTCATTACTATGCAAAACTTTAACTCCGATATGGATGTCTTGGCTTCCAGCAGTTCGGATATAAAATTAATTTCGGCGTCAGAGCGCCTTGAGATAAAATCTTGGGCCGAGAGAAACAAGATCGACATATCTTTACTGAAAGGAGGATACCGTCAGCTGATCGTCAGGTATCCCGATAAGCCTTGGCTGGATCCATAATATTCTATGCTCAAGCTCGACATTTTTTTCAAAGAATTAATTCTTTTTGCCGGCGCTTTAAGCCTCGGCATTTTCACGGCCTATAGCTACTCATTTTTAGTGGACGTGGGCGATATCCAGCCCGTATCTTTTTCATGGAGGAATATGCTCATTTATTTGGGGGTTTTTTTGGCGGTTTCCTTCATCTTGTTCCGGTTTAAGAGCATTGCCCGATGGATGTTCAGATTTTTCCTTGTCTTGGTTGTTTTTTCCGGTTCTCAGGTAGTTTTCGGGATTTTTATGTCTGCCGGGTGGGCTTTGATTTCCAGTCTTGCGATGACCGCCGTATTCATGTTTTTTAGAAATGTTCTGGTTCATAATTTGGGAATAATTTTGGGTGTCGCCGGAATCTCAAGTATTTTAGGAATAAGCATTTCGCCCCAGGCCGGGGTGACCATTCTGGTCGTTCTTTCTTTCTATGACATTATTGCAGTTTATGCCACGCGCCACATGGTTCACATGGCCCGGGGGATGGTTGAGAGCGGTGCGATTTTCGGATTTGTCATTCCCTTTGATTTCAAAGATTTCCTGGCTCACCAATCGACTGCCCGAGAAAAGATCGGCGAGAGGTTTATGATTTTAGGATCGGGAGATATCGGCCTCCCGATAATCATGGTCAGCTCTTTGGCTCCGATTTCTATCAGGGCCTCGATTATTACCGGAGCATTCGCTTTGACGGGAGTTTTTTTAACTCATCTTATTTTTATTAATCAGTCCCAGAAAAGAGCGATGGCCGCATTGCCGCCGATTGCTACGATGACCATCATCGGTTACCTTGTTTCTTTAATCTGATTAAAGAAACAAGGTAACCGATGGAGTTAAAAGTTTTAAAGTTCTTAAGGTTTATAAAGTTTCACTTTATGAACTTTATTGACTTTATGGATCCCGTTAGAGACATTCTATGTAAGCATATTCCATAAGCGGCGGCCAGAAAATCTAAACGGGATTAATAGATAAAATTAATTTGGCACGGATGCGGCTGGGTCGCATCCTGTCTCTAACGGGATGAAGCTATCTTTCTACGGAGGAGCAAAAATCGTTACCGGAGCCAACTACCTTTTGGATACGGGTAAATCAAAAATGCTGATCGATTGCGGACTTTTTCAGGGATCGAAATTCGCCGAGACTTTAAATTACGATCCGTTTCCGTATAAAGCCGAGGAAATTGATTTTGTGTTTTTAACTCATGGCCACGCTGATCATGTGGGACGCCTGCCGAGATTATATAAAAGCGGTTTCCGCGGGAAGATATTTGCCACCAAGCCGACAGTGGATATAGTCACTAAAACTCTTCCCGATTCCCTCAGCCTAATAAAGGACGAAGCCAAGAAAGACGGCCATGAGCCTCTTTTTGGAGCTGACGACATGCACAATGCAATTTCTCTCATAACCGGCGTGGATTACGGCTGGTCCGTCAGCGTCGATGGAGTCAAGGTGACTTTTCACGATGCCGGACACATTCTCGGGTCGGCCGTTTTAGAGATTGAGTTTGAAAATAAAAACGGCGAGCGTTCAAAGATTTATTTTTCCGGCGATATCGGCAATCCGCCCAGTCCTCTTTTGAAATTAACTTATTTTCCGAAAGATGCCGATTACCTCGTTATTGAGTCTGCTTACGGTTCGCGCATCCATGAAGATAAAAGCATCCGCAAGGGCTTACTGGAAAAAATTATTGAAGATACCATTGCCAGTAAAGGAACGTTAGTGATTCCCATTTTTGCGATAGAAAGAGCCCAGGAGCTTTTGTATGAACTGAATGAGCTGATTGAGCAGGGCCACATTCCGAGAGTTCCCGTTTTCCTTGATTCGCCTTTAGCCATCGATTTAACTCAGATATATAAAAGGTATGTCGATTATTTCAATCAGGAAACCGCTCATCTTATCGAGTCCGGAGACGATATATTCAATTTCCCCGGCTTAACGTTCACGCGGAGCGTCGAAGAATCCAAAAAGATAAAAGAGGCCAGAGGTCCAAAGATTATAATGGCCGGGTCAGGCATGTCTAACGGCGGCCGGATACTGTACCATGAGCAGGAATATCTGCCTGATCCCAATTCGACTGTTTTGTTCGTTAATTATCAGGTTGACGGTTCGCTGGGAAAGAAGCTGATGGACGGCTCAAAGGATGTGACGATTCTCGGTAAATCCGTGCCGGTAAGATGCAAGATAAAAGCCATCGGAGGATATTCCGGCCACGCCGATCAGGACACCCTGCTTAAGTGGGTGAGGGTTGCCGCTGAAGGCGGACGGTTGAAAAAGGTTTTCGTAGTCCAGGGAGAGGAAAATTCGAGCACCATACTGACCCAAAAAATCATCGATCGGCAGGCCATAGAAGCGGTTGTACCCAGCCAAGGGGATAGTTTTGAACTGTAGAGAGACTACTTTTACTTGGCCCAGTCGGCCTCCGTAAATCCCTTTATGGATTATAGCCTCGCTTGAGCGGTTTCGGGGTCTCAAATGCTTCAGAATGACAAGGGGCTTCGCCTTGGTTTTTTGTAATCCCTTTATGGGCTAAAGCTTCGCTTAGTACTTTGCGCCATGTTTGGAGAGCCATGTTTGGAGGTGAGACCTCCAAACATGGGTGAACCTGACTACCCGCGACTATTGACAAATTAATATTATTTAGTTATGATCATCATACATTTTGATTAAGACAAAGAGAGAAGGAAGATGGGCTTTCTGGTGGCTATGGCGGTGCTTGCTTTTTGGGGTTCGTATAGCGAGTTCAGTCAGGGTAGCAAATTTTTTGGATGGTTTTGGTTAGGTTGCGGGTTGATCAGTCTGGCCTCGGCTTTCGTAACGTAAGCGCCTGTTAGTTATTATCGGACCCCCTGGTCCGATTTTGTATATTTGATTTTGGCTAAAATTTAATGTACTATGGCAGCATGATCCCGTTAGAGACATTCTGAGCAAGCATATTTCGTAAGCGGTGATTAGAAAATCTAAACGGGACTAATAGATAAAATTAATTTGGCACGGATGCGGCTGGGTCGCATCCTGTCTTTAACGGGATGAAATATTCCTTTGTTGTCTCAGGAGCGGCGGAAACAGGACTGTGCGCGCCGGATGCCCACCTTAAAGCCGAAGAAGTCGGCAGGGAAATAGTCAATCAGAACGGGATTTTGTTTACCGGAGCTACGACCGGCATACCTTATTGGGCGGCTAAGGGGGCGAAGGAGGCCGGCGGCATTTCCATCGGGATATCTCCAGCGGCAAGCTTAGCCAGCCACGTAAAAACATATCATTTGCCGACGGATCAATTTGACTACATTATGTTTACCGGTTTTGAGTATTCTGGCCGGAACCTTTTGTTAACCCGCATGGCCGATGCCGTGGTGGTTATTTGCGGAAGAATGGGCACCCTCAACGAATTTACGATAGCCTTCGAAGATAAAAAGCCTACAGGTATTCTTTTGGGAACCGGAGGCATGGCTGATGAAATAAAACATATTGTTGAAAAAGCTCATCGCGGAGAAGGGAAGATAGTCTACGACGCCGATCCTAAAAAGCTGATCGCTAAACTTATCGACCTGATCAGTAAAGAGAGAAAAGAACTTCCTCTGCATACAGGCGAGTCAGATGAATAAGTCTTTTTAAAAATAAAAATATGGCAAATTTCAGGGTAAATAATATTCTTATCCCTCAAGAGCTCCCCCTAATCGCCCTCAAAAACACAGTTTTGTTTCCTCGGGTAGTCATTCCTCTCATAGTCCAAAGATCCAAGTCGGTCGGAGCTCTCGATCATGCGATGGCCAAAGACAGGCTCATCTTTTTTGTTACTCAAAAAAATATCGAGGATAATGTCAGTGAAAGAGATTTATTTACGACCGGAACAATCGGACGGATCGTTTCAGTATTCAAGCTCCCTGACGGCTCATCGAAAGTGGACGTTGAGGGCCTTACTCGGGCGAAGATTATCAGCTTTACGGCAAAGGAGCCGTTTTTCAAAGTGACGGCCGAACCGGTTTTAATGAAAAATGGAAACGAGATTAACTTGGAAGAAAAGGCCCTGATGCGCTTAGTCGTCGATCAGTTCAGGAGCGTTTCGGAGATGAAGCCGTTTGCCAATATTCTGCCGGAGATCGTTTATATGATGAATCAGCTGAAAGACGTGGAACAGATTATCAGCCTTGTTACCATAAACTTGAACTTAGAGATTCAGGATCAGCAGCATATTCTGGAAACAGACCGGGCTTTGGATGCGCTGAAACGGCTCAATATTCTTCTCGGCCGGGAACTTGAGATTTTGGAGGCCGAAAAAAACGTAGCCAAAGAGACCAAGAAACAAATCGGCAAAATGCAGAAAGAGCTTTTCCTGCGGGAACAGCTGAAGAGCATAGAGAAGGAATTAGGAGTGGAGGACGACCGGGACGAGATCAATATGCTTAAAGACAAAATCAGCGCTGCGGATATGCCCAAGGAGGTCCACGGCAAAGCCATGAAAGAGCTTAATCGATTGGGTAAGATGCCGCCGTTTAATCCCGAAGCCTCTTATCTGAGGACATATCTTGATTGGCTCGTAGAATTGCCCTGGTCAAAGAAAACAAAAGAAAAAATTGATTTAAAAGAAGCGGAGAAGATATTGAATGACGACCACTACGGGCTGGATAGAGTAAAAGAAAGGATTTTAGAATATTTAGCCGTTCAAAAACAGGTTGGCAAGATGAAGGGTCCGATATTATGCCTTGTCGGTCCGCCGGGAACTGGTAAAACTTCGATCGGCCAGTCTATAGCCAGGGCGTTAGGCCGCAAATTCGTGAGGGTTTCTTTGGGCGGATTGCGCGATGAGGCGGAAATAAGAGGCCACAGAAGGACTTATGTCGGAGCTTTGCCCGGAAGGATTGTTCAGGGGATTCATAATGCTGGAGTTAAAAACCCCGTCTTTATGCTCGACGAAATAGATAAAGTCGGCATCGATTTTCGGGGCGATCCGTCGGCGGCGCTTTTGGAAGCGCTTGATCCTCAGCAGAACCATGCCTTCTCCGACCATTATTTGGAAATTCCTTTTGATTTATCCGATGTGCTTTTTGTGGCCACGGCCAATATTTTGGATACGATCCCTCCGGCTTTAAGAGACAGGCTTGAAGTTATAGAATTTCCGGGATACTCGGAAGATGAAAAATTACATATTGCCCGCGACTTTCTTATTCCCAAGCTCTATAAAGACCATGGGTTAAAGAAGAATTCCATTTCTATTCCTAATTCTGTCCTGGCGGATGTTATAAGGAAGCATACCCGTGAAGCCGGCGTGCGTGATCTTGAAAGGCAGTTGGCCTCGATTCTCAGAAAGGTTACGAGGAAATTAGTTGAAACGTCATCTAAGCGTCAAGTGGTTTTAAATTCCGATCTTCTGCATAAGTATCTTGGTCCGGCCCGGTTTTCTCACCAAGTCGCCGAAACTCAGGATGAGGTGGGAGTTGTAACCGGTTTAGGCTGGACGCCTGTCGGGGGCGAGGTTTTCTCAATCGAAGTTAGCAAGATGCCCGGAAAAGGAAGATTGATTTTGACCGGTCAACTGGGAGCGGTGATGAAAGAATCGGCTCAGGCGGCATTGAGTTTTGCCCGGGCCAGAGCGGCTAAAAGCGGGGTCAAAGAAGATTTCAATAGAGACGATATTCATATTCACGTGCCTTCCGGTGCGATCAAGAAAGACGGACCCTCCGCCGGTACGGCGATGACCACGGCTTTGGTTTCCTTATTTCTTAAGAAACCGGTCAAAAAAGAAGTTTGCATGACCGGCGAAGTAACTTTACGCGGGAAAGTTTTGGAGATTGGGGGAGTCAAGGAGAAAATCTTAGCCGCTCATCGAGCCGGGCTTAAAGTTGCAATTCTGCCCCTGGAAAACAAAAAAGACATGGATGATATTCCCAAGGAAGTCAGACGGGACATGAAATTCGTTTTCGCTAAAACCATGGAAGACGTCCTAAAAACAGCCCTGAGATAGGGCTGTTTTTAGGACGTCGAATCACGCCATAAAGATTCTTGGCCATAGTCCATAAAGGGCACGGAGTAAATTTCTACCCGCGCTCTGCCGTAGGCTTCGGCGAGGCGAGCTGAAATTTCTCCTTTTACTCAATCCAGTCGATTTCCGTAAATCCCTTCATGGATTACGGCCTCGCTTGGGCTGTTGTTTTTGTTTTGATTTTTGGATATTACCTCGCATGACCAGTCAAAAATTTTAATCCCATGTTTTATAATCTTATCGTACGATAAGATTATAAAACATGGGAATTTATTTACTATAGTCTCGACAAGATACTGGCGTAGGTCCGTCGACGAAGATACTTCATCGCTATTTTTCGGGGGTGTTTATAATTTTCATTGTTTTAAGTTCTAAAATATCTTAATCTTAGTCTTATGGAATTTATATCGGATATATTGTCGGTGATTGATTTCAAGAGCGTTGACCGGCTTTTGATAGCTACTCTGCTCGGAGCCGTAGTAGGTTTTGAGCGCGAACGGTCGGGCAAAGTCGCCGGAATGAGGACTCACGCTCTTGTTTCGCTCGGTGCGGCTTTACTTACTCTTTCTTCCATCTCCATTTATGAGACTTACCCGGGTATCAACGGAGTAAGGGGCTTCGATTATCATCTTATCGCCAATGTCGTGGTCGGTATCGGTTTTATCGGCGCCGGAGCGATTCTTCGGAGAGAGCACAGAGTCGAGGGCACAACTACGGCGGCGAGTTTATGGGTTGTTGCGGCAATAGGCATAGCGACGGGCTTCGGGTTTTTAGGCCAAGCAATCGCGACCACGGCCATTTCCTATTTGGTATTAAGCCTTCTCTGGCTCTTAGAGAAGTACCTGAACCAGGACATCAGGTACAAGGGTCAGGGGATATACGGAGTGTTGAAGAGCGGCGACGACCAAGAGCATGATTTTCACGGCGACCATCACGATCCCCATGATCCTCAGTCCAAAAACGATTCCACGGAAAAGGAAGCCTCCTACTAAACAATGAACAGGAACTTTTTACATGCGACCGCCATCTTGGTGGGTACGATGGTGGGGGTCGGTGTTTTCGGCATACCGTTCGCTTTTTCTAAATCCGGCTTACTGATCGGATTTTTATTTTTAGCCGCGATCGGGTTCTTTACCCTGATCATAAATCTTCTTTACGGAGAAATAGTATTAAGGACCTCGGCTCCGCATCAGCTGGTCGGTTATACCAACTTTTATCTCGGCCCGGTTTTTAAAAGGATAATATTATTTTCCATACTCCTGGGAACTTATGGAGCTCTTTTGGCGTATATAATAATCGCCGGCGATTTTTTGAATAATATTCTGTCTTCGTTTTTTAAGCTTACGCCCGGCGGATACAGTACCTGGTTTTTTATAATCGGATCGTTCTTCGTCCTTGCGGGCCACAGAACGGTTGCTTGGGTGGAGTTTTTCCTGATGAGCTTGTTTATCGGAGTGGTCATAATGGTCGTCATCTTGGGTGTTCCCCACATTAATATTGAGAATTTTCAGTATACCGACTGGAAATCTTGGTTTCTTCCGTACGGAGTCCTGCTTTTTGCTTTTGCCGGCATGGCAGCCGTACCGATCCAGCGGGATATTCTTTCCGGCCAGGAAAATAAGCTGAAGAAATCGATTACCATAGGAGTTTTGGTAACCGGTGCTTTGTATTTAGCCTTTGCTTTGACTATTCTGGGAATCTCCGGAGCTGCTACTTCACCCGATGCCATCAATGGACTGATTGAGCCGTTGGGCGGAAAGATTGTTTTTCTTGGTTCCTTATTCGGGATACTCGCGGTCAGCACATCGTTCATCATGCTCGGGTCGATATTGTTGGACACCTTTTCTTTGGATTACGGCATCTCAAGATTTAAGGCCTGGCTGATGGTGGTAATTTTACCATTTGTGTTGTTCGTTGGCGGGCTGAGGAGCTTCGTTGATGTTATCAGTTTAGCCGGCTCCCTGGGTATAGGTATTGAGTCTATTATCCTGATCAAGACCTTTATTAAAGCTAAAACGAAAGGGGATAGGGTGCCCGAGTACAGCCTTTCCATTCCGGCCTGGTTTCTCTATCTCCTGATGGCTATATTCGCCGGAGGAGTTGTTTATGCCCTTTTCGTGAGGTAAAATATCCTTGCCGATTATGGACGAACTTAATTATCCAAAACCGAGCCCCGCCCCCAAGAAGCATCATAATTTTTTCTTGGTCTTGCTCCTTACCACGGCCATTTTTCTTGCCGTCTATGCTATTTTAGTCAAATTTGCCGGCGGGTTTTAGGGTGTTAGAGAAAATAAGAAGCCTCACATTTATGTGAGGCATAGGCTGGCCCTATATTGTTTTCTGTGTGCCTATGAAATGATTTAATTCTCCTATCTTGGCCTTTAGGTTATCTCTTTCGTCCCTTAGTTGCTCTGTCTCCGCTTCCAGGTCATACATTCTTCTACTGGTAGGTATAAAAATCATGGCCAGGGCAAGCGAAATCATACAGACGATTATCGGAGCGCTGTTTACTGTATTTGACGCAAGAGCTGAGAAGGCTACCAAAAAGCCGCTGACTCCGGCAGATACGGCCGAAAAGAAGCCAGCAATGAGATGGAAATCCTTCATGTTTTGCTCCCGATGAACTCTATCTGTGGGTAGAGCATAAATAAATTAAGGTAGTCTGTCAAGTATGCCCCTTAGCTATAAAAAAATCGAAGTTTATCTGTTCTGTTTTTTCCTGTTCTCCGTCCCTTTTCAGATAAGGAAAATTTTGTATTATCCGGGGTGGATGTTCAATGAGTGGCAGGCGGTGGTGGTTTACGGGACAGATATATTGATTGCCCTGTTGCTTTTATTGTGGGCGGCCAAAGGTTATAATTTTTTAATTTTTAATTTTCAATTTACAAAAAGTATTCAATGGCAGATTTTCAAAAACCCCGATTTTTACTTAGTGTTATTCGTAATTATATCAGCTATTTCTATCAAAAATTCGTCGGCTTTCTACCTAAGTTTTTATAGCCTTTTAAAGCTGATCGAATTTGTCCTGCTGTACCTCTATATCAAATATTATGCAATCTATAGATTTGATCATTTCTGGTCTCTGCTGGTTTTAATTTGGGGGGGAGTATTCCAGGCAGGCGTTGCCGTTGCTCAGTTTATCAGGCAGGAAAGCCTTGGTCTCTGGTTTTTCGGCGAGAGCGTCCTTTCCCACGAGATAAGGGGTGTGGCTGTGTTTTTGAATGAATACGGCGAGAGGGTAGTCAGAGCATATGGCACTACTCCTCACCCGAATGTTTTAGCCGGTTTTCTCCTGCTGGTCCTTTTTGCTTTTTGTGCCGCCTATTTCTTCTTTCGTAAAAAAATATCCGCCGGCCTGCTGAATATTCCGATATCTCTGGTTTACGGACTTTTGCTGTTCGGATTTTATCTGACCTTCTCGCGTACTGTAATTTTTATCGGCGGAGTATCGCTTGGTGTCGGATTGCTCTGGATTTTCAAAGAATATAAAGAAAAAAGGAAATCGGTGGTCGGTTTTATTGTCATGACCTTGATTATATCGGGTGTGTTTCTTGCATTATTCTGGCCGGAAGTATCGAGTCGTCTTAAATTAAACGCCGATGACGAAGCCGTTACGATGCGCATTTTCTATAATAAGGAATCGTTAAAATCAGGTTTTAACCTTTTTGGGATCGGAACGGGTAATTTCGTAAATTGGTTAATGGAGAACAGTCGTAGCCTATCTTACTGGATCTATCAGCCGGTCCATAATATCTACCTTCTTATTTACTCTGAAACCGGTATTTTAGGTATCGGTGCATTTATTTTATTTCTGCTCTTTAGTTTTAGGAGGGCAGTATTAAAGCATAATCCCTATTTCATAATTCTTGCCTACTCCCTCCTTCTGGTCGGTTTATTCGATCATTTTCTGTGGACTCTCCAGCAGGGTAGGATCGTTTTTTGGCTCGCTTTAGCTGGGTTGACTTTTTCTAAGAGTCGTGATACAATATAAACAAGAGGTGCTTCCTACAGTCAGGGCTCAATCCGATCACCTAGTTTCCAATGCGAATTTGGGATTCACCTCAGGAGGCAGACATGGCTGGAAAGAAACTCCAGGCGATCAAGTTTCAAACCGTGAACAAGGCCCAGATCAAGGGTCGTGTCGGTCACACTCGTACGGGCGCGTGCACTGCACATGGGAAATGTTATCACGGCCGTACGAAGAATCGGTAAAGCCTGCGGACCCGGGCGCGCAACAAGGTCGCAAAGGCGACCAGTACGACAGGTGCATAGCTCCGATCGGAGCGTGCGGGGGCGGTGGTTGTCATCTCGACGACCACCGCTTTTTTACTTCAATACAGAAAACCCGCCACGTAAGAGGCGTCGTCAGATAGGGAGCCTCTGAAGTGGCGGGAGAATGGGCATAGCACGTT
>MGJK01000008.1:0-32417 GCA_001794215.1 Candidatus Yanofskybacteria bacterium RIFCSPHIGHO2_01_FULL_44_24
AAGTATCAAAAACCAAACAGAATTTGCCCAACGTTTCGGGATCAAAGACCTGGGTACGCTAACAGAATGGAACAAAAAGATCGAAGAGATGGGCGGACTAATGAGAAACATCCACGATTGGGCTAAAAAACTTACACCCAATGTAGTCTCCGCCCTTTACCGGGAAGCTACTAAGACCGGCAAGGCATCGGCAGTCAAAGCCTGGATGGAAATTATCGAGGGCATGTAATTCATAAATATGAATAACCAAAACGACAAAAAAATATTAAGCATTGAGCAAGCAGCGACTATACTTTCTGAGACGCTTGAGGATGTGGCAAAAAGAAAAACCTCCTTGAAGCGGGCAAGGACTATTTCTCGCTTAGCCCTGGAGTTATCTAAGATTACGGAGATCGCTGATCTTAAAAACCGGATCGAATTCTTGGAACAAGCATTAAAAAAGAGAAAATAACATGAAAAATATTTCAAATATGTTGGGTCGAGGGAATCTAACGCCCAAAGAAAGATACCTCCTCCTAATTCATAATGACGTTCAAAAACTTAAGACCGGTAAGGAAGCCTTAACCTCTGCCGACAAGGAAGCACTAGAAAGCTGGCGGGCGCAAACCAATGAGGAAGCCAGGGAATGGAATCAGCTCAACGAAGGCTGGAAGCTAAGTGGCCGCATGGATCTCGAAGCCGAATTTGCCTTTAAAGATGCCCAAGTAGCCTATCTATCGCAAAAACCGATAATGATCGAGATGATATTTTATTCCTCCCAGAGACAGGCAAATTTATACATAAAGAATTTAGAGCGAATAAAGAAAGTAACTATCGAAGGAGCTGCCGAAATCGCCAAAAAACAAAAAGAGGCTAAACTCAAGGAAGGCCTGGATTTTGATTACGTTGTATATCGGTTAGCGTTTGAACTTTTGGAGGATAAGGATCGAAAGCAGATGAAAGAACTCTATCCGGACATCGAGACCGACCATCAATATCTAGACCAAGAGGAAGTTATTGCCCATTTATATAATGGCAAAAAAGAGCTTAGCGAAGAAGCTAAAGATAAACTGGCTGAACTTGTGGCCGAACAAAGCTACAATAAGTTTGCCGAAGAATATCAGTTCTTCCACTATTTTGCCTGTATTCCGATCCTGGAAGTAGCCAAATATTTTCTCAAAACTCACCAGATAGAAATTAATAACGAGCCAAAAGATCAAGATGATGACAAAGATAGAGATTTATACGAAGAAGTAGAAGATGCAATGAAAAAGTACGCCAAGGAGAATGAAACAGATATTAAGACTATGATCCGCCAGGCTTGCCGTAAATGGCTCGACCATGACCTCTTAGAGCAATACATGCCGCTTATAGCTAGCAATAGCTCGGAGTTATTAAAATCATGGTTCAGAACTAAAGCCAAAGCCAGGAAAATTCTTAATAAGCATATCGCGTCTGGCGAATTGGTAGCAAGAAATCGAACGGCCGAAGAAACTAGGAAACAAAAATTATACAGCAAAGGACTTATTGATAGCGAGCTTAATGCCGCTATGATGGTTTTTGAAAAGCTTGACCTCGACCAGCCCAAGGGTGAAATTGACGAGAAAAAGGCTTTTGAAAAATTCAGCGACTCGGTAATTACAGGGGAGAGTCTTTATGCTTTTGGCGGGAAATATGAATTTATAGACGAATTTAAAAAACAAGCTGATACATATGATCCGAATCTTGGTATTGTTTATGATAAAAATGACCCCGAACATGAGGGCGAACACCTTGATCAAGAACTACTCATCTGTCCCCACAACAGCAAGGGTGAAGCTGTTTTCTTTAGCCAGTACGGTTTAAGCATCAGGATGATCTCTAGCCTTTTAAATTCAATGACTTTGTTTGAAGAATATACTAAAGATGGAAACACGCTTATTAAATTTAAAAATGTTGATATAGCTAAAGTATTTATGATTCACAGACAAAGATTTATCGACAGTTACTCCATCCTTCTTGGATTTGAGGTCATTTTCAAAATGCTCACTCCTATTTACGAAACAGATATGACCGACCATGTTTCCGGCCGACTGGATACACTGCGGGAATATGCCGAAGAATTTAATCAAGCCATTCGCAAGATAACAAATACTGAGGAGAAGTTGAAAAAAGTAAAAAATCGACTTTTCCGCAGAAAAGAAACAGTATTATTCGAAGAAGACCCGTTAATTGATGTCGAGGCTATTAAGCCAGATCAAAAGGTAATATCAGAAAACGAAGCGAAGGTGAGAGAGGTTTTTCCGAGGATATAGACAACTAATTTCTGCTTTGATATTCAAGGATTCTCTCGGCAGGAGAAAGGCCACCGATTATTTTGTGGGGAAAGTAGTTCCAGGCATCGTTTATGGTTTCGATAATGTTTTGTAACTCAACTGCGCCTTGGCCGGTATCAAACATAGCGATGATATTGGTCATGGCGTCTTGGCCATCTTCGTTGTAAATAATTTCTTTAATATCATCTAATCCAAACTCACTTCCGGTTTCTTGAAGCCAATCGACTAATTCCTGCTCGATTTCTTTACGCCTTTGAAGAATCTGCTGTTTTGATTTTATTTCCATGATTTTCACATTAAATCAGAAAACATAAAATAGCTCAATCGGATTCCGGTTGAGCTATTTTAGAAAAGTAAAGAGTACTTTTAAAAACCCGGGTTAGAGATCTACTACCTTTTAAATAACGAGAGGATAGACTGCCAAATACGAGAGAAAAATCCTTTGGATTTAGCCTGAACTGGATAAGCTATGGGTGACGTTGTTTGTTCTATTCTGTTTTGAGGCAAGACGATAGTTCTTGGCTGTTCCTGGGGAGATAAAGACTGTTGGGGCGTTGGCGAAGAAGCTGGAACAGCTTGTCCATTATTAGCGGTAAGTAAACACCTCCAGTCCCCTTTAACAGCATTGACCGTAGAACTAAATGGAGCAACTACATAGTTGTAGACATAAT
This sequence comes from Candidatus Yanofskybacteria bacterium RIFCSPHIGHO2_01_FULL_44_24, assembly GCA_001794215.1. Taxonomy (GTDB): domain Bacteria; phylum Patescibacteriota; class Minisyncoccia; order 2-02-FULL-40-12; family GWA2-44-9; genus GWA2-44-9. Next base: position 2,966 of record MGJK01000008.1, read on the forward strand.
CATTGTAACCGGTAAGAGCACAGCGGATTCTATGGGTAGCGCCGCGTGAAACTTTTTTTACCACCGGAGCTTTGCCAACCAACACCTCGTCTATATAAACAGTTGCACCCGCTGGGAAAGAATCAACAGTGAGAGGAAGGGTGGTTTGAGAAAGTGTGTAGTCTACTTGAAACACAATTGAACCATTGGCTGAAAGAGTCTTGGTTTGGGAAGCAGGAGCATTATAACCTTCTATTTCTCCGCTATAGGTGATGGTATAGGTTCCGGCTGGCACATAAAACCAGGTAAATTCGTTGGCGGTAATAGTTTTATTTTGTGGGCCAGTTATGATAAAAGTTATTTTTTCTCGGTCAGAAGATTGAGTAAGATTGGTTCGTATATAGATAGTTCCGGTTGTAGCCGGTGCCGGTGTGCTTATATTTAGATAATTTCCCGCAAAAGCAATAGACCCCCTTGAATCTGTCGATTTGGTTTCTGGGGGCGGGGTTGTACATCCCGGAATAGCACTCCAGGTAATAGTATAAGTCCCAGCCGTAACTCCTTCTCGAGACCAAGCATAACTATCTCCTTTATATATTAATTCCGATGTAGCCGAGTTGGTGATAGTAAAAAATGCTTGGGCAGAATTAGAAACTACAAATATAATGCCCGGCTGGGCTTGAGAGGTATCGGTGATACTAACACTGCTGGAACAAGGAGACTGGCTTTGGGCTGAAACAAAATTAGCCGCTCCGATGCCGCTAACAGCAAAAATAAAAACTGCGATAAAAGCAAACTTATTTACCATACTTTTCTTTCAATTTTTTCATGGATTCGTTCATGCTTTGGCTGCGGCTTTGAAGATTCGGAGATTGAGGATATACAGCGGACTGGAAAATTCCTTCGGCACTGCCTCTAATAATTACGCTCTCAAGCTTTTGTAAAAAGTCGTCAATTTTGTCAAGGGAAGCGGCACCAGGAATTGTTTTTTCAAGCTCGGTTGGCGATGGCAACGATTGCACTGGGAAGGATGGGCCAAATCTGCTTTCTATGACCGGCAGAACTGTTTTTGTCGCATTATATATCTCTTCCCAGAGATATTTCAGATCAGAAAAGTAATTATCGCCTAAATTAATAGGCTCCTGATTAAACATTCTGTCGGCATACGGTTTTGCCGCTTCCAACATTGATTTCCATTGCTCAAATAATGTTGCCAGATCAGATGGCTGTGTGCGAGGTATGATTGATGGCGGCCTTCTTATGTCTGGAGGCAACGTTGCCTGAATAGTAGAACTCTCGGGATAATATATCTTATAAATCCCTATCGCATCCTTTACAAAGGCGATTGCTCTTCTGCTATTGTTAACCCCACCGGAAGATTCCTTTCCAAAAAGTAAAAGATTTTCCTTAAGTTCCTCCATCTCTCGGTCAAATAACGGCGGATTAAGAGCTTCAATTTTTTTGTTAAATTGAACAAAAAATGTCTCGTGTTTATCAAGGGCATTTAGGGCAGTTTCATAATCATACCGCCATCTGAATTGAGGCTGTCCCGATTGAGCTCCATATGATTGCATCTCTGCTTCAAGCGTAAAAATCGCTTTAGCATACTGGGCCGGCTGGTACATCATTACATACCAATACCCAACACCACCAAGGCCAAGAATGATAGCTACAACTAAAATAACCAGCGGCTTCTTATTGCTTTTTTTAGCATCTGTTATTACGGGTGTAAACTCAGTATTATTCATAGTTCTGTTAGAACAAACTTGAGTTTTTGTATCTTGCCTCCTTCTCCGGGCGGGAGTTCGAGTATAAGCTCCAGATTGCCGGAGACAAATTCCCAGCTTGCAGTTATTGTCTGGGAGGGATCTTCAATCTTAATTTTGTCGCCTGATACCGAGAATGGCAGATATTTGGGACAAGGATAGGGTTTTCGATAAGAATCAAGCTGGCCGCCGTTGCAAAACATATCTCCCTTGAACTCTAAATATGAATCTTTCTTTCCGGATTCTTCTAATGGCAGTAATTTTAATTCTCCCGTCTTGGTATCTGCGAGATACACTTCTTTCACAGTCCAGATGCCCTGAAGTGAACGTTCCGAGGTTATAAGTGAAGGAATGCCCGGTAATTGAGGCGCGCCTGCTTTCTTAGCCCAGAAATTATATCCGCCCCATCCAAGAAGAACTAAAGCCGAGATAACAACTATTATAATAACTAATTTTGTCTTTGTCATATGACAGTTTACTTAACTTTATTGACTAGATATAAGCGCATTTAATGCTTTGCGGGTGATTGCGCCAAAGTAACCATGGGTTGGTTGGATGCCATACTTCTCCTGAAATCTCTTAACTGCATCCCTGGTAATGCGGCCGAAGTAACCGGTAATCAGATCGGCTGAGTAGCCCACTTCGTTCACCAGAAGAGCCTGAAGCTGTTTTACGTCATTGCCGGTTGAACCTATATATAAATCCTTGGTGATATTGGCAAGATTGGTTGAGGAGTTTTTAGCGCCGCTGGTTGCTGTACTGCCCATCGTGGCAGTGGCAATGTTCGAATCTACTGAATAGCCATATTGATTGCCTGCACGTACCATGAACTCATAAGTTGTTCCCGCTTGAAGCCCTTGATACTCCATGCCAGTTCCTGTTGATATAGAAGGGACATCCCATTGGCTTGAGCCTTTTATTCTCTTGTAAGCAGCGAAACCTAGTTCATTGCTAGAATTATCCGTCCAACTAAGCGTAATCGCGAGCGTACCATTGCTGTAAGTTTTGGGAGTGGCCGTAAGATTGGTTGGGGCAACAGGAGCCACACCACCCGGACAAGTCGTGTTGATTGAAAAAATGTTATCCGAAATATCTGTACCCAGATCGGTGCAGGTAGGAAAAGTACCTCCGCATGCCCGAACTTTAATAAGCGCCTGGGAACTATTGATATCGCTTTTTTTAATTACATCGTACGTAGCCCAGTTGTATGACCTTGCACTGTAGCTATGGAGCCACATCACATACCAATATGATGATCCATTATCTACGGAATATCTTAAATCCCACCACTTCACTTCGGTGCCAAGCGGAGATGCCCAATTAATTGGCATAATGCCGGCCATACACTCTCCACCATTCGGTGAGATAACAATTACGGGAGATTGAACTGTCAGAGTTGGGGTAGGAGTCGGAGTGGGTGTTGGCGTTGAAGTCAAAGTAGATTTAATTTCCAGTGTTTTTGTATATGTATCATTAGTAGGATATGGATCTTTCGAATAGTTAATGCCATCAACCGTCCCTAAATAGTTAATATTACCGACCATTTTATAAATTCCGGCCGGATAGTTAAGAGTTGTTTCCGTCGATCTTGGCAAGAACATGTCGCTGTAAAATTTAACCACTATTGTCGCGCCGGGATTTACAATGCCTATATAACCAGCGGCAGGACTGTAGATAATTTTACCGTTAGGGTCATAGATATTTAATCCCGCGGTCGGGTTTGTAATCGGCTTTTGACCGACATTTTTAAAGACGACATCGACAGTAAAGTCCTTATTGGCCTCCGGGATTGCTGGATTAGGAATTACATCTACAACAGCAAGATCATAGACATAAGTAGCGCTTGAGGTCGGTGTCGGAGTTGGTGAATAGGTTGGGGTTGGGGTAGGAGTATATGAAGGAAGTGGCGTTGAAATGGTTGTACAGGCATTTGTAGCTCCTACAGACTGCAACCATACTCCGCCGCTTGGGTATTGCGAAGTTTGGATAATTACTTTTGATATTTCCGATGTGGACGATTTTAAGACATAGGTGGCCGGGGTCAGCTTGTTATCGGTTACGCCGGTAAAAGTCGGGCTTATGCCAACAACAATTCTCCCGGTTTGATCGAAAGCTGTTATCGAGACTGTTGCAGGAACATTATTGGAGGTAGCCGATGGCATGACAGTAAGGCCGATCTCTACGGCTTGAGCAAATTCATTAGTCAACTCGATTATCAGAGTTTCGTTATCGCTTATGCCCAGATCAGCTTCAGAACGATCGGGCGAAATAAAGCCAACCACCTCTTTTGTATCGCCCAGAGTTCCGGAAAGTCTTGTTGACCAGGCCAATCCGGAGGTAGCGCCGGTTATCTTTACTCCCTTATCTCTAAGCAAATTTAGAAAAGCATCTTGGATATATAAATCTTCGCCGTAATAGCTAAAGGTTCTGCATACATTTGATGGTGATAATGTTACGGGACTTGGGCAGTTATAACAAAGTTCGACGTATGGCGATGGAGTAGGCGTTGTAGCCGGTACTTCTTGGGGAATTGGCAGAGAATAAGTCGGACAAGCTCCTTTAGTATCTCCATGCTGGAAATGAGCATCCAGAGATTCAGGGGCGACTCTGATTGTTTGAGAGTTTTTGGGGTCATCGATTGGGTGATGGCAGATAACATAGTTTTCAGCTTCTTCTGTTCGATGATATTGAGGAACTTCTCTTAACTCTTTGAACTCATTTCCCCTCGGATACCAGTTAAATTCTTTCCGGTTAATGCAGAATACTTTTTTAAAGAAATCGGGGTCTTCCTGAACGGCTTGGTCGCCGGATTTATTTATCCAATGAAGCCGGCCAGCATCCTCGCCTTCCACGCTTGTCCCGAATACTTTTTGATCGTTATCTTCGCAGTTTCTGAAAAAACCGGAAGTGGGGAAAGAATCCCGTATTTCAGGAGTCACCAGTTTTATGTTGGCAAAACCGCCAAGATGAGTATAGAACTTAAATATCTCTGGATTTAAGAATAATCTCTTGTAACCTTGCTCATTGATGATATATACATCCGGGTCATCTGAAAAGATGGCGCTGATGAGGTCGCCTTCCTTGAGGCCGAAGTCGGAGGGTTTGGTAGCTAAAGAAGATTTTGAACTAAATAATACGACCAGAGCAAAAATAAAAATAAGATATTTTTTCATATTTGATGTTTGTTTTTATGGAAGAAGGCTTTTAATTCTTGAATTAAGCAAAAATACGACTTGGAAGAAATCGTGGGGCCCCCATCCGTTATTTGCAAAATCGACAGTTCCTCTGGCATTCATCCATCGGTTTGATACCTCCATGTCCTGAAGTACGCTGATCTTTGTATCAATATCCGCCAAACCTTTCTGAGTAAATGGAGCGTTGAAGAATCGTTCAATTGTGGTAGTAGCATCGGTATAGGGTCTGATCTTGCTCATATTTGTCGAAAGTTCTGACACCATTTGGTTGGACGAATTTAGTTCTTTTTCTATATTGGCCAGCTTGAGCCGTAACAATTCCGCTTCTTTAGCAAGATCAGTAGCTTTTAGAATCGCCAATGCGGTTTCCGCTTCGGTTTTTTCATCTTCCAATTGAGAAATTTCTTCTTTTAGCTGTAGTACCTCATTTTTTAATTGCGACGCTTCGACTCCCAGCTTGGAGTTTTGTACATAAAAATAACCAGCAACTGCTATGCCTCCAACGGCAAAAACAATCATGACCACAAACAGAATATTTATTTTATTGGCACTAGAGCTTAAACTTTGTTCGTTATCCATATCATCTGTTTATTCATTTTAACATTTACTACCTGCTAAGCGTCGCCTCTGATGTATTCCCATACACGCCCATATTAACCCGTCCGCCGTTTGGTTGGGGTTCAAGAGAAAAATTAGACTTAGGATTCCCGGCGTCAACGTGCGGCGAACCGGTTCGTTCATGATAATCTCCCGCTCTGGAATTCACGAACAGAGGATCGGCCGAAATATTACCATTTTTGCCGGTTGGGTCGTATTGAGTTTTTCCTGTTGGAAGTTTTGTTCCGAAATAATTTTGCCAAAACACCGGTGCGTATAATGTTTGCCAAGGACGATATGCAGTAGTACTTTCAGTGAAAAGATAATCTCTCGTATTACGCCAGGTATTATTATATTGAATAGTAAAATCTGTCGGCTGTAGCAAATCGCAAACACCAGGACATATTACCCAAACACCGGCTTTCTCGTACTCGACAAAGGCATTGTTCTCAACAAGGGTTGATGGGTAGTCATAATATGGTGTGCCACCGCCAGGATTTATAAGTATGCCAAAATCTTGGTCTTTACCGCCAATAAATGTGTTATTTACAATCGCCGCCGGTTGATTGTACTGAACAAGCATTACACCCATATCAAGGTTTTTGAAAACATTGTTTTTGATCGTTGACAGTTGATACCATGGAGTCGAGTTAACCATTACGCCCGTAGATCCGCTTGCAGAATAAGCATTGTCAATGATTCCTGTTTTTTGAACATAATCGGAAGTAATTGTAAAACCGCTAAGAGTGGGGATGTGATGCTCATATTTGCCGTCTCGATCTGAGTCTACAACTAAGGAAGAGAGCTCAATTACCGATCCCCATCCATCAAGACCCACGCCTGGGCCGCGGATAGTCGTCTTTGACGTTCCCGCGCCAATAAGACTTACTCCGCCTCCAGTAGAAATTTCCTCACGATATTCTCCGGGTCCCACATAAACTGTACTACCATGACAGGAAGCATCGAGAGCGGCCTGAATGTGCTGATAATCTTCTGGAACACGAAGATTATTTCTACATCCGGTAAGAACTGGATATCCAACTCCAACAATTGGGTAAACCGTCACTGTCTGGTCTGGACTTACAGTCGATTTACCAGTTTTCGGATCAGTGGCAGTAATGCGAAAATGATACGTTCCCTCACCGATTCCCGTAAGATAGGCGCGATGTTTAACCGATCCCCATGATTCTCCGGAGACTAGGCCGTAAGACTCAGTTGCCCCATAATCCACTCTAGCAGTTGCCACAACATTTGTTGTCCAATAAATAACTGCCCAGCCCAAACGTGGTTGGGTGATAATATCTGAAACTACAACTGAAGCTGTATTCGGTGGCGGAGATTTTTGAGATTCGCCGTTCTGGGCAAAAAGAAACCCCAAGAGCGCAACCGGAGCCATAACCATTAACACAACGTGTCCATTCGCTTTAATTTTGTTTATCATAATCATTATTATACCACCTGACAGCATAAGCAACGAGGATAGTTGTCAACATTTAGGCGATGGTAGGAAGGATGCTATGCCCTGCTTTTAGAATGCTCCCCGTATTTTAGAGTGTTCGTTTAAATGCGTCCCTAAATCAATAAATGTTTTTATAACGACAAAAACAATCAAAGCACCTTGAACTAACCCATAATTAAGTAAAAGCAAACCACCGACAACAATAGAAAAGTGCAGAACCAGTAGTCTTTGCAACGGCGCCTTGAATTGTTGTTTGGTCGTTGTCAAAAGAAATTCTTTTTTGCCAATAAAATTATAGAAGTAGGATATGCCGTGGCTGATTAACAAAGCTGGAACTGTCATCAAAATTAATCTGCCCGCTATTGGCCCAATATCGTTTGCCATGGCATTTACAATCATAATAATGGTCGCGATATATATGATGAGAGCGAGAATCCACATTTTTATAAAATTAATAACCGGGCGAGAAGAAAAGGATCCTGTAATCTTTCTCAATTTGAGAATATTATAAAAACCGACGATCCCGCTTTCAAGCCAATACAAAAATAGCAATGAAAAAAAATTATATTGCGATAACCAAAATAAGGGCAATGTATTCGCCGCTACAAGAGAAATTACAGCCAACAAGTTACTGCTTAAACCAGTTAAATTCTTTGTCATTTACTATAAAAATAGAGTCCCATTTATAGCCCCGCGACTCAAATTCACTTGGTGTCAGGCTTAAATGACGTTTCGAATGAGAATCGTCCACTTCCCAAACTCTAAAATCGCCTTTTTTAATTACAAGACTACTGACCGCATATTGAGCAAGCTGGGTTAGGCTTATTTCTTTTATATTTTCCCATTGAAAATGTCCGTACATATTCATAATTTCCGGCGACTGAATCCAACGAACATATCGTCCATTAACTACATATACCTTTGATTGCCCAATCACTCTGATTAAATCCCCGTTGTTTATTTTAATTACCGCTTGAGTATTAGTTTTAATAATCGGAGTTGCCGTGGGAGTAATGGTTGGAGTAATAAAAAAGATTGTCGGCGAGGGTGATGGTAGCGGTAATGGAAGAATCGGGGATGATATAACAGACGGGAACGGAGACGGTAAATAAGATATAGATGGAGAAGGAGTTGTGTTTTGACCAACGATGTTAGATATTTTGACAATAACCGGCGTTGATACACCAATATTATCACTACTATCATATACTTTAGCCATTATTGAATGGGTAGAGCCTGGGCTAAGTACCATTGGGTTCCAATTTTCATCAAAAGATATATTTCCAGCCCTCGGATTAACGGATAATAGTTTAAAAATCTTTCCGTCAATATAAAATTCAACTCTTTTGACGACTGCGAAGGTTTGAATTTCAACTCCGAGAGTTACCATGTCGTTTCCCACAACATCACCGTTTTTGACGCGAGAAATTGTAACAACTGAGGGGATAGTTTCAGCGTATGTTTGCAAATTTTTTCTAAGAAAATTTATCGAAACAGCGTTAAAATACTCAACAGAAGAACTAGTCATAGTGCTCTGTTCCGATGAACGATACCAGTTGGGATAGGTACATCCTTGAATGCAGGCAGCTCCAGCTACTCCCTGCCAATCCGTACAAGCAGAACTCATGCAACAATTATTGTAACAGACGTTTTCAACCGGCCCATCTTGGCTTTGGCTTACATATTCATCGGCTAATCCAAAAGCATGAGCTAATTCATGAACGAAAACTTTTTCTCCGCTATTAATCTGATAATTGGAATAAACAGCAATGGTGCCATTGCTACAAGCCCATCCAAACCCATTTGCTATGACTACAATTTTGTCGAATGGCACACCGGCTTGATTAACCGCCGTTTCAACCAATGGAGTATAACAATTGGCGCCAGTTTCTCCACCGGATGATTTGGGCTGACAGCCAAAATCACCAAGATGATCAACGTAGTGAAATGCTATTTTTGATGAAAATTCATTAAACGGCTGGCGAGACAAGAGATAACTTTTGGCAATTTCGATATCCTGATGAAAGGTATTAATATCGCTATATCTGTCGCCAATAAAAGTAATGTCTATCAAGCCAGGTTGCCCCTTGGGGTGGGGTCCGTTATCGGCCGTAATAATTCTTGTTGCCTTAAGGCAATTATTACTTTCGTTGCTTTCGACAATCATGTTTTCAAAGTCAACACAGAGTTCGATGATGTGAAGACCAGTGGTAGCAGACCAGGCGTCAGGCCACGAAATTGCCACTCTTTCACCTGGCGCCAGTGATTTTATCTCCTTAATGGGGAATGTCTGATCCCAAGAACCATCGAATCCGTTATCAATCCGCAAACGTGCAAAAAAAGACGGCGATTGTCCGCCTGTATTTTTATTTTCCACGATGCCGTCAAAACTTATTGTATCACCAATATAGAATCCTCCGGTCATGCCAGCATACTTTACCCATAAATCAGGTGTTGATATTGCAGCTAAAGCCCACGGAACAACTAACCGTGCTGCATAAATAAAAATTATGAAAATAATGGCAACATAGAATCGGGATAGATTTTTTTTCATATCTCCATTTTACACTTTTTCAGGACTTAAGTCAGGGTCTGGACTTCATGGGCGAGTTGCGTCATCCCTTGTGTATGGAAAACATACAAAAACAAGGAGATTCGGGGGTTTCTGGGGCATCTTTAGAGGCTTCTATGCGTTACTGCCTCTATGCCCGTAAATCAAGCGAATCAGAGGAGAAACAGGCTCTCTCCATCGATTCGCAGATCAAGGAGATGCTAGCGATAGCCCAAAGAGATAGTCTCTATGTCGCTGACATATACAGAGAATCACATTCGGCAAAGGACTGTGGCCAACGTCCAGTTTTTAACAAGCTCCTGACAGAAGTTAGGGCCGGCAGATTCAATGGGATCATGGCCTGGCATCCGGACCGCTTGAGTCGAAATGCCGGTGACTTAGGCGCGGTCGTGGATCTTCTGGATCAGAAAAGATTAGTTGAGATCAGAACTTATGGTCAAAGATTTACCAATAATCCAAGCGAGAAATTTCTTCTGATGATCTTGGGTGCCCAGGGGAAACTAGAGAATGACAATAAGAGCGTCAATGTCCAACGAGGACTTAAAACAAAATGTGAATTAGGACTATGGCCATCAGTAGCTCCGACCGGTTATATAAACTCAAAGAATGTAGATGAAAAAGGTGTCGTCTATATAGACTCGCAAAGAGCTCCGATTATTAAGAAAATGTTTGAAAAAGTCGTCTATGAAGACTATAGCGGCAGAAAGCTGTTCTATTGGCTAAAAAATGATATAAACTTCAGGGTAAAATCAGGCAAGCATCTTACCCTAAGTAATATATTCATGATACTGAAAAATACATTTTATTACGGAATGTATGAATACCCAAGAAATAGTGGAAAATGGTTTAAGGGTAAACATGAACCGATAATTTCGAAGGAGCTGTTTGATATGGCCAGAGAAAAGCTCGAAAGATCACCGATTAGAGTAGAGAACAAGGAATTTGCCTTCACTAAATTGATGAAATGCGGACTATGCGGATCGGGCATATCGGCTGATGAGAAATTCAAAAGACAACAAAACGGCAATGTTCACCGGTACGTATATTACGGCTGCTGTAAATTTTATGACAAGCAATGCAAGTGCGGGTACATCCGGGAAGAAGATCTGGTTAAACAATTAGAGGCCATGCTCGATAGCCTGGACCTAGACGAAATCGGGATGAAAGAACATCTTAAATCCGAGGTTGAGAGATACAAGAAATTCCAATCGGGAGTATTGGGCATAAAAGATAAAATCAAAGTTGCGGATATTGAGATAAGGAATTACGCCAAATATGTTTTAAGGGAAGGTACTAATTTTGAAAAACGGGAGTTGCTGTCATGTCTAAAAAGCAAATTAGTAATGCAAAACAAAGTACTAAGTTTTGATGGCTCAGTAAGACGATAAAAGATAGAGCCAACATAAAAACCACCTTTCGGTGGTTTTTATGTCTTGAATACGGCGCTCAGCCGGTATGACGTGGCGGGAAAAGTATCATGTGATGGCGCGACCCGTCGTGGTCGCAAGAACCTATCACAGGACTGCTGCGGGGCTAGGATTCGAACCTAGATTCCATGATTCAGAGTCATGTATCCTACCGTTAGATGACCCCGCAAAGAAATAAACAATCACTGTTTGCGGGGTCATCCTGAGGCTAACTGTAGCCGTAGGACGATCCCGCAAAATAAAACAGACCATCAAGTCTGTTTTATTTTGCCACATAAAGAGCGCTTTTTCAAATCTTCAAAAATCTCTTGATCGCCACGAAACTTGAGGTTGCACCTAGAATAATTCCGGCTGTAAATATCAGGGCTACATACTGAAAAATATTTGAGACAAAATAACTGAAAAGGGCCACGCCAGGCATTAACTGACCGACCTTGGGAGAGACGAGATAAATCGAGGGATAAAAGAGTGCGGTCGTGATTAAGGCGGCAAAGACGCCGTACAAGGCTCCTTCCACAAGAAATGGGGCTTTAATGTGCCAGTTGGAGCCTCCGACTAACTTCATAATCTCTATCTCTTGGCGCTGATTATAGATGGTCAGGCGGATAGTATTGAAAGTTACCAAAACAGCGACAAGAGCCAAGGCAACGGTAACAATGAGTCCCCAATTCTGCAGGCCTCCGGAAATACTTTCAATTCTTGATATAACCTGCTCGTTCTCATAAAAATTTATTTTATCGATCAGGCTTCTGAATTTGTTCGCCTCAAGAAAACCGACGATCGAAGCATACTGAGAAGAATTCTCGGCCTTAATATTCAGCGCGGGCTGAAGAGGATTGAAATCAAGCTCGCCTAAGGATTCCTGAATAAGGGCATCCCCGGCATGCTTGGCTTTAAATTCCTCAAGCGCCTGATCCTTAGAAATATAGCTGACCCCCCGTACTTCGTTTAGATTTTCCAACTCACCCCGAACGCTTAAAATCTCTTCTTCCGATGCATCGGCCTTAAAATAAGCCGTAACATCTACTTTTTCCTGAAGAATATCAACGATCTTAGAAGAGACAAAATTCACCCCCATCAGCGCAGAAAAAAGAACAAGCACAAGAACCATTACCCCGGTGGTTCCGAGGGTCAGATAGCTGTTCCGTTTAAAATTGGTCCAGCCAGTTTTCCAAATTCGTTTTAATCCGGCCTTCATGATGTTTAGAAATTAGTAATTGAAAATTAGAAATTGCATCTAAGATTCGCTGCTGAATTTTAGATGATGTACTTGCCCTGCTCTATCTGGTCTCTTACTACCTTTCCCCTCTCCATACTGATAACTCTTTTACCGACATGATTTACTATCTCGCGATTATGAGTGGCAAGAATGACCGTCGTTCCGATCTCGTTGATTTTCATCAGTAATTTTACCACATCATAGCTATTTACCAAGTCTAAATTCCCAGTCGGCTCGTCAGCCAATATGATCTTGGGCCGATGGATCAGGGCTCGGGCAATTGCCAATCTCTGACGCTCTCCTCCGGACATCTGATGCGGAAAACTCTTGGTCTTATCGTTGAGGCCGACAACCGACAAGACCTTGGGAACGGTCTCCTCGATCTCCTCAACCGGAGCTCCGCAAACCTCTAAAGCAAAGGCGACGTTCTCAAATGCATTCTTGCTGGTTAATAGCTTAAAGTCCTGAAAAATGGTTCCTATTTTCCTGCGCAGAAAGGGTACTTCATTCCCGGAAATCTGCGATAAATCGACTCCGTCCACCATTACCTCTCCCCGACTGGGCGTTATCTCCCGCGTCAGTAATCTCAAAAGAGTAGATTTGCCCGCTCCCGACGGTCCTACTATCGAAACGAACTCGCCGTCTTTAATCTGCAAATTGACTCCGTCCAAAGCCATGAAATCGTTGTCATAAATTGTGAAAACTTCTTTAAATTGAATCAAGTCAGTTTATTAAGTTTATAAAGTTTTAAAGTTTATAAAGCTCTGACCTTACAAACATTATGAACTTTACGAACTTTTTACTTGCCGTCTGCAACGGCAATAAATTTATCCAAATCTCCGTCCAAAACCTTATCGGGCTGGGATGACTTCACTCCGGTCCTATGATCCTTGACCATCTGATAAGGGTTAAGGACATAAGACCTAATCTGACTCCCCCATTCAATTGAGCCGGGGCGATTCTCAGATTTTAATTCCGACAGCTCTTTAATCTTGGCTTCTTCCATTTTCTGAGCTAAGCGGGAATAAAGTATATGAATCGCCTTCTCTTTATTTTGAGCCTGGGAACGCTCCGACTGCACCGCCACGGCGATACCGGTCGGAATATGGGTAACCCTGACTGCGGTCTCAAGCTTATTGACGTTCTGGCCTCCCGGACCAGACGATCTGAACGTATCAAATTTTAAATCGCTCGGATTCACCTTGATCTCCTTTGAAATTATTTCCGGCAAAACCTCCACCAAGGCAAACGAGGTGTGGCGAAGACTCTTAGCTGAAAACGGAGATATCCTGACTAAACGATGAACACCGGCCTCTCCTTTCAATATACCATAAGGATCGTCGCCCGATATTTCGCAAATGGCGTTCTTGATCCCCTTCTGCTCTCCAAATGATTGATGAAGAACGTGGAAAGACCAGCCCTTCCGATTAGCATAGCGCTGGTACATTTTTAAAAGCATTCCGGCCCAATCCTGAGCATCCACCCCTCCTGCACCGGAATATATGTATAGCAGGGCTTTGTTTTTATCGTACTCAAACACCTACTTATTATATACCGACTGCCGGGTCAATTTCAATCTATTTACTTTCTCCATCGATTGTGTTTTAATCAAGGACAAATCGAGCACATTTATAATCAAAGGAAATATGGGAAGAAATCCAGGTACGAACCAACCTCCGTCGTTATTGGTAATGGCAGGGATGATCTTTGTGGTACTCTTAATCTTTAATCTTGCATCCAAAGTATCCGGATGCTTTGCCCCGGCGGAATTAACCTTTCAATACGGTGAACTTGATAGAGAAATAGAAAATGGAAACATAGGCAGTATAAAAATCAAAAATAGCGGAGAAATTGAGGGGTTGCTGAATAAACCCGTAAATGAAAAAACCGCTTTCAAAATTAAAGCTCTCCCGTTCGCTACAATGGAAGATGCCCAGCCGTTAATTAACCAGATTAAGGCGAAGAATCCGAAGGCGGTGATAGAAGTTATTCACGAAGGCGATGGCTGGCTGTCAACCTTGGTCAATCTTCTGCCGATCATCATTCTGGTTTTATTTCTTGTTTTCATGATGAAAATGACGACTCAAGGCAATGGAAAAGTTATGCAATTCGGCAAATCCAAGGCCAAGCTCGTATCACCGACGAATCAGAAAGTAACATTCGCTGATGTAAAAGGCGTTGATGAAGCTAAAGAAGAGCTGGTTGAAATCGTCGAATTCCTGAAAAATCCAAGAAAATTTACTGCTCTGGGCGGAAGGCTTCCGCGAGGCGTACTGCTCGTCGGCCCTCCGGGGACCGGCAAAACAATGCTTGCCAAAGCCGTAGCCGGAGAAGCCGGGGTTCCATTTTTTTCTATTTCAGGATCGGACTTCGTAGAAATGTTCGTCGGCGTCGGAGCCAGCCGGGTAAGAGATCTCTTCGAGCGGGCCAAGCAACAAGCTCCCGGCATTATCTTTATCGACGAGATTGATGCCGTCGGCAGACACCGCGGCACAGGATTGGGCGGAGGTCACGATGAGAGAGAACAAACACTCAACCAGCTCCTTGCCGAAATGGACGGATTCGAAAGCAATAACGGCGTGATAGTCATAGCCGCTACCAACAGACCGGACGTTCTTGACCCGGCCCTTCAAAGACCGGGACGATTTGACCGGCAGGTCGTGGTTAACCGTCCCGACATCAAAGGTCGGCAGGCAATCCTGGAAATCCATGCTTCTAAAACCAATATGGACCCGAGCGTTAAACTTGATGTTATCGCTCGAGGCACTCCCGGCTTTGTCGGAGCCGAACTGGCCAACCTGATCAACGAAGCCGCCTTGAATGCCGCACGACGCGACAATACCACTGTCACGATGGAAGACCTTGAATACGCTAAAGACAAAGTCTTGATGGGTTTAGCCAAGCATTCTTTGAACATTTCTGAAGACGAGAAAGAAACTACCGCCATACACGAAGCGGGCCATACCGTTGTCGCCGTTTTCATGCCCCACGCCGATCCGATCCATAAAGTGACGATTGTCCCGCGAGGAATGAGCATGGGAAGCACTTGGCAATTGCCCGTTGATGACAAACATAACTACTCCGAAGATTACCTTAAGAGTCAGCTGGCGATTCTGATGGGCGGAAGAGCTGCCGAAGAGGTATTCTTAAAAGGCCAGAAAAATACCGGCGCCAGCAGTGATATCGAGAGAGCGACCGATATTGCCCGCCGCATGGTGCGCGAATGGGGCATGTCCGGCCTTGGACCCGTAAATTTTCAGAATGAGACCGCGAATCCTTTTCTCGGAAAACAGTTATCAGAAGACCGGGGAAACTACTCAGAAGATACGGCCCGAAAGATAGACGCCGAAATTAAAACATTATTGGATAATGCTTACCATCAAGCTCAGACGATACTGAGAGCTAACTCTGAAAGCACAAAAGCAATAGCGAAAAAGCTGCTCGAGAAAGAAGTTCTGAGCGGAGACGAAGTTCGTCAAATCATCGACGGCCCTAAATAACCGTCGCCCCTGATTAATCGGGGGTTTTGTTTTCTTCTGGAGCCGACCCCGGGATTTGAACCCGGAACCTACGGTTTACGATACCGTTGCTCTACCGTTGAGCTAGGTCGGCATTTCAATAACTATCAAACGGGCTTCCTTGGAGCGGGCCGCCCTTTGGGCGAGCCTCGCTCAAAAATACTAGCATTTTTGAGCGGTGAAGGGAATCGGACCCTCGTCTCAACCTTGGCCCTCACACCTATTGTCCGACTGACCTCCTCTGAGCGGGCGAGGAGAATCGGACTCCCGTCTATTGCTTGGGAAGCAATCGTACTACCATTGTACTACGCCCGCATTAATATCGGGCAATAGGTGTGAGGACTTGGGAAGGTCGCGTTCTACCATTGAACCACACCCGCCTAACATAACTCAAAATTTAAAAATAAAAATCTAAGATCAATTAAGCTTATCAAGAATTGTAAATTAAAAATTAAAAATTTCTGTTAATACATTCGATCTGCTGATCTCAGTATTTCGTCGCCTTCGCTCCTCAATACCCCATCAGCCAGTACAGCCATTTTTTATAATTTTCCATCTTGGCCAAATCTTCGTAAAAAGACTTGGATGACCGTTGAGGTGAATCATCAGGATAAACGAACACAACCACTTCATCTGGAGCCTTATAGTTTAACCTGAGCCTCGCCTCCCTTTCAAGAAAAGCCGGATTTTCGAGGTATCCAACCTGCTTCTCTAATTCGGCATTATCTTCCTCGACTGAAACTATCTTCTGCTCAAGATTTCTGACCTCTTCACGTACCGACCGGTCTCTATCTATTAGATCGATCGACGAAAGTAGCAGCCAGGCAAAAACAGCCAGTAATCCGACCGAGAAGAGCTTTGAATTTAACAATCGGCCCATCTTGTTATATATTTAACTTATGTTTTCAAACCGCAAAATACTAAGAGTCATGACGATCACCGTGGCCATACTCGTCGCTCTAAGCATGGTCGCCTTCCTTTTCCTGCCTTTATTATAGCCTACTTCTTAAGCATCTTTAAGAAAACCTCCTGAGGCAGGTTTACCCGTCCCGCTTCTTTCATTTTCTTTTTTCCCTTTTTTTGTTTTTCAAGAAGTTTCATTTTTCGGGTCACGTCTCCTCCGTATAGATAGCCGGTTACATCTTTCCGGCGAGCTTTAATAGACTCGCGAGCAATTATCTTTCCGCCGATCGCCGCCTGAAGAGCCACTTCAAACCACTGAGGGGGGACGATTTCTTTTAATTTGGCCACTGTCGCTCGGCCCTCGTAGTATGCTTTTTCCCTTGAAACAATTCTGGAAAAAGGTTCGACAACATCTCCGGCAATCATGATATCCAGCCGGACCAGATCATTTATCTGCGTGCCTATCACCTCATAGCTCATAGAAGCGTAGCCGGAAGAGACGCTCTTCAATTTATCGTAGAAATCGGTGATCACTTCCGAAAGAGGTATCTCGTATTTCAATAAAACCGTCTGCTTGCCAAGGTATTCGGTGGCTTTATACGTATTCCGGCACGAAGAGACCAGTTCCATTATATTACCGACGTAAGAATCTGGGGTGATTATTTCAAGGGCTACAATTGGTTCGGCAATACTTTCAATCTTGGAAAAATCCGGCAGCATCGCCGCTGATCTTATTTTCGTTTTTTCTCCGTTAGAAAGTGAGATCTCGTATTCGACTGAGGGGGAGGAAATGATAAGCGGAAGACCGAATTCACGCCTTAATCTTTCAGAGATTATCTCGACGTGAAGCATGCCCAAAAATCCGACCCTGAATCCTCGGCCTAACCCAATAGACGATTCGGGCTCATAGTTTAGCGACGCATCGGTTAGTTTCAATTTGGAAAGAGCATCTTTCAACACATCATAGTCGTCGCTATTTTCCGGAAAAAAGCTGGCGAACACCATCGGCCTCGGCTCTTTATAACCGGTCAGGGGGTTAAAGTTATTAGTCGTAAGTTGTTGGTTGTTAGTTAAAGTAATCGTGTCTCCAACCCTTATCTGTCCCGGATCTTTAAGTCCGGTGGCGATGTATCCGATATCTCCGGCCAAAAGAGAATCACAAGCCTTCAGGGTCGGCATAAAGTAGCCGACCTCGATGACATCGGCTCCGGCTTTAGCGGCAAAGGCCGTGATTTTATCTGATCTTTTCACCGATCCGCTGAAAACCCTGATGTAAGCGATCACGCCCTTATACGCATCAAATGTAGAATCAAAAATCAGGGCCTTAAGTGTTTGGACTTTTTCTTCTTTTGGAGGCGGGACATCACGAACTACCCTCTCGAGAACTTTCTCAACATTAGTGCCGTCCTTTCCGGAGATTTCCAAAATTTCTTCAGACTCAACCGCTAAAAGATTCGCAAGTTCTTCCTTCGCTTCGGCAGTTCGCGCATTAGGCAGATCGATTTTATTAATAACCGGGATTATCTTCAGGCCCTGCTTTTGGGCTAAATGAAGATTGGCTAAAGTCTGAGCCTGAATTCCTTTGGATGCATCGACTAAGAGTATCGCCCCCTCAACGGCCGCCAAAGACCGTGAAACCTCGTAGGAGAAGTCGACGTGGCCGGGAGTATCAATCAGATTCAGAATGTATTCTGAATCTGATGACATTGGACTTTGGACATTGGAAATTGGATTTACAACGTTCGATGTTGTTTGTTCAATGTTCAATGTCTTCGGCCTGTACCTCATCCTGACTGGCTGTAGTTTAATCGTAATCCCTCTTTCCCGCTCCAAATCCATCGAGTCAAGAAATTGCTCCTGCATTTTCCTTTTCTCGATTGTTCCGGTCAATTCTAAAAACCGATCCGCAAGGGTCGATTTTCCGTGATCGATATGGGCAATGATGCAAAAATTCCTAATATTCATAAATATCCTAACCAACACTCTCGATCTCTAATCCCCCGCATACCCATCGTATTCTAAATATATACCGCATCCGCCGCCTCTTCATTACCACCTTCCCTTGTCTCTTCCTTGGCTTCTTCCGCAGCTTCTTCGAATATATTTATCAATCAACAACTTATGCGGTCGCATTTTTTGTTGATATATCAAATTTCCTCATCAGACGGAATTCCTCATCCACGGCCTCCCCTACAATAATACTAACTCCGGATTTAATATTTAAAAAGGTTCTCAGGAACAATATCTCATCGATGCAATCCCAAGGGGAAACCCAGACGCTCTTTTGTATCATGACGAACCCCATCTCACGAAGTTTATCACGAAATATATTTCTCGCCACCTTCCTCTTGTCAGGGATATCAAAAATAACAATTCGCCATTTCCTATCCCATTCTTTAGGTTTTTCTAACTTTAAATTGTCAAAGTCAAACCTTTTAACCTTCTCTTCTCCTTTGGCTGTAATCCTGACCCTGATACCCTCCTCTTCTTGATCTAAAATTTCCACATACTTCTTCTTCCTAAGATACCAAAGCATTTTATTGAACTCCTGACGTTTCAATTTATACTCCCGCTTTTTGGCCTCTTTAGACAAGAGGCGGATTACAATCTCGGCTCCCCTTGGATGGGTGCCTAAAGCTATCAAGCATGCGCCGGCCAAACCTATCGCCTTCAAAATTTTGAACATTTTCTCTCCTCTTTTCGTTTTTTTCATAAATCAAAATTTATTCGATAATATAACCTCTCGTCTTAAATCATGGCGCTGAACTCCTGGCGTCCCGATCTTTTGAGTCTTCTATCCCCCGATCGTATCACAACTTAAATCCTTCAACAACTTATGCGATCGCATAAGTTGTTGAAGGAAGGAAAGGGGGTGTGAGGATGTGTCTATATATGATATGCAGACGATAAAGACGAAAAAATACTTGAAGACAACTATACAATCCTTGTACGGTTATTATGCTGTTTAATTTACTGTTATTTGCCGTTATTTGCCGAGGAGGTAGAGGCGTTGGATTTCGTCGGCGGAGAGCGCGCGGTTATAGATGCGGACGTCGTCGATTTTACCAGTCGTAAATTCACTTGCCGTATCAAACGTACCCAAGTAACTTGCTCCGATAAGAGTTGGTAAATTTACGTTAGCGGAATTTTTTTTATTTGCAATGCTACCGTCTACGTAGTTTACCCATCCGTTTGTAGTATTTTTCTTCCACGTCATTGCAACGTGGTGCCAATTACCATCTTGTATATTATAACTGCCATAGCTTAGACCAACTGTTCCACCATCAGTAGAAATAACAGACTTTGGTGTAGCGCTCCAGGCAATAACGATATAGGCAGTGGAGTCAGGCTGAAGTCGAATGAACGATTCCGCGTCTGTACCTTTATACCAACCAGCAAGAGTAATCTCGGTTCTAGCGCTCACTAAAGAATTTACACTAGATGGCAGTGTTACATAATCATTATTCCCGTCAAAATCTAAAGCCTGCCCGAGTTTGGAATTTTTGCTATCAACCCAATCATTAGGAGGATCCATGTTCGTTAATCGGCCATTGTTTCCATTTGAAGTTCGATCAAAGGCAATCGAGCCGCCTTTTCCGAAATTGAAATCCCAGTACCCGACGAGGCCCTTGTCTAATTGAACGGTGGCGACTTTAGGTTTGGTCATATTATAGAGCCGTTTTATTTCGTCTTCAGAGAGAACCCGGTTATAAATTCGAAGCTCATCAATCTTACCGTTTGTTGAGGTTGTGTTCGGACTCCGGCCTGTACCAATATAGGTGGTTTCCGCCGAATCGTTAGCCTTGGTGCCGCTGCCGTCATCAACGTTTAGCGCCTGGGCGACACCATTTTTATAAATCTTCAGACGATTACTGCCGGAATCAGTATAAGTAAAGACTAGATGATACCATTGGCCAACTGCAAGATTAGCATTACTCGTTTCACTATCAAGTTTCGTCGTGGTTTGCCGAATGAGAACTCTAATTTCATCCGTAGTAACACCGGATATACCCAACTGATACCCCGTAAGACCGACATCGTTATTAATAAACATGTCATTTACATTGGGCGTGGAATCAAAATAAACCCACATTGACCAGGTTGCTTTACTAAGATTGCTTAGAATAGAAGGATTCCCAAGAATAATATAA
The DNA here is from genome assembly GCA_001794215.1 of Candidatus Yanofskybacteria bacterium RIFCSPHIGHO2_01_FULL_44_24. GTDB lineage: Bacteria > Patescibacteriota > Minisyncoccia > 2-02-FULL-40-12 > GWA2-44-9 > GWA2-44-9. The sequence continues at coordinate 23,751 of MGJK01000008.1, forward strand.
TCATCCGTCCCGTCAAAATCCAAAGCCGTGCCGAGGCCTGATTTTGAATCAACCCAGCTTAAAGAAGGGTCTGCCGCGTTGGTCAATCGCCCATGGCTACCGTTCCCCGACATGTCAAAAGCGAGACTTCCCTTTTTTCCAAATTCAAAATCCCAATAGCCGACAAGGCCGCGGGAAAGCGGGACAGTGGCGATTTTGGGCTGGGTGGCGAGGTAGAGGCGTTTTATTTCGTCGGCAGAAAGGATACGATTGTAGATTCTAACTTCATCTATTTTTCCGTCCCACTCACCGCTTGTACCCAATCGCGAACCGATACGGACAGCGTTCGAACCGGTAACTCTCGTTCCAGAACCAGTGCCAAGATCAGAAACATTGGGCGAGAATATTCCATCTATGTACCACTTGGCATCATTATTCACATTGCTTCCATCATATGTAACCGCCAGATGGTACCACCTGTCTTGAGTTAATGTCCCGGCAGCAGTTTCCCATTTTTGGCCAGTAGTCCATTCGCTGTTAAATACTCCTCGATTGCCGCCAACGATGCCCAAGCTGTAATGATCAGTCGCACCGCTACCTATGGTTACGGCTCGGTCAGTCCCCAAGACAGTTTGATACACCCAGGCAGAGATGGTAATAGTGGTTGTATCTACACCCGTAGCAGAGGTAGTGTCAACATAATCCGTCCCGTCGAAATCCAAGGCTGTCCCGAGGCCGGATTTTGAATCTACCCAGTCCGTCGCCGGATCCATGCTCGTTAGTTTGCCGTTATTGCTGTTACCGCTTAAATCCCAAGCAATATCAGTATTGCGACCCTGGTTAAAATCCCAATATCCGACAAGGCCGAGGTTGTTGACGGGACGGCTAATCGTGGCAGTGGCATGCGCATCATCGCTGAAAAAGATGCTCGTCAGCACCAAAACAAGCGCGATGATGCTAATTTTCAATTTCCCCGCCTGCGCCAAGGCTTTGGCGGGCAGGCAATTTTCAATTTTCATTGAATATAACATTAAATAAATTTTCAATTAGATTTATCTATAGATGAGGTGATTTTCTGAAAAATCATGGTCAACTCTTGGCATTCTTGCCATAGCTTATCTACGGCATCCTTATTGTCGGGAAAGTATTTAACTATCATTCTAAGCCAATGCTTAGATTCTTGTGCCTCCTTCTTACAAATAAAAATCTTATTCCTAAAATCCTTTTTAGAACTACCCGAATTAGCTTCCATGTAATTAGCGCCTATACTCGTGCCTGAACGAACCAATTGGTTAATTAGTGGTTTGCTTATAGAATCCTGCTTCAGGCCTTTGCAAAAATCTATAATATCCTCTCCAAACTTTGCAGTTCTCTCTTCTAGATTGTATTTGTTTGGTAATTGATTCATTGAAAATTTATTGTAAATTGATAATTGAAAATTACTTGAAAGTCCAGCTTTCAAGTATCGCCACCATCGTTTCATCAAACTCCGGATATGTCGTTATTTGATAAAGATAGCCGTTATAGACCCACCAAATTTCACGAGTTTTACCGAGGGATTCATCCTCGCTTAAAAACACGACGCCCTGCGCTTCTCCGATCTTGATTTGGATTGCCTGCTCAATGGCCATATCCGGAGCATCTTCCTTGATCCTTGCCTCAGTCAAAACTATGTCTTCGTCGAACGGGGTAATTGTCAACTGGAATCCGACATTCCCTTTCTGAAGCAAAACCGTCTGACTTCCATCCGCTTCTTGATTGAAGTTCCCCACCCCGAACCCTTCCGGATATTCGAAAGAAAATTCGGGACTGTTGTGGCGGTAAATCTCCTTTTTCCCGGATTGAAGGTCGGCCAAAGAAGACTGGCTCTCTTCGGTCCGAGATTGAAGCTTTTGAGCGGTGGGCCATTCGGGATTAGGTAATTCGGAATCTTTATTCCCTTCTCGATAAAATGTAAGATACAAAACCGAACCAATAGCCCCGACAATGATAATAAGTATGATTATTTTTTTCATTGATCTATTTCCGGCAGATCCTGTTGCTCAGGCTCTTTAGGAAAGTACCTATCTTTACATTCCTGACACGTCCCAAGATGCTTATCTACCACGCCCCTCACAATATCGGCCTGATTCCTGATGATCCGCATCAAATCGGGATCAAGGTGGCGCCTCCATTTTTCTTTCTCGTCGACAACGCTGAAAATTCTTTTCTTGTCGGGAGCGCCGTTCTCGTCGATGTATCGATGCAACGAATATATTTTTGATAAATTTTCTTTTGGCATACCCAGTATATCAGCTTCCAGTGATCTGCATGGGCACCATCACCGTTTTGGTGATGGTGCCCATGACATTACTCTTATACTAATCTTAGCATCGTAAATCTTATCTCGCCACGGGGCTTAGCTTAACCGCCACGTCCTTGTCCAACTGGCCGCGTAAAATATGCAAATCCCCTATCCGGCTTGGATCAAGACCGGAACTGACCGCTTCCCGATCTTCAATTCCCCGGAAAGAAAGTTCGAAATCTTTGACTTTCAAACCCGGCTGTTTCTGGACATAAAGCCGGTAATCTTCTCCCGGCCGCAAAACGACTTCGTATTCCAGGACAACGGTTTTTTCCGTGCCCGGATCGGTGAGCATCCAGAACCCGAAACCGGCTTTCCCGCTCTCCGTAAATATGTCCGCTCCGTCGCTGTTGGAATAAAATCCGGATTCAAATTTACCCAAATCCGGATCGGTCTTGAATCTGTAATTTTCATAATCTATCAGGGGCCGGAAATTGGGAAGATCGTTTCCGTTTATCGCCGTCAGCTCGGCGTTGCCGGGAAGAAGAACCCTAACGTAGGAAGAATTCTGCTTGTTATAAAACCCGTAACTGTTTGAACCGCCGTTATGCCGTCTGGTTATGATCAGCTTATGAAGAGCGACGTTTCCTTTCAGCGCAGTTTCCAGCCGGATGAAATTATCGGTGACAGCATCGGTTTTTGATCCTTTGATATTGGAAAAGTTGACCATCAGATAATCGCCGGCGGTACTTTTCACTTCTCCTCCAAACCCTTTATCCATGGCAAAACTCTCCAAAAACAAGTTATTGAAATACATAACCATCTCCTTGTGCTCAACGCCGTCAAGAATGATATTGAAAATCTCAAGCCACTTGTCCGGTCCGGCAGAAGACAGTTTTTCAATGAACTTAGGACCCATATCAATCAAGATCTGCTTGGGCTGAGCGCGGTTTTCTCCGTATTCGACTTCATTCTGGATGGTTGTCAGAAAATTGCTTCCGTCCAAAGTCAAATCGTAATCCGGCATCTCAATCGGCCCGACCAAGTCCAAAATTTGCGAAATCATTGCCGGACTAACCGTAATCACCCCGTCAACGCCGTAACCGGCTTCGTCCTTGAAAAACTCGGCGATTTTCCGGGCTGAAGCCGGGAAATCGGCAAACCAGTTAGCATCCCTCATCCCCCAAGTCGGCGTAATATGCTGAAGCTGTCTGGGCGGAACTATATTTTCCTTGATCTGGCCGTCGAGGTTATAGACGTCATCAACAAAAAAGTCCTTCAGCCGACCCTGTTCAAAAGAAATCACTCCGTAAGTTCCGGGAAATCCTCCGGTCGGCCTCAATTCGCTGGTGTTCTGAAATAAAAGAAGATATTTCTTGGCTCCGTCGGGATCAACCAAGCCCTCGAAAAAATCATAAAAACCGACTCCGTCGTCAACCAACTTCTCGAAATACGAAAACTGGGACCGGAAATTCTCGAAACTTTCTCTTTTATCGGCCGGAATGATTGACTCGTCGATATCGGCCAAAAGAAGTTTGGCTTTCTGGATGTTGCTACGCGAAACCATCAGGGCCTTGCCGACAGCCTCAATAATTCCCGGATTCTCATTAGCCGGATTGAGGATCGAGCCGGTTCTCGAGATCATCGTAATCGCCTCCGAAATTGATTCTCCGGTACCGGCTAAAATTTTTCCAAGCTCGATCAGATTATTCGCCGACTTCAACTTGCCCGCCCCCGGCAACCCGGCCAAAATTCTGCCGATATCAGATCCTAAAAAATTCAGCCTGTCCCCGGCTGAAGAAAAATCTCGGTAAGCCCGGCTGAATTTTTCCGCGGCAGAAGCAAAGTTAAAATTCCTCGCATCCTCTTCGGCATTTTCAAGATTCTGCAAACCGGCATTTCCGCTTCGAATTAATTCATTTTTAATTATAAACCCGTAATTTCCGACGATTAAAAAACCGGCGATTATAATTCCGACAACGACCGTCCACCAAATCCATAATCTTTTCTTTTTTCTTTGAAATCCCTGAAGCCTGGCTTCAAGAATGAGGGCTTCAGGAATGAGTTCTGGCGGCAACGGCAAATCTTGGGCATATTTAAGTCCCTGAAGCCTGGCTTCGGGAACTGGTTCGCGGATTTTAGAAATTATTCTTCCATAATCCTCTTTCGGCGGTTTTCTTGAAATAACCGGCTTGTATCGAGGCTTGGCCGGGTAGTTCTGGCGGTGAACTTTAGCGCCGAAGCTCGCTAATTCTACGACGACATTTCTCACGCTCGAATTTAAAACTCCCTCAAAAGAAGGCTCATCCAACCAAGGGCGCCCCTTGTTGTTTTGATACAAGGGCGCCCCTTGTTGTTTTGATACAAGGGCGCCCCTTGTTGCGGTTTTTTGTACGATTGGTGTACCTATTTTCTTTTTGCGTAAATCAATAACCGACCGGTTAGATATCGGTTTTTGCTTCGATCCGTTTATTACTTCCTCCAAGAAATCGTCAAAAGTCCCTTTCATGGCAAAGTCTGCAAGGGGCGCCCTTGCAGGTTTAGAACCGCACTATCCAATCCGCCAGCCATCCGGCTAAACCGTTAATAAGCTGGGAAATTCCGAAATAAATGTTGCCTGCCAGCCACCACCACTCAAACAACACCGGGCTTTCACCGCCGCCACCGTTGGGATCACCGCCACCCTGAGGATTACCGCCGCCGGATTCTCCGCTCTCTCCTGGATCTCCTCCTCCGGGACCGCCTCCGCCTTGAGGCGTACCGCCGCCGGATTCTCCGCCAACACTTACTCCTCCCCCTCCGCCATAATTGCTCACGTCCGGTGAAGGCGTCGGCGCAACACCCGAGAACACCCAGCAGGAGCTATTATTGCCTCCGTTGGTCGAGGTGTCATCGAGAGTGATATTGGCCGATCCGGAAAAACAGCCGGAATCGGCAACGGTTAAGTAGGTTGAGCCGGTCTGGGCGGATTTAAAATTCCAAAGAGATTGACTCCCGGAAGCGGTTGATTCGACTTTAATGTTACTGCCTGATGAACCGGTCATTTTGAAAATATTTCCGATGGAAAATATCTTTCCAACCTGGAATTTGAGCTTCTTTCCGGCGGTGGATGAGAATAAATTATGAAATACGGTGCTTCCGCTGACAGAAGCAGTTTGAGCGTTGCTGAACGAGACAGAACCAAAATTATGATTGAAGTAGCCTTTGTTCGTCAGATTTCTTGCGATAGTTAATGTCTTTGGCGTTGAATTAAAGTACGATTCCGTAGCTAAGTTAAGATCGCGGCCCAAGGACAAGCTGACCGAAGCGGTTGCGTTGAATGACCCCCTTGAACCGATGTTTACATCGTTACTGAAAGTCTTCGTGCCCGTTTTGGAAGATATGCGCAGACGGCCGGCAACGCTGGTTGAACCGGTTACGGTTACGGGGATATTGCCGATGCTCAACGCTCCTTCAGCTACATCCAATTTGCCGTCGGCTTTGAAGTTATTCCGAGCTCGATAATTTGAGTCAACAATATCAACTGAAGGATACATTTCGGGGGCAGGAGCGGAGGCAACGCCCTGACCGGTAGTTGAAAATATCCCCGTACCAAGACCGGTCCAAGCAATACCATTATTTGAGAAAGCTAAGGTATTAGTCCCCGTACCGGTAGCGACCCATCTGGTGCCGTTCCAGGCGATGCCGTTGCCAGCGGTTGAAAATATAGAATTGCCTGCTCCCGTCCAGCTAATGCCGTCGGAGGAGTAAGCAATGGTATGACTGGCGCCAGAGCCGACGGCCACAAAACGAGTTCCGTTCCAGGCGACGGCCCGGCCGGCAACAGAAAAAATCGATGTCCCCAGTCCCGTCCAGTTTATTCCGTCGCTGGAATAAGCCAGAGTATTAGTTCCTTCGCCGACGGCGACCCAGCGGGTGCCGTTGTAGGCTACGCCCCGGCCGGCGGTTGAAAATATCAATTTACCAAGCCCAGTCCAGATAATTCCGTCCGATGAATAAGCCATCGAGTTGCTGGCTCCCTTGCCCATAGCCACCCATCTTGACCCGTTCCAGGCCACGCCGTAGCCGGCCGTAGAGAAAATCGACTTACCCAAACCGGTCCAGCCTCCACCATACGAAGATGACGCAAAAGAGTGTGGATAAGAAGCAAAGGCCATTGAGTGAGTAGCGCCTTCGCCGACGGCGACCCAGCGGGTGCCGTTGTAGGCTACTCCGTAACCGGCAACAGAAAAGAGTCCTAAGCTTTTTGAAGCGGGTAGCCAGGTTACCCCGTCGCCTGAATAAGCGATAGTGTTTTTGGTTCCCTGGCCGACGGCGGACCAGGTCGTCCCGCTGAAAGCGGAAGCGGAAGCGGCGGTTGAAAATGTGGAATTACTTAAACCAGTCCAGTTTATGCCGTCATTTGAATAAGCTAAAGTATTTGTTCCTTGGCCGGTGGCGACAAATTTTCTGGTATTCTCGGCAGGTTGAAGAATACCCGATTGAGCCGGATACAGATTCGGAGCCGGAGCCGAGGCAATGCCGTTGCCGGCGTTGAGGAAAAGAGAAGTGCCCGTTACGGCCGTCCAGTTTATGCCGTCGGAGGAATAGGCAACGGAGTTGGTACCTTGGCCGACAGCGACCCAGCGGGTGCCGTTCCAGGCGATACCAAGGCCTTGAGTAGAAAATATTGAAGTACCCGTTACGGCCGCCCAGTTTATGCCGTCGGAGGAATAGGCGATGTTATTGGTGCCAGTGCCGACGGCGACCCAGCGGGTGCCGTTCCAGGCGATGCCGTGGCCGGAATTTGAAAATATAGAAGTGCCGAGTCCCGCCCAGTTTATGCCGTCATTTGAATAGGCGATGGAGTTGGTACCTTGGCCGACAGCGACCCAGCGGGTGCCGTTCCAGGCGACGCCGTAGCCTTTAGTCGAAAATATTGAAGAACCGAGTCCCGTCCAGTTTATGCCGTCGGAGGAATAGGCGATGGAGTTGTCCCCGCCGGTGTTAGGATCGCCGACGGCGACCCAGCGGGTGCCGTTCCAGGCGACGCCGAGGCCCGCATCGGCAAATATAGATGTGCCGAGTCCCGCCCAGTTTATGCCGTCGGAGGAATAGGCGATGGAGTTAGCGCCTTGGCCGACGGCGACCCAGCGGGTGCCGTTATAGGCGATGCCGTTGCCAAGAGTGGAAAATATTACACCTTCTGATAACCCCGGTGGTGAGAGTCCCGCCCAGTTTATGCCGTCATTTGAATAGGCGATGGAGTTGGTGCCATTTCCGACGGCGACCCAGCGGGTACCGAGATGATTTGTGGGAATCGCCGTTCTCGACGGCACCATTGCCGGCGCCGGAGCGGAAGCAACGCCGTAAGCGGTGGTTGCAAAAACCGCCGTACCTTGAGGATTCCAGCCGGCATTCGGCCCGCCGGAAGAAGAGGCAAGAGTATTGGTGCCTCCGCCGACGGCGACCAGTAACTCTCCGTTCCAGGCAACGCCATAGCTGGCGCTTGAAAAAGTAGTGGCACTGCCGGCCACGCCGGCCCAAGTAATGCCGTCCGAAGATGAAGCTAATGAGTAACCTCCGCCGGCGCCGGTAGCAAGGAAATATCTTCCGTTCCAGATGACCCCGTTGCCGTTAGTTGAAAATAATGAACCATTGCCCGTCCAGTTGATTCCGTCGCTGGAATAAGCAAGAGTATTACTCCCCTCGCCCGTTGCCACCCATCTGGTTCCGCTCCAGGCAACCCCGCGGCCCCGAATGGAAAACGGCGAAGACGCAACCGCCGTCCAATTAACCCCGTCATAAGAATAAGCGATCGTATTAGTCCCTTCACCTACGGCCACCCACATGTATCCGTTCCAAGCTACCGCTCTTCCTCTATCAGAAAATACTGATGCGCCTAAACCTCTCCAGCCTTTTCCGAAAGATGACGAAGAAATAGCAATTGTGTTCGTCCCCTCGCCTACGGCAACCCAGATTTGTTCGTTTGAAGCGACGCCAAAACCGGCGATTGAAAATATTGTTGAACCATGGCCGTGCCAGTTAATGCCGTCCGATGATGAAGCGATAGTATTAGTACCCTTGCCGACGGCGACAAAAGCCGTCCCGTTCCAGGCTGTGCCATAACCGGCCGTTGAAAATATCGAGGTTCCAAGACCATTCCACCGGCTGAAGACTCCTTTTGAACTTGAAGCGGTAAAACCGTAAGAGTTAGTGGCATAGTAAGCCAAGGTATTAGTGCCTTCGCCCACGGCAACAAAACGGTAAAGAGGTCCGTCGTTTTTATGCTGGTTAATGCCGAACTGGGCGGGAACTAATTGAGGGGCCGGAGCCGAGGCGATACCCAAGCCCTGGGTAGCGAATATCGAAGTCCCCAATCCCGTCCAATTTATGCCGTCGGAGGAATAGGCGATGGAATTGTT
>MGJK01000008.1:32459-50781 GCA_001794215.1 Candidatus Yanofskybacteria bacterium RIFCSPHIGHO2_01_FULL_44_24
GTCGGAGGAATAGGCGATGGAATTGGACGTTCGGCCAACAGCAACCCAGCGAGTGCCGTTCCAGGCGATGCCGCTGCCATAGCTGGCAAATTTAAAAGTGCCTGTTACGCCCGTCCAGTTTATTCCGTCATAGGAATAGGCAATGGAGTCGGTGGTGGGTTGGCCGACGGCAACCCAGATCTTGCCGTTCCAGGCTATACCGTTACTACTTCCAAAGATAGAAGTGCCGGTTACGCCCGTCCAGTTTATGCCGTCGGAGGAATAGGCGATGGAATGAGCAGCAAAATCGCCTTGGCCGACGGCAACCCAGATCTTGCCGTTCCAGGCGACACCACGGCCATTGGCGAATATGGAAATACCTGTTACGCCCGTCCAATTTATGCCGTCGGAGGAATAGGCTATAGAATTGGCGCCATCGCCGACAGCGACCCAGCGGGTGCCGTTCCAGGCGATGCCCCTGCCTTTAGTAGCAAATATCGAAGTCCCCAATCCCGTCCAATTTATGCCGTCGGAGGAATAGGCGATGGAATTGTTCCCACCGGTGTTAGGGTCGCCGACGGCGACAAATCTCGTCCCCGAACCGTTGACCGCCACATTATTAAAAGAATTAACCCCGGTATCAATCGTATCGTTGGCCACTTCGTTTTTCTGGTTAAATACTACCCGACCGTTGTTGTGGTTAAATATTCCTTGATTGTCGAAACTGTGCCGGACATTGAGGTCTCCGGCGGTTGAGGTGAATACTCCCCCATTTTCAATTTTTAGACTATCAATCGAATAGGTCGGCGAAGAGCCGGAAGCGGTTACATTCCAGATTCCTCCATTCTTGACGGTTACATTGTTATTGAACGAAACGCTCGCTCCGGATGAGCCGGTGTTCAAGCCGACAATCATGTTTCCGCCGACTTTGGTTTCTCCGGCGACAGTGGCGGTAACATTTCCGGTTTTCAAAGTCATTCCCCTCTCGACATTTAAGTCTCCGTCTACTCTGAAGGCGTTAGTTTGGGCTGAGTATGATCCGCCCGTCCCCCATTGGGCGGGAACAAGATTGGGGGCGACATTCGAAGTGATCCCGTAGCCGGCGGTGAAGATGCCCGTGCCAAGACCCGTCCATCCGGCATTATTGTCTCCGTGCGAAGAAGAAGCGATTGAATTTCCTCCTTCTCCGACAGCTAAGAATCTGATGCCGTCCCAGGCGATACCGTAACCTCCGGTTGAGAATTTAGTAGTACCCTGTCCTCCCCAATTATTTCCGTTAGAAGAGGAAGCGATCGAATTCCCCCCTTCTCCGACGGCGACGAACATAGCTCCGTTCCAGGCAACGGCTCTTCCTCTGGTGGAAAAGGTGGCCGTACCGTCTCCGTACCAGTTGATTCCGTCGGATGAGGAAGCGATCGAATTAGCGCCGTCTCCTACCGCAACCCAAGTAGTTCCGTTCCAAGCGGCTCCATAGCCTGAATTGGAAAAAATGCTCGTACTGTTTGAAACGGCCGTCCAGTTAATGCCGTCGGAGGAATAGGCTAAAGTATTGGTTCCTTGGCCAAGAGCAACGAACTGTTTGCCGTTCCAGGCCACTCCCCTGCCGATTGTTGCGAAAATGGTTGTACCCAGTCCCGTCCAGTTTATGCCGTCGGAGGAATAGGCGATGGAGTTGTTCCCGCCGGTGTTGGGATCGCCGACGGCGACAAATCTGGTGCCGTTCCAGGCGATGCCATAGCCCCCGTCGGCAAATATAGACGTACCGGTTACGCCCGTCCAGTTTATGCCGTCGGAGGAGTAGGCGATGGAGTTGGTGCCTTGGCCGACGGCGACATAAATGCCTTTGCCGTAAGTTACTCCATTACCTTGAGTATCAAAGACAGAGGTACCGAGCCCGGTCCATAAGGCCGAACCCTCGTTTTTATATGCCAAAGTATTAGCGCCCGAACCGACGGCAACCCAGCGTCTGAAAGAGGGATTGGGAATGCCGAGTTGGGAGGGATAGAGATTGGGGGCGGGAGCGGAGGCGATGCCGGAGCCATAGCTGGAAAATATAGATGTTCCGAGTCCCGTCCAGTTTATGCCGTCGGAAGAATAGGCGATGGTATGACTGGCGCCTTGGCCAACAGCGACCCAGCGGGTGCCGTTCCAGGCGATGCCGTAGCCGGCGGTGGAAAATACAGGTTTACCGCGTCCCGTCCAGTTTATGCCGTCGGAGGAATAGGCGATAGTATGACTAGTGCCAACGCCGACGGCGACAAATCTGGTGCCATTCCAGGCAATGCCGTAACCATAGGTAGAAAATATCGATGTTCCGAGTCCCGTCCAGTTTATGCCATCGGAGGAATGGGCGATGGAGTTATTCCCGCCGGTGTTAGCATCGCCGACGGCGACAAATCTGGTGCCGTTCCAGGCAATGCCGTAACCGCCATCGGCGAATATAGATGTGCCGGTTACGCCAGTCCAGTTTATGCCGTCGGAGGAATAGGCGATGGAGTTGGTGCCGAAGCCGACGGCGACATAGAGGGTGCCGTTCCAAGCGATGTTGTTGCCGATAGTGCCAAATATAGATGTGCCCAGTCCCGTCCAGTTTATGCCATCGGATGAATAGGCGATGGAGTTGGTGCCTTGGCCGACGGCGACCCAGCGGGTGCCGTTGAAGGCGATGCCTTTGCCGGAGGTTGAGAATATGGATGTGCCAAGTCCCGTCCAGTTTATGCCGTCGGAGGAATAGGCGATGGAGTTGGTGCCGAAGCCGACGGCGACATAGAGGGTGCCGTTCCAAGCGATGTTGTTGCCATAGCCAGAAAATATAGATATACCTGTTACGCCCGTCCAGTTTATGCCGTCAGATGAGTAGGCGATGGAGTTGTCGCCTTGGCCGACAGCGACCCATCTTCTCGTGCTTGAATCAAAAGCCACATTATTGAAAGAAGTTGAGGCTATGCTCCCTGTTCCATTGTTAATAGTGTTATCCGTATCATGGCCCGTAAACACGACTTTGCCTCCGGCCACGCCGTTAGATTTAAAGTATCCGGAATTAGTCCAGCTTCCGGAAACATAAACCGGCTGTGAGGTTGAGGCCAGAAATGTGCCGGTATTCGTAAAGTTTCCGGTGAAGTTGAAAGAGCCAGTGGCACCGCCAGAGATGGTGCCGGCGTTAACCAAGTTTTTGGCATTGACATCATGGCCCGGCTTAAATAAAACGCTCGAACTGGCGTGAAGAGTATTGTCCGCCCAAGTCAGAGTGAGGCCCTTCGACGAGGAGGCGGTAAAACCGATATCCACATCAGAGCAGGCGGATCCCGTATCATTGTCGCAAGCCTGCATATCTTTGATTTTAATATCATTTCCGTTGCCGACATATTTGTTGTCTATCGCCACCCTGTTTTTAATGATATTCCGTCCGGAACAGCTGCTGTAACCCGTGCAAGACGTTCCGTATTTAAAAACCAATGAACCGTTAGTCACGCCGTCGTTGAGCCAGACGGTAATAAAATCTCCGTCCGTCAGTGCGGCGGAAATGGAGAAGGTTCCCGAACTTGCATCGGTGGTATATGCGTTGGTTGCCCCTTTGGCCAATTTGACCTGTCCTCCGTAAGAAGACAGAACGGTTGTTCCGTCGGTATCATAGATATTTCCTGAAATGGCAGGCGCGGCCTGAACGGAAGCGGAAGCAATCTTGCTGTAGGTGATGGCGGTTACGTCCTTGGTTGAAATGTTGGTAATCCAAGCCGCCCGAAAACAGTAATCAGCCGAGGGATTGGCGTTTGAATTCGGCGTGATATTCCAGACTATTTCCGTGTAAGCGTCATCGGCGATAGTCTGGGTCCCGGAAGTGGTCGCCATGGTATCCAGAGCATAGCCGTTGGTAAAGGTAGACGCTCCGGCCGGGGCGGTTAATTTAGCCGAGGATACCGAGGCTCCGTTGGTGAAGTAGCCGGAATCTTCAATATCAAAAGCATGGGAAGCGGTTGTCGCGGTGACGGGCACGGTCTGCCACGACCAGCCGGTGCCCAATGTGTTGCAGGTATTGGTTCCCGATCGGGCAAACTCAAGGCGGTATTTATCATTGGAAAAAGAGTAGCCGAGATAATTCTTAACATTGGCGATCTGCAGTCTCAAGCGGTAAGTCCCGGTAACGGTCAGAGCTTCGGAACCGGAAGCTCTGATATCTTCAGCCGAAATTCCCGTCTCCGATCCTACGGCGGCATTATCCTGATACCATCGGAAATGAGACTGCGCCGCCCGGGGCTCGTATTTGATAACGATAATGCCATCAGCGCCTTCACAACCGCCACCGTTACAGCCCGAACCTCCTCCTCCTCCTCCTCCGTATAGGCCTCCCTTACCGCCGTCGCCTCCGGAGTCTCCCGCTCCTCCGCCTCCTCCGCCGGAACCGCGATTAGCCCCGTTCCACTGAGCGCCATTGGCGCCTGCACCGCCAGCCTGGCCATTATCTCCTCCGCCGCCGCCGGCGCCGGGCTGACTGCCGGCTCCGCCGGGAGATCCGCCGACTCCGTCGCCAGTACCGCTGACGTAACCGCCGCCGCCGTTTGAACCGGTAGTACCGGTATTATTAACACCGACTTCGGAGGAGCCTCCGCCAGCGCCTCCTCCGCCGGAACCACCGGAGCTGGTAACGCTTCCCGCTTGTTTACCCGTGCCGTTTGCCCCGGTCGTGGGTCCGGCCGCTCCGCCGCCTCCGGTTGAACCGTCAGTTGTTCCGCTTCCCGAACCGCCGCCGCCTCCGGCGTAAGTAGTCGTTCCGGAGGCACTGCCCGTGCCTCCTCCAAGAGCGGCAACGATAGTATCGGCGGATCCTTTACCGCCTTCACCGCCTTCAGCTCCGACACAAGTTGCCAAGCCTCCTCCGGCAATACAGGTCGCAAAGTTTGCCGCGTTGAACCAGGTGTGTCCGCCGTTGGGACCCTTGGCGTTGTTACTCCCCGGATCTCCCCCGCCGGCGCCGACACCGAAAGTAATGGAAGTACCGGGAGTCAAAGACAAGTTAGCTCTCTTGGCATAGCCTCCGCCTCCGCCTCCGCCGGCCTTGGCGGTACCGGGAGCATCTCCTCCTCCGCCTCCGCCGCCGATAACTTCAACGCTGTTTGAGGCATTGTTCCAATCAAGGGGCACGGTAAAGGAGGTGCTGGCGGTGGTGATAAAAATATATACATCATTTAGGGTAGATGCCGAGGCGGAGTCTGTTTTAGGAAGAATCCCGGATAGCTGGCCGGCTAAGTATCCGGAGAGGTATTCCCTCACTAATAAGTCTAAAGGAGAGAAGATAAGGGCAAGAATGGAGAAGAAGGCGAGAGTACGCTTGGCGGCAGAAAGGAATAAGAGTCTTTTGTATTTAAAACCGTCGATGTGTTCTAAGAGAAGGAGTAGCAATTTGAGGGTGTTTATCTTGAGGAAAGCTGAGGCTTTGATTATTTTTCTAATCCCATCCGTCACAAACTCAAAAACCTCCCTCTTTGTCGGGGATTTCAGGTTCTTGAAGAACCGAAGAGAAGCGAGGACTATAGATTCTGTCTTTTTTATATACAAAGCTATCAGTAAGTTAAACCGGGAACGGATTTTTGAACCGCCTACATATGCTATAGGCAATCCCCCGCGAAGACGCCGTGGAATTCCCAGAAAATATTTTAGATTTTTAAATCTTTTATTCTTCATTTTAATAAGTTAGATCTTGCTATAATATATCACCCGAAACAGCCACGACCATTAGCTAAAAAGTACAAGACTGGCATTATTCTATATTTTTATACCGCTTAATCATGAAATCTGCGTCCGAACCGGCATTTTTAACAATGATCGTCACGTGGGGATTTTTTACCTGCCAAACGCGAAAAACCTCATCGGCAAATCCTTGGCCGACTGATTTAACCTTATCGAAATCAAGAATTATCTTTTTAAATTTATCCAGGCCGTAAAGTATGCGCCGAGCTTGCGAACGGGAAATAAATGTCGGCGACCCTTTTTCATATAGCCTGACAACTACTTCCGTAGTCCCGAACTCAAAAGCTTCTCCGGCATATTGACTGAAAACGTCTTGAAGTTTTTTCTTCGTATTGCCGGCTACGGTAAATGTGATTCTCGTCCCCAAAACAGGTTTAATGGTGACGACGGCAAAATCATTAATTGGGTTGTTGAAAAATAATTTTCTGGTTGAGCTTCTGATAATAAAAGTGTCTCCGGCGCGACGGGTAAAGAAAATCCCCTCTCCGCTATGTGCTTCCGGATCAGTGGTTTGTTTACCTTTTAACAAATCCTGAATGGCCTCATCGGAATTTGCTAAATGCCGTGAATGAATAATCTTCTCAAAAATTCCCACTCCCCAGTCGATAATCTGGAACTTAATGATATTACCGTCCCGCTCCATAATGGCCTTTATTTTAAGGGAGCCCGAGTGTTCGATTGCGTTATTCAGCATCTCTGTAAAGGCATACTCCAATATATGGGCGGCGTTTTCTTTGATTCTTTCAAAAATGCCCGTCTCTTTCTTTATTAAATGAATAATTTCGTCTTCATGAAGATTCTTATTGTTAAAAACACGGCTGAATTTTGTAATGCCTTGTTTCGCTTTTTTTATAGATCCGACCGCCGGAAGGACATAATGAGACCTGTTGGCATGGCCTATCTTGGCCAGCTTTCCGCTTTCTGATAATTCTTGAAAAAAGCGATGAACATAAACACGCGAAAAACCCAAAACTTTAGCCACTTCGGCAACTGTTACCCTGCCTTTCTTTCCTATCCTATTTAATATAAACTTGCGTATATCCATGTTATTTTGTTTACAACTTTCATCATACTACAAGTTTTAAAAGTCGTAAACCATCTTTAGGTACTCCGCCGACATTATATGCGATCCCCCGCGCGAAGGCGCTTAAGTTTGGGCTTTTATTATGTATCATCTATACATTATCCTGGACAGCCACGACCACCAGCTAAAAAGTACCGGGCTGGCTTCGCCGCCGGTGCCCTGATTCCCGCCGCCGGGCGGCGGCGGTTCGGGAGTTCCTCCGCCCGACTCTCCGCCTTCCGAACCTCCGCTACCGGTGCCCTGATCCTGACCACCCAACTGAACGGTGCCTCCTCCGGAACCTCCGCCCTCGGAAACTCCTCCCCCGGTACCATGTTTTACGGTATTTTCGTTTTCGGCAGGACCCGGAAACGACCAGCAATTAGCGTTATTTCCTCCGTTTACCGAAGTAGCGCCCAATGTTACATTGGCCGTTCCGGCATCGCATCCCGAATCGGTGATCGTAGCGTACGTCACTCCCGATTGAGCGCTGTTGAAATGAGCCAGCCATTGGCTTCCCGAAGCGGTTGATTCTATTTTAACGGTACTGCCGGAAAGACCGGCAACTGAAAACGTCCCGGCAAAAGTAAATATCTTTCCGGCCTGGAATTTTATTTTTTTATCCGGAGTAGCAACGGTGAAAT
The DNA here is from genome assembly GCA_001794215.1 of Candidatus Yanofskybacteria bacterium RIFCSPHIGHO2_01_FULL_44_24. GTDB lineage: Bacteria > Patescibacteriota > Minisyncoccia > 2-02-FULL-40-12 > GWA2-44-9 > GWA2-44-9. The sequence goes on from MGJK01000008.1 coordinate 39,891, forward strand.
TATTGAACGTCATTGTTCCGGTTCCGCTTACTGAAGCCGTACCCGTTCCGGCGCCGAATGTTACCGTTCCCGAAGAATGAGTGAAAGCGCCGTTATTCATGAAGTTTCTGGCCACGGTAAACTCGGAAGAGTCGTCAGCAACGAGAGTCGTATTGGCCGATATCGAAACGCTGGCCGTGTCTAAACCAGAATTATTGGTATCAAGAGTTGCCACCGCGCCGGTATTGGTTCCGTTGCCAACGGTAAATGTTTTGGAAACGCTGGCCGTCCCCGACAAAAAAGTATGAGTTGCCGAATTAGCGGACGGCTGAACTTTCAAACTATAATAATCAAGGGTAGGAATTGAAGTCGCGCCGTTGCCGGTGAATACGACTGTCCCAGTAGAGGGCGTAAACGTACCGAATGAACCGCTGGCCGTGAGCGGTGCGCCTCCGCCGCTGTCGGCATTGGTTATGGTCAAAGTATTTGAACCGTTGGCGTCAAGAATTTGAGAGGCATCAATGGTCGCCGAAGCAATCTTTACAGAACCGCCGAGAGTCAGAGTCGTATTGCCGGAAGTTGACGCCTGAACGGCTATCTCGCCGAAATTTTGTTTGACCGTGTTGCTGTCGGTAACGGATTGAGTGCCGCCTTTTCTGAAAAATAATGTCGCCGAGCCGGAGGCGTAAGTTGCTCCTGAAGTTATCCCTAAATCCCCCAAAATCGTAGTGACGCCCGAAGACGGACCGCGATACGTACCCGATCCGCCGATAGTAAGATTGCCATATTTGGAAGCTCCGATGTCGGCTGACGAGCCGGTATATTGAACCGTTCCCGTTCTCGGGGCAAATATGCCGTTATTATTGAAGACGCCGTCATTGCCAGTAAGCTCGATCGTATTTGAACCGTTGGCATCGAGGGTTTGCGAGGTATCAATGGATACGGAAGAAATCTTGACCGGAGAACCAAGAGTCAATGTCGTATTTCCGCCATTAGCTGAAACTTGTATCTCGCCCAGATCCTGTTTCGTGCCGTTGCTGTCGGTAACGCTTTGCGAACCGCCTCCGCCCTTAGCAAAAATTAAAACATTAGTCGCGCTTTTAGTTACGGTGGCTCCGGAAGCAACGGCTAAGTTGCCCCGCAGAGTCAGATTGGAAGCTGGCAGAGTGTATGTTCCCGTTCCGCCCAAGGTCAGATTATTGTAAACACTGCTTGGCACGGCCACGGTTGCTGAACCGCCGGTATATTGAACAATCCCGGTTGAAGCAGTAAATGTGCCGTTGATATTGAATACCTTGCCGCCGCCGGAGTCCGATCCTTGAATTATTAAAGTGTTGGTGCCGTTAAGATCAAGCGTTTGAGACAAGTCAACGGTAGCCGAGGCGATTTTTACATTCGAGCTGAGAGTGAGCAGTGTCGGATCGCCGCTGCTTGAGGCCTGGACTGAAATCTCGCCAAGGTTACTGGCTCCGCCGTTAGCGTCATTAATTGTCTGGGTCGTGCCCTTTCTGAACAGTATTGTCCCGGAGCTCGAAGCCACAGTCGCCACGGATGTGATATTGAGGTCGCCTTTTATCGTCGTATTACCTGACGACAAAGCATAAGCTCCGGTTCCTCCCAAAGTAAGACCGCCGAAAGTCGTAGCCGTTACCGTAGCCGTTGAACCGGTGTACTGAACGGTGCTTCCGTCATCAGGTTCAAAAGTTCCGGAAACGGAAAGCGGAGTGCCGGTCCCCGATAAAATGAGCGTCCGCCCAGATTCAATTTTAAATTTATCGTTTGCCGCCACAGTCAAAGTTCCGGAAACGGTTAGGTCGGATGTCTGCATCGTAATCGTACCGGCCGATGACGGATCAATGGTCAAATTATTAAGCGTTTTACTTCCGCCGTTGATAGTATTGGCCGTTCCGGTCATCGTAATAGTGGACCCGGTTACTACCGGAATTCCTAAACCGGATAAAGTGAGATCCCCGGCTACAGTATGAGTCGCCGCCGCCAAAGTTACGGTGCCGGAAGAGTTGATTTCAAGATTCTGAAGAGTCTGGGCGTTTGAGGTCAGCGTTCCGGTGCCGTCCATGGTCAAGGTATTGCCCGATTCGGTTGTAAATGTACCGTCGGTAAAATTAACATTGCCGGCTGCCTGCCAATTTCCCGCGCCGGAAGTAATAGTTTCTCCGCCTGCTCCCGTGCCGGTAAAATCCAAATCTCCGGCTATATCAACCACGGCCGGATCGTTCGTCGCCCCGTCGAGAATGATATTCTGCGAAGTCGAAGCCACTACATATAAATTATTTGAAAAAGTATACGGCGATCCGGCGCCCATAATCACCGTCCTGCCGGTCGTTGTACTATTGTTCGTAATTTCGACCTGACCGCCGTAAGTTCTCTGCGACATTGTCTGGTTGCCGTCTTGCGGGTCGAAAACAAGAATAGAAGAAACGGTACCGGAAGTCGGAAATGCAGTCGTCGAGCGATAGACGAACCTCCCCGAAGAACCGCCGATGGTTCCGTTTAAAACCAAGGTCGAACCGGTATGGGTTAATTTTCTGCCGCTGGAAAGAGAAAGGGTGTCGCCAGCTTCTATCTTTACCTGGCCCGATGCGACCACGTCAACATCATTAAGTGTTACCGTTCCCGTACCCCCGGGTGATTTAATTTTTAAATGATAAAAATGACTGCCGTATCCGACGCTGGCTACATTGGAAATAGTCTCCGCGCCAATGCCGGTAAACGAGACCGAACCGGTGTTGGCGATAAACAGGCCGTTATTGTCCCACGATCCGGAAGCGGTGATAACATTTCTATCCAAATCAAATGTGCCATTTATCTCGATATCGTGGGTATTAATCGTGTCTCCGTTTGAAGAATTCGGCTGGAAAGTATTGCCTCCTTTAATATACAGCTCTTCGCCGTTGACTTTGGCGTCCGCGTCCACCGTCAGAATCGTACCGTTGACATCGTGGAAAGTGCGTTTACTTGAGATTGAACTGTCATAATCCCCCAAATTGGCGTTAGTAATCGTATTCCGCTGGTCGCTTCCTATGCTTAGATGTCCTTCGATGAGTTCCACGCCCGTAATATTCCCCGATGTCCATTTGGTTACCGCCACGGCCTGGCTGGAAGACGCGGTCTCGCCTTCGATAAAAACAGTGACTATCTGACCAGAACCGGGCTGGGTTACTCCCGATATTGACCATGAATCGTCCACGGCATCGTCAACCTGGGATTGAAGATTGCCGTTAACAGCTACTCTGACTTTATGATTAGCTCCCCCGTCGGTACAGTTATCCGTCTGATTGGCCTGCTTGCAGGTGCCGGACACGGTAATTGTGGCGACGGCGGTATAAGTAACCGTAATTTGAACGTAATCGAGATAAACCTGGGTATCGGTTCCCGTCGAGGTATAGCAAATTTCCACGCCGAATCCGGCGGCTTCTATCTCCGCTTGAGTCCAGCTTCCTCCGGCGTACCAGTCATCTGTCGTTCCGCCAAATGTGGCAAAAGTCGTATTGGGGTCTGAAGTCGGCACCGACCCGGTGGCATGATCTTCTCCCCGCCTGGTAGCGGTAGCGGTGGTAAGATATACATCGGCATAATCGGCTCCGGCTACGGCCGTCCAGTTGATAATTTCAACCGTAATTCCGTCTATGGAAGTAACGCCCGCTCCAAGGGAAAAACCGAATGTATTTATATTCACCGCATCCGAAATATCAGTAGAATCAAACTGCGTTCCGGTATATTGGAAGTAAGTCGAATCGTTTGCGTTAGTTTCGGTAGCGGCGTCGGTCCATACCATATTGTCCGCGCAGTTAGTGGTCGAAGATGCATCAGCGCCTGCGCCTAAAGGCCCGGCCGTAGCCGCATTGGCCGTCCGGACGATGGGAACCGTCCTGGTTATCTGCTTGGTGACAAACTTCGGCAGATTTTGTTCGGCATATTGGTTTATTAAATTCCCGAAGGGCGAAAAGGCGAAAACCAAGACGGCGGTAAAGACCGCGGTCTTAAATATAAGCCGGCGTAATTTCCGGCCGAAAACAAAGGCCAAAAACCTTCGACAAATGATACCCTTGCCGTTTCTCATGGATCCCGTCTTTTTCGCATATAAAGCCATGGGTAAGTTAAAATAGGGACGGGTTTTTGAACCGCCTACATATATTATACGCGATCCCCCGCGAAAACCCTGTGGAATTCTTGGATTGAGACTGCGGTAACAGCCGACAGCCCCTTCAAAAACCGCTCGAATCAGCGATACGATCGGTATGATTGATATTTTTTTGAACTTTCCGTAATTCATAGGTTTAGTTATATAGTTGCTCATCTACTATAAATCGCTTGCGTCAGCCACGACCACCAGTTAAAGAGCACGGGACTGGCCTCTCCGCCGCCGTCTGAACCGCCGCCATCAGTAGGAGTCCCTCCGCCCGAATCTCCATCACTGCCGGAACCGTCATCGCCTCCACCGCTGTTGCCTCCCCCTTTAGCCTGACCTTGGCCCGAATTACCTCCCGGACCGGCCGGTCCGCCCCCTCCTCCCGCCGCTGAATTAACGGATGGGATAATATTTATTGTCGGATGGTTATTGAAACCGGCAACGGAACTATTGTCAGCCTGGAATACTCTTAAATAATAAGTGCGGTTCGGATTGGTTCTGCTCGGATCCAAAGAAAAATCATATTCGATGTTCTGGTCCGCATCGGCTGAAAACGGATTAGCCGGTATTGAATTGGAGGCATGATAAACTCCCCTTATATTTGAATCGGTCAAAAGCAGAGTAGTTGAAACGGCGGTTCCATGGACAACGCTCGGATTTTCATAAAATCTCCATTCTTTAAAGGAAGTGGTCGCCCCGACATCAACCCATGGACCGGATAAGGACTCTGAATATTTGAGCTTAAAAGCTTTAGCGCCGGCTGATAAATTGGCTGTTCCGACGGTAAGGCTCACCCTCAATCTTACCTTCTGAGTATTTACAATGTTGGCCGAATTATTCTCGGAGGCTATCGCCGCTCCCGGGTCAATGCTGTCGGTATTGTATCGCCATTGATAATTATTCTGGGTAAAAGTAGGGGTGGCGACAGACTGAACTCCGGCATAGGCATAGACGCTGTAATTAGAGGTCACCGGCGTCGTTCCGTCGGCAAGACGTTTCATCCGGAAACAATAATCGGCATTGGGATTAGCGTTCGAATTAGGTTTTATGGAGTATACGAATTCGGTATACTCGTCGGCGTTTAAATTCTGAAATCCTGTTGTGGTTCTGTTATCCAAACCGTATCCGTTCACGAAAGTAGAAGCTCCGGCGGTCAGAACGGCCGCCGAAGTCGAGGCTCCGTCCGCAAAATTATCAGTCAGCTCGATATCAAACGCATCGGAAGCTACGGCGGGATCAAGAGGAACCGTAGACCACGACCATCCGTCCGACAAAGAAGTGCAGGATGCCCCGCGCCGGGCCGTTTCAAGCCGCCATTTGCTATCATTCACGACGGAAACGGTGTTATTGGCGACCTGAAAACGAAGCTGGTAATTAGTTCCGACAGTCAAATCTTCTGAACCGGAAGCCGCGGTATCTTCGGCCGATATTGAGTTCAGCGAAGTTGTGTAAGTCACCTTGGCATAAAGAGTGGATATGTTTGCCCTGACGCCGTTGGCCAGAACAACTAACTCGAGATTATTCATATCAGCAGTTGACAGATTTAAACTGCTGAATGTTTCGGTATATGTCATATCGGCCGCGTTGATTTCCTGTCCAGTTCCCATAAAGTCGTTGAGGCCATCGCAAGTCGTACAGTACCCCAGAGTAAGTGTAGTATTCGGTTGCCCCTCGTCATCAACTCCGGCAAAGGTAACTTCAAGCTGGGTTACCGTCGCTCCGGCCGGAAGAGCATCATTGGCAAGAGCAAGATAACTTTTAGCATTAGCCGAGGTAAGCTCTGACGTTTCCGTATCGCTTGTCGGAGCAGTTGTCGATGTATCGGCAGAACCGTCATCAATGCAATCCCATTCGCTTCCCGGGGAACAGCCGGTAGCAATTGTAAAATTTGTGGCAAATCCGTTTCCTGTCGGATTATAAAATAGTGTATCGCTGGAATTTAATGCTCCATCAGTATACCAGCGGAAATGAGTTTGAGTCGTTGTCGCTCTTCCTTTCGCAAAAATTATTCCTTTATAAGGCGGCTTGTTGGAGAGAGTCGAAATCGAACTGGCCGTGAGAGTGTGCCGATGAGTAGCGTGGGCCGTCGTGTTGTCCGTACCCGTTCCCTGACCGTTGGTTGTCGCTGAAGGCAACCCCGAAGTTCCGGAAGTGGAATTGGGATGAGCATGAGTATTGGAACCGCCGGCTGAAGCATTGTATGAAGTGCTCGCTTCGATGAAATCATTTTCTAAAACTCCTCCTGCGCCGGAAATAACGCTCCAAGTTTCATCTTGAGGCGTTGCGTCAAACATGGCAATAACTCCCGATAAGTCCGTAACTGTGCCGTTAGCGGTGGCGAATACCAAAGATGCGTGAACGGGGACGTTCGAACCGGCCTCCGATGAACTGGGCGAAGGAGCGGTGTGGGTATGGGTGGAGGCGGAAGTTTGATTAGCCGTACTGCTCCCCTCTTTTCTCGTTTCCGATGCCTGAGATAACGAACTCCATGTAATTGTGTGCGCGGAAGTATCCGAACCGCCATTGGCCGGATCGGCCGAATCTGAAGCGATGATGATTCTATTTTCCAGGGCCGTCATCGGCGACCAGCCGGTCGGTAAATTTCCGTATGAAGAGACGTCGAACATGGCAATGACATTGTCGGGCAATTGAGTGAGCGGCAAAGTTCCGACGTATTTTATCATCATCAGCCTCGCATATAGCGGGTAGTTGCTGGCCGCACCGAAAGATGCCGACAAGCTGGTATGGGTATGGGTGGCGTGAGAGTAAGCAGTACCGGAAGAATCTCCGTCGCCGGTTACGGTTGAAGCATTGTTAGCAACGGTGGCAGTATGCCCGCTGTGAGTTGCCGCTCCTCCCGTCCCGAAACTCGATGAACCGACAAGAAATTTATTGTCATAAGCATCGCCGGAACAGGAAATACATTCCCAATCCGAACCTAAATTCCCCGCCCCGCTGGGCATGCCCGTGCCCAAATCGCTCGATGCCGAAGCCGGATTATAGAACAAAATAAGATTATCGTTTATGTCCGTGGCTTTGGCTTCTCTGATTTCCGGAGCAGTCTTTTCGATTTTTTCAGCAAATTTTTCGGGCAGATAAGGCTTGGCTATCTCTCCCACCGGCAGAAATACAAAAGCCAAGATCGATATAAAGGCGACGGATCGTTTGAATATATTTTTTAATACGTTCATTTTTTCTATAGTTGCCATATTTTTTATATTTAAATCTTTAAATACTTAAACTTCGGAGGTTGTCCCGGTTTGCCCCGAGATATTGGTATTCAGATATTCTTCTTTCTGTCGTCTGATAACTTTCTATTAAAGTCTATCCTGTCTTTTTCTCTATCATAATATTCCTCCAGATCCGGCATCTGCTCTAAGATCATTTTATTCGTATCTGACATTTTATTTCTGGGAGCTTTCTTGTACTGTAGGCCTTGAAATTCTGAACCTTTTAGTTTCTGAGTAAAGCTATGAATCAACCGAGAACAGTCGACTGCCAGACTATTTAAATATTTAAATTTTTCTATATTTAAATATCCTACATCTAATGCAACATATAATTGGGCGCGGACTTCACCGGCAGAGCCTTTGGCGATGAAGAGGTAATTTAAAAATTCCTGCCGAGTTCCCCGCTCAAACCCTTCCGCAATGTTTGACATTATCGAGACTGACGCTCGCTGGATTTGATCACAGAACCCATGATCTCTCTGCAGGTTTAAAGATTTAAATGTTTCAATATTTAAATTTTTATACACTTCTTTCGTAAGGAGCCGGGCTTTCTGCCAGGCTATTAAATCTTCAAATTTTTCTATAGTTGCCATATTTTTTATATTTAAATCTTTAAATATTTAAACTTCGGGTGCAAGTTCAGGTGTAGGTTCCGGGGTCGGATCGGGAGTTAATTCGGGAGTAGGTTCGGGCGTTACCGAAGGCGTTGGTGTTTCAGTCGGTGTAGGATCCGGCGTCGGACTTACTGATGGATCAGGAGTGGGGCTCGCTGAAGGATCGGGAGTTGCTGATGGATCAGGAGTAGGTGAAATAGACGGATCACCCTCCTCCGTCAAAGACTCCGGCGAGGCAAGGGGCGTAGGTGAAGCCGTCGATTGCTGGCCTCCACCTCCGTTGCCATTATTGTTATTGCCACTCTGTTGCGGCACGCCGGTCGTATCAAGCAGGGCTTTCAACTGATCCCGGCTGACGCAGACATCCTCGATACACAACTGCTTCGTCGTAAACTTATCGGTAATTATCTCGGCAACCTTTATCAAGCCTTTCTCAAAGACTATCTCAAGAACTTCGCTGAATTTAGCAATGAGAGCGTCAAATAAATCGCCGAGAGCCATTCCGGAGTACACCACTTCAACCTCAGCCGGACTTGCAATCGTCGGCATCCAGAAACCCGGGTCAATGAATACGATTATTTTCTCGTATGAACCTGTAGCTACAGAATCAATCGATTGCAATGCCACACCGATAGTCACTCCCGCTTCCGTAGCTTTTGCCGCCACCCCGGGAACATTTGACGAAGTCAATCTGTCCCCCGTCTTAATGGGCCCGTTTTGAAGATTCACCTTTACCGGCGTTCGTCCGGCAAGAGTAACCGGACGAGGATTTTCCTCGGATGTAAATACGTCCTCGCCATAAATTTGATTCGGCTGGGTGGAAATTACTCCCAATAATGACGGATCATGGGATGTGCTGGCTTTCTTTATCCAGGCCTTTGAAGTTTGCATGCCCTTTGACACGGTGGCTACGGCTTCTCCGGAGAAAATAACCACGTCTCCTGCTTCAATCGAAGCATCCTCCGTACCGAAGTACTCCGCCAAGTCGACTGGACCGGCATTACAATCTCCGAGACGGCTGGCGCTGGCTAAGTCAGTAGCACAAACAGCATTATTCGTAGGCACGTCGGTAATCGACATATTGACGTATGTATTTCCGACATTATCAATCCTAAATGCCGTACCGTTTCCATTTTTGGCTTTTATGAAGTTGCCGGTAAATGTTCCGTTCCCGGAACCGGACGCCATTTCAAACAATAAGGCATTGCCGGAATATGAAGACGAGGTCTGGAATATGTCAACTAAATTCGAGGTAAGAGCATAAGCCGTGTAAGCCCGGATTGCATTTCCGGAACCGGAAGCGACGTTATTTCCCAATTCGGCGAAAACCGCCGCCGGTTGAACTTTAGCTCCGGCTAAAGCATCGGTATAGGCGTGAAGACCGAATGTCTTTCCGAAGGTAGCGATACCGGTATTTATTCCCAAAACATTGTTTCCGGACCAGGCTTGGACTTCGAGCCCTCGGACGGTGTTTGATTTGGCGGTGCTGTCGATCATTCTTATTAATGTGCCGACGGAACCGGAAGCGGCGGTTGTATTGTTAACCGTAGTGATAAACCTGTTACCGAAGTTAAATCCATTTGTAGTTTCGTTAAGTAATGAATAGCTCGCCAAGATACCCGCCACCTGGCTTCCGGTCAAAGATCCGCCAGCCGTACCTTCTATATTCAACCTAACCGTGGGACTCGTTGAGAACGAAGCTCCGCCGGTAAATCTCCAGAAGCCGGTAACGATTTCGGACTGAGAGAGTGACGCCGGACCGCCTGCGCCCCAATCAAGGTTGATGCCCACATCAGTAGAGCCTGATGAGGTAAGGGTGAATTTGCCTCCGTCAAAGGAGAGGGATGAGATGCCGTTAAGTTTTAATCCGTCATAAGTTGCTTTGACTTCAAGCTGAGGGAAGGAAGATCCTCCCGATCCTGTCTCGTCAGCTTCACAATTGAACTTGAAGTTGGATGCGTTCCAGGTGAGTTTGTTGGCTGTTCCGTCACAGTCGGAGAGTAAGCCTCCGTCAGTGTCTTGAAGATATACCGTGGATAATGAGGCGGTTACTATCTCTAATGTGTTGGTGAACTGGTTAGATGCTCCCTGGACTAAGAGAGAACCTGAGATTAAGAGATCGTCGGCTGAGGAGAAGTTAGAGTCGGTGGTGGTGCCTGTGCCGAAACGGGAGTAGGCGACACTTGATGTTCCTCCGACATTCAAAGCTCCGCCGATCATCAGTTCTTGAGACATTGATGAGTAGCCTCCTTCGACCTCAAAGGCGGTGGAGATGGAGGCGAGGGAGTTGAAGAGGGACATACGTTGTGCACCACCAGTAACCAGAGAAAGGACATCAAGGTCATCGCTATTAATACCTGTATCTGTGTCGTTAGTAAAAGAAATACCTGGAAGAGCATTCGTATTAGACCTAAATTGAGATTGAGTGCCGGTAAATGAAGCCATGCCGTTACCACCAGCAGCAATATTTATATTGTTTAGGCCGGTTGAATAAATGCCCGTATCCAAGTCGCCTTGTTTTGCAATTCCAGGAAAACTAACATTTCCTGAACTGAATAAGAATAGAGAAGCACTGGCATAACCCCTTCCATATACTTCTAGATTACTGGATATACTTGCATTACCGACTAGTTGCAGAGCAACGGTCGGGGTTGATGTCCCGATACCGATTCGACTGTTAGTGCCATCCACAAAGAACGTATTAGAAATAGACGCAGTGATTCCTGATGAACTTGCGATCTCAAAGAAAGCTTCGGGAGAAGAATCTCCCAGTCCGAATCTTCCCAATGAGGTTGAGGCAAAGATGGCGAAGATACTTTCAGAGTTGTTGTGGAATTCTACATCATTGGAGAAAGAGGCTCCTGCTTTGAAGTCCCAGAATCCGGTGACTGATTCGGATTCTGATAACGAGGCCGGTC
>MGJK01000009.1 GCA_001794215.1 Candidatus Yanofskybacteria bacterium RIFCSPHIGHO2_01_FULL_44_24
TTTTTTCTTTCGGGGTTGCTGGCGTACTCGCCAGTGCGTGGGGCTTGCTCCGAATCATTTGTTTTGAAAATAGGTTCGAGCTTGGTACAATAAATACACCAATGAACAACCACGGCCTTACGGCCGTGGTTGTTCATTTTAATACTGTGGGAGGGGAAAAACCACTTTTCTCTCGTGGAGGAGACGATTCTTTTCTAACTCGGAGTCCCCTTAAGGTTTCTTATCTTCTATAACCTGGAATTCAGGTTCAATACCCCTTCGGTTGAATATGTCGTAGAAAAGCCTGACGTCATTACCGTATTCGGTATAGAATAATCTTTCAGTTTTTTCATTGGTCTCGCGGTTCACTTTATGTATTTTAAGCCAGAGAAATCGCCCTTTCGGTGTTTTACCTATTTCAGGAACTGCCTCCCCATTCAAGATCAGTTGGGTGATCCAGTTCACACTTTCTTGGGATTCAAAAACCCACGTTTCGGCTTTCTCCGGTTTTGTATAGGAGGAACTCTCCAATCTCTGCTTAGTTCCAGGATTTAATTCATGTTTTTTCATAATTCTGGTGGGCGCATGAGGACTCGAACCTCAGACCCTCTTCACGTCAAGAAGATGCTCTACCAACTGAGCTATGCGCCCCTCCTTCGCTAAAGCTTCGGAGGGCGCAGCCTTTATGTGCTGAGCGCTTCGAAGCTCTATTTATAATAGAGCGTAGTAGTGCGCGGGAGAGGATTTGAACCTCCATGGGGTTGCCCCCGCTACCACCTCAAGGTAGTGCGTCTGCCAGTTTCGCCACCCGCGCAATTCAGGTGTCAGGATTTTTTGCGGGTTGAATAAAAATTTATTCAGCCTGAGATACTACACTTTCCTGTCCTATTTTTCTTCTGATTTCTTTAGCCGATTTATCTCGCAAGTAATAGAGCTTAGATCTGCGACCGGTAGTTTTTTTCAAAACAGCCACCCTTTCTATCGAAGGCAGATGAATGGGAAATATCTTCTCTACGCCAATTCCTCCGGAAACCTTTCGGACAGTAATGGTGCCCCCGGCCTCATTGCCGTGCTTGCGGGCTATTACGGTTCCTTCAAAAGCTTGTGTGCGCGTCTTATCCCCATCCTTTATTTTTTGGTGGATTTTAACCGTCCAGCCCGGGCGGAGGTCTTTTAGCTTGCTTTCGGAGGCTGATTTTGATGGAAATAATAGATTATTCATTGTAGGCCTTATTGTAACAAATTTATAACTTTTTGCAAATCTTCAGGAAGGTCGGTTTCTATGGAGAGAGCTTGGCCGTTCGGCGCTGTAAAGCTGAGCTTATAAGCATGCAGGAATAGCCGGTTCAGGCCGGGCGGTTTTTGCCAACCCTTGGGAGTGTAGACTATATCTCCGGCGACGGGGCAATTGATCGATTTCAGATGTACTCTTATCTGATGCGTCCGGCCGGTTTTTGGCGATACGCTTAGTAGGGTGAATTTGTCGAATGTCTTTAAGGATTCGTATTCCGTGATTGATTCTTTGCCGTCTATCAGTTTTTTTCCGGTCATCTGGGTTGTTCTTTTCATTCCGATGCGACCCAAGGGGGCATTGATAGTGCCCGATTTTTCTTTTGGCCGTCCAAAAACAAGGGCATAGTACTTTTTACTTAGGGTGTGATCTTGAAACTGTTTCTTCATGTATTCAAACGCACGGTCGCTTTTAGCGATTATTATGAGTCCCGAGGTGTCTTTATCGAGGCGATGAACGATTCCCCATCTTGGGATGGGCGTGCCGGAAGCAATAAATGGTTCGCCTATATCCTTGAGATTCCGGTAATTAATCTTCACCCAGTCGGTTAAGCTATACTGAGTATCGGTCGCATTTTTGGCATGAGTAATGAGTCCGTGGGGTTTGTTGATGACTAAAATATCACCGTCCTCATATATAATTTGTGGAGACATATTTTGTGGGCGGTGGGGGATTCGGTCACAAATAATTTATCGCCGTCGCTCGAAATTTTTGCGACCCCACCTCGCGGCAGTCATTTGCTAATGTCCGCATCGCTCCGGTTTTCGAATCCACCACAAAATAAGCAGTTATTTTGTGGGCGGTGAAGGATTCGAACCCTCGGCCTTCTCGGTGTAAACGAGACGCTCTAACCAACTGAGCTAACCGCCCCTCACTTGGAAAGGATTGATTTCCTTATCCTCTTTCTTAAATGTACCATGGATTCAGAAAATCTCTTAAGCATCTCTTCTCTTTCTTTAGCATCTTCCTGGTTGGCATATGCTTCATAATAAACCAAGACGAAAGGCTTTCTTAGTCTGGTTGATGAGACTAACCCTTTATTATGTTCTTCAAATCTCTTGCGTAGATCATGTGTATAGCCGACATAAAACTTGTTATCTTTTTGACTTTTCAGTACATAAACAAAGAACATAATAAAGGATCCTTTCCAAGTGAGGGGCTAACCGCCCCTCTGATTTTGGTGGGCGTGGCAGGGATCGGACCTGCGGCATCCAAATTATAAGTTTGGCGCTCTACCACTGAGCTACACGCCCGCTCTGTGCTACTTCAATAAAGCGTAGAACTCTTTTTGTTCCAAAGTTTCTTTTTCTATCAATACTTCAGCTATTTTTCGTAGCAGTACGGATTTTTTAATCAGGATATCTTTGGTTCTTTTTAGGGCCTCTGCGATAAATTTGGAAACCTCGGAATCTATGCTTGACGCCGTAGTTTCAGAATAGGTTTTGTCGCCGGGCATTTCTTTGCCCAAAAATATCAATTCTTCGCCCTGTTTGTAGACTACAGGTCCGATTTTATCTGACATCCCATACTGAGTGACCATTTTACGGGCCAGCTCGGAAGCCACCTTCAGGTCATTAGAAGCACCGGTCGTCATTTCTTTAAAAATCAGTTTTTCAGCCGCATAGCCGCCGAGCAGTACGGCAAGCTCTGATTCGAATTCTGATTTGGATCGCAAATGCTTGTCTTCAGTCGGAAGTTTTAGTGTGTAGCCCCCGGCTCTACCGCGTGAAACTATCGATACCTTATGAACCGGATCGGTGTTGGGCAGTGATATGGCGGTAATGGCGTGGCCGGCTTCATGGTAGGCGGTTATTTCCTTCTCCTTCTTGCTGAATACATGGGATCGGCGCTCAGGACCGAGCATAACCTTTTCGATAGCCTGCAAAAGATTTTCGTTTGTAATTTCTTTTTGATCTTTTCTTGCCGCCAAAATCGCCCCTTCGTTTACCAAGTTTGCCAAATCGGCTCCGGAGAAACCAGGAGTTCTTTCGGCAACTTTTTTTAAATCAACATCTTTAGCTAACGGTTTTTCAACTGAATGGATTTTAAGTATTTCAAGGCGGTCTTTCATCGACGGTTCATCAAGGATGATTCTTCGGTCAAACCTTCCCGGCCTTAATAAAGCCGGGTCGAGGATATCTGGCCGGTTTGTAGCGGCCATGACTATCACCGCATCATTGGTGTCAAAACCATCCATCTCCACGAGTATTTGATTCAATGTCTGCTCTCTTTCATCGTGGCCTCCGCCCAATCCGGCTCCGCGGTGCCTGCCGACCGCATCAATCTCATCTATGAAAACTATTGAAGGCGACGTCTTCTTTGCCGTCTCGAATGTATCCCGGACTCTGTTTGCTCCGACACCGACAAACATTTCTACGAACTCTGATCCGGAAACGTAATAAAAAGGAACGTTAGCTTCGTTTGCAACAGCCTTGGCTAATAATGTTTTTCCGGTTCCGGGTGATCCAACAAGCAGTACTCCTCGCGGGATTCTTGCCCCGAGCTTATGGAATTTTTTAGGATCTTGGAGGAATTCGACTACTTCTGAAACCTCTTCTTTAGCCTCGATTAATCCGGCTACATCTCTGAATTTAACTTTCTTTGAGCCGTTCATCAGGTTGGCTAATTTTGCGCGGGACTTACCGAACGAAAAAGCCTGGACCGACCCTTTTTGGGCTTGGCGGAACATAAACCAGAAAATCAGTATGATTAAAATAAAAGGAAGGATTGCCGGCAGTATATTTGACAACAGCACCATTGTACCCGAGGGCTCTTCGATGCTGATTTTGATTTTAGATATTTTCTGCTTATCGGCGCCGAGGTTAAGGAGGGTTTCAAAAGCTGATACGCCGGGTTCTTTTTTGGCGCTGATTAAACCGCCGTCGTTTAGCTTGATTTCCAATTCTTCTCCTTTGACGGCGATTTCTGAAACTTGGTCAGAATTTATTTTCAGAACAACTTCTGACAGGGGAACGACGGAGGTCTCTTCAAACGATCCGTTCAGGGCAACCAAAAAAGCAGCCGCGCTAAGCAGTATGAAAAATACAATGGCGATATAGCGGAAAAGCAATTTCATCCCGTTAGAGACAGGATGCGATCTTACCGCATCCGTGCCTAAATTATTCTTTATACTCCCCGTCAGGATACTTCGGCCACCGCCTGTTCAATAGAGGCGTCCGGTATGTCTCTAACGGGATTCATATTAGTAAATATTATATGATAAATTGAGCTAAAAATAAAGGGCCGCCCGATCGGGCGGCGCGGGGATTTAACCCTGTACTAAGTTAACTTCGATGGACCATTTCGATCTTCTGATGATCTCCATCGACCGAAACATCTATCAGCCCGTCTTCGGCCAAATCGTTCAGGGCCGAGATCAGAGGAAGGAAGTGGTCATCGCTCCAATCAACAACTTTTTTGGGCAGTGTTTCCGCTGGTGCAAATAGGATGTTGTTCAGAGCCGCGATTACTCGCCGAACATGTCCGAAGTAAACTCCGTCGGGATTAATCGAAACCCCTTCTCGGGAAACGGCGTAGGGCATGCTGAAGAACTCCCGAAGGCTGACCCAGTTCTTCCAGTTCGGATCAACCTCATCGCTCTCCCTGATAGAGGTTTGAAGATCTGACGGCTCGGCCAAAAAGATCCTCACCACATTGTTGATGTGCGTACGGTGATCGGTGAATACCTCACCGTAGATCTTCAGCAACTTGTATCCGGCTTCGCCGTCGCTTTCTCTGTCGGCGGCGTGCTTGAGGCTTTCTTTTGACTCAACTCCGCCACCTGGTAGTCCAATGCCGGGCGGCTTTTTCTCTCTACTTTTTGGCGGCTGTTTCTTATTCTTCACCGTCAGTAGCATGATCTCGTCAGCCCGCGACTTGTCCGGATTCGACGTGACGCTGTCAAAGTTGATAGATAAAACCGAAACGGTTTCTGAAGGGGGGATAAGCTCCCCATTTTCGTCAAGGAACGGTTCAGGATCTCTCTGGGTCCAAATGGATTCCGTATCCATAGGGTACCTCCTGTTGGGGGTATTATCTCATAGTTTTGTTCCGGTGTCAAATAGTCGATAGTCCGCATTTCTGTAAGTTCCTATTATTTTTTTGTGGGGAGGTGCTCCCTCTAAACAGTCACCTTCAGGGCACGACATAAATTCCTGCTGGAATTTTGTCTCTTACTCAACCCAGTCGGTTTCCGTAAGTCCCTGAAGGTTACTATTTAGAGAGGCTTAGGGTCGGTATAAGTTTTCAAATTAAAGCCCCTTACCGATTGGTAAGGGGCTGTCCTTGTAAAGGACTACTATCGAAGTTCGACCACAGTCTGGTGTTGACCCCAGATCACTGTGGGCGGATTGGGCAGTTCAGCCACCTTGGCTGAGAAAGCGTTGAAGCTTTCTTCGCCAGGGCAGTGATGGACGATCAGCATGGCCGGTTTGGCTAATCTGACTCTTTCCACCAACCCATCCTGATAGTCATGGGAAGTGAAGCCGTCAAAATGGCAGACCTCGCACCGCACATTTACCGGCGTGGGTACGGGCTTTCGCAGTTTGGGACTGAAAACATTCAGGCTGATAGTTCTTCCTTTCTCCATTTCAAGGACTTGCTTCGAAACGGATGCCGGAAAAACGTAACCCGGGAAAATAACGGCATTCTTAGGGTTAGGCAGCAGATCCTTCGCCCAATTTACAGAGTAGCCGCCCTCGAATGTTCCTGAAGGAGCAATGATCGGATGGAAGCCGAGCTCATCGTTGAGCAATGCCCGGCGCTGTTCTTGGGCGATTTCCGGATGCTTCCTGTCTTCATCCGCGAAGATCAGCTTACCCGACTTGATCAATAGATCCACCCGGTCTTCTCCGAGTTCAAACCGCATCATCGTTCGACCGGAGCCGTCGACGAACGGAACGTAACCGAGTTCAATGCAGGCCAGGGCTATCTTGGAGCATCGGTTTTTGGAAAAGGCGGCGATAAGAACGCTGCCTCCCCTGACCTCAACCTCCTCAAGCTTTCGGCCTAACTGACCTATTGCCTGATCAGGAGTCTGAACCATCGGTTTCCCGCCGTTGGTAGCCTCGGTGATCATGACCAATCCGGGATGGTCAAAGAAATCACCGCAGAATGAACGATCCGGCAACATGACGCCCTGCACGAAGATCTGGTCGTGACTACAGACATCGCCGGTGAAAAAATAGTTTTGTTTATTCGGGTCAGTGATGAGAATCATCATTGCTCCGATATCATGGCCGGAGTCATCAAATCCGATTTGCCAACCGGCCCAGCCGTCTCCCAAAACACTTTCGGGATTTTTATTGCCGAGCCAGCTCGGAAGATCAACGCAGATCACGCTGTCGCTTTGAAGCAGATCCGCCAAGTCGCTGTAAGTAAACAGAGGTTCGCCGATCTCGACACCGAGTCTGCGCGATTTATTCCACTCCTCAGACATGATTTTAAGTGAATCTCCGAGGGCATATGCGATCGGGTCAGATGCCAAACGCGACATGATAATCTTGGATTCCGGATGGTGCCTCACGAGGCGGGGCAGAGCTCCGAAGTGGTCCAGATGAGCATGGGTTATGATGATGAGGTCAATATGACGACCAATCAGGAAGTCTCCGGCCGGATATCCCTGAACCTGGAATTCACCGTTGCGGGAGATCGAAACCCCGAAATCAATCAGGATAGTCTTTCCGCAAATGCGGAGAAGGTGGCAGGTTGCGCCGATACCGCTTACTTCGCCCAATTGGGCATAAATATTCTTAAAACCAGAAAACAGCCATTCGAGCATGGTCCTTCTTCCTCCTTTTAAATTGTAGAAGAACTCGCCATTACTTAGAATTCAGTATATAGAATTATGAATTATAAATATTGGCGAATTCTCTGTTTGTTAAAATGCCCCGGGGGAGACGCGCGTGTTTCGCGCGCCTCCCGTCCGGGTGCTTCCTGACGATCCCGCTCGGATCGTCAGGATGTGTTGGGGTCGGGGTTACCGACTCCGTCGGTTCTCGGTGAACCGCGCCTTGCCGGAGAAGCCCTTTGAGCGATGATTTTCGTCACCGCTCTTACCGAAGAACTCTTCACGCCGCTCGTTGCGTCGCGTGATTTTCTCCGTCTTGGCGCCCTGGATGCCGGCGAACCGCGCCGCACCCTGAGCCCAGTTTTGGCAGTAGAGGAGCCCGTCCTCGCGGACGTTCTGGTTTCCGAATCCGGTCCGTACGATGAAGAGGCAGTCTCCCGTGTGAGCGGCGACGTGCTTCTGGCGCTCCCCGCTTCCCACTACGACGGTCTGGCCACGGTAGCGGACCGATCCGTCACGTTCGGTGAAGAGCGTTCCGTCCTTCCGATTGACCATCGCCGCTTGGACGAGGGGATCGGTGATCGGCTGGCCGCAGTCGGCGCAGACGATCTCGACGCCGGCCGGAACCGTTTCATCGATTCCGAACAGCTCGTTGACGTCCGTGACCGTCAGCTGACGGTTCGGGTCTCCCGCCTGCGTGGCGAGGTAGACGCGCCGGATCTCGAAGTCGTTCGTTTCCCGGTTCCAGAGGAACGGGACTTCGCTTCGGGGCCCGAACAGACCGGGCTTCCGAATCCCCAGCTTTTCGAGCTCAAGGTATCGAGCGTAGGCTTCGGGGGAGAAGGTCTTCACCTTGTTCTCCTTTGACGGGCCTGTCTTCGCGCCTGTCTCGGGGTCGTGGCCTTCCGCGGTCATTGCCGCAGCCTTGTCGCCGCCTTCGAAATCCGCCGCAGTGACGTCGCGCTCAAGTCTTCGTGGTTTCATTGCATGCTCCTTGGTCCAACCGGACCAAAGCTCGTTCCCCATCAACTGGGACCATCCCTGCACCCAGCTCAGCCGGGTTAGTTAGAATTAGGAAAGAGCAATTGGGGAGCGGGATACTATACAATATACCTCCGTGCCTCAGTTGCTATTTCCTAAACTAACCGCCCAATTCCCAACGTACTGACTACATTATACTCCTTTATATAAAAAAGTCAAGCCCCACATATGTCCGTGGGGCCGATAAGGTACGAGTATCAGACAAGGCTGATGATACCGTCTTTAACCTGAAGTTTCTTGGCAAGATTGATCATGGGAACTTTTTGTCCTAAGCCTCTGTTGGTAGCCTGGTCTCTCCCGTTTTCATAGACGGTCCTGCAGGTACCATCGCTGTTTTTGAGGGGATTTCTTCCGTTGCAGTCGACCATCAGAACCGATTCGTTGCTGATCTGGTCGCTGCCACTCAGCAGGTAGTAGGGATTTCGGTAAGCCATAGTTCTCCAGAGGCTGTAAATGAAAGCCTTCAGGGAGTCGATGATCTCGTCGCGCCTGGCCAGGAACTCAGGATTGAGTCCTTCGGGAACGAGATGATCAAGGTGGCAGAAAACGAATCTTACATCCGACAGAGGGTTTTGCCGGTGCTTGGTTTGTAAATCCGGACGATCTTGAGTCCAGGCATCGACCAAAACATAGGAGCTGTCTTCGCTTGTTATTTCTTCGAGCAAGGGATAGACATCGATATCTTTCGTCGACGGCAGAACGAGCTCTCCGCTCACCGGGAAATCCCGCGCTGCTCTATCCGTTGTCCTGACCGGAATGACGGCGGGAACCAAACCCGTTTTGACCAGAAAATTGATCACGACCAATCGAAGATCGGGACCAATCGTTGCGATCCGTTTTGTCACCACACACCTCTTCTTGAGTTAAAGTACAGCTCTTACATTATACCATGCTTTTTATTAATTGCAAGACGTGAAGAGTGTATGGGGCGTTGAACAAATTTTGGGCCGATCTCTAAGACGATTATTTTTCAGGCACGGTATAAATTTTTGCTAAAATTTTACCTTTTACTCCCGGAGGCGATTCCCGCCGAGTTCCTCGCGTGAACCTTCGCCTTGACCAGTCGAGGTCCGTAAATCCTTTAAAATAACCGTCTTAGGGATCAATATTTTGTAATTTAAAAAATAAATAATACTTGGTGGCATTATTTATTAGTAGAAGGCTTGATTTCTTGGGATTTGCGCAGACTGACTGAGTTGAGCAAAAGACGAAAAGTCAGCAGACCTTTTACGTCGTGCCCAAGAAGTCAAGCCCTCTACGGGTTTAGTTGTTCGAAAAAAGAGAGAAGTCTATTCCTTTGGTTTTTCGAGAGTGAGAAGAAGTTTGTGATCTTTGGGATCAATGCTTACGATAGCCATCTCGTACTCTTTGCCTATTTCAAAAACTTCGTTAGGATTTTTTCCGCCCAGTTCCGCTATCGGTAAAACTCCGATTATTTCTCCGGCCAATTCTACGAAAATGACATGGCTTTTTATTTTTAGAACTCTGCCCATCACTTTTTGTCCGACTTGGTATTTGTCTTCAACTTTCAGCCAGGGATTATCTTTGAGTGCCTTAAGAGAGAGAGCAACTCGGCCGCCGTCCAAGCTGACGATTTTTGCTTTTATCTTATCTCCGACACGGAGGATGTCCCGTGGATTTTCTATAAATTTCCAATCTATTTCAGAGGAATGGATAAGGGCATCAAGAGAGTCGCTTAATTTCACGAATGCTCCAAAATCGGTCACTTCGACAACTTCACCCTCGACAAGTTCGCCGACTTTCAGCTTGGCGAGTTCTTCCTTGGCCGTTTCCTCGCGGATTGCCCTTTCAGAAACTATTAATTTATTTTCTTCTTCCGAGAAGTCGAGAATTTTAACGCTGAATTCCTGGCCTTTGAATTTCTGAAGAGCCTGGACTATTTTAGTCGTATCGCCCCCATCAACTTTTGGATAATGTTCGGCCGACAGCTGTGAAAGAGGTAAAAATCCCTGAACGCCGCTTATCTCAACGATAAGCCCGCCCTTGTTTATATTAATAATCGTGGTAGGTATGATCTCGCCGTTTTCTTTCTTTTCTTTTATGTCTTGCCAGGCAGTCGTAAGCTGGGCGGCCTTGAGGGAGAGCTCCCGATAGCCTTCATCGTTCTCCACCTCCATCAGTATCGTCGAAACCTTTTCTCCGGGCTTGAGGGCCTTCGTTCTCTCGGGATTGTCATAGAATTGTCCCGGGTAGACTATTCCGATCCCGGCCGAATCAAGATCTATGAAAATATTATTCTTGGATACGCTGATTATCTTTCCGCTTAAAATTTGACCGGTTTTAGGAAGGTCGAACTCTTCTCTTGAGAGAAGATCTTTCATTGACTTGACTGCTGTTTGTGGAGTGATATTCATCCCGAACGAAGTAATGCAAAGCATATATAGATTCTCATTGTTTAATGCCGTGCACGACTCTTTATTATTTGTCTGTAATCCCGCCTAAGCGACTATTTAAGCTTACTTCGTACGGGATTCATCTTGGAAAATATACATGAAAACCCTAAAAAACGCAAATATCGGTAAAATTTCGGTCTTGTGATTCAGCCGAGGACCTGCTATTATATATGAATGACGATCACATGGTTTGGACAAAGCTGCTTTCGTTTAGAAACCAAAGGACCCAGCATTTTAGTTGACCCTTTTTCCAAAGAAATAGGCTTAAGACCCCCGAGGATTAAGGACGATATTGTCTTGGTCAGTCACGATCATTACGATCATAATAATTTAGAGAATATTAATCCTGAAGCATTTGTGATTAATTCCCCGGGCGAATATGAAAAGCAGGGAGTCTATGTTAGGGGCCTGAACTCTTACCATGACAAGGCGGAAGGAAAAGAAAGGGGACTGAACACAATCTTTGTTATAAGAGCGGAAGACGTGGCTATCGGCCATCTTGGAGATTTGGGCCAGGAGGCTCTTACCGATTCACAGATTGAAGAAATGGGAGATATAGACATATTGATGATCCCTGTCGGCGGCAAGTATACTATTAATTATAAGGAAGCGGCGGCGGTAGTGGGTCAAATAGAGCCGAAGATCATCGTGCCGATGCACTATAAATTAAAAGATCTCGAAGTTGATATTGAAGGTCCGGAGAAGTTTTTAAAAGAGATAGGCCTTTCTCCGGAAAAGGTCGATAAATTCAAAATAAACAGCAAATTGCTGCCGACAGAAGAAACTAAGCTGATAATGTTTCAAATATAATATGTCTTTTTTTCACGAAATTAAAAAACAGTCCGAGGGCACCCGCCAAATAATGTTCGGTCTTTGCGTTATCACCACCATCTCCTTGGTCGGTCTTGTCTGGTTCCGCTCGTTTGAGTCAAAACTCTTTGTTCTGATGAACCCGGAGACCATAACGGAAGACGGCACTATGCTGGCCGGCGAGAAAGAAAACGAGCCGAGCCTCTTCGCTTCCATTGGAGAAACTTTCGGCGATATTAAAGAAGCGGTTGCGGGGCTATTTACTTCCGATAAGAACGAATCCGAAGAAGATGAGATGATTCAGGGCAATTCCTACACTCTGCCTCTTTCGGGAGATAAGTAGTAAATTCCGAATCACAAATTCCAAATACGGAACATAGCAGATTTTCAATCTGACTTTCGATATTGTTTGTAATTTGGTGCTTGGAATTTGGAATTTTTGTTTTATGGCTACCGGTATCCAAAAAAGAGAGATAGTCCAGGAGATGCAGAAGTCCTACATCGAATACGCGATGAGCGTTATTATTTCGCGCGCTTTACCCGACGTTCGCGACGGACTTAAGCCGGTTCATCGCCGAATTCTTTACTCAATGCATGAAATGGGTTTACGTCCCGGAGCGAAATACCAAAAATCGGCCAAGGTTGTCGGTTATGTCCTTGGCCAGTATCATCCTCACGGCGACAGCGCCGCCTACGATTCCATGGTCAGGATGGCTCAGAGCTTTTCTTTGCGCTATCCGCTTGTTGACGGACAGGGAAACTTCGGCAGTATCGACGGAGACGCCGCGGCCGCCTATCGTTATACCGAAGCCCGCCTGGCTCCGATGTCGGAATTGATGCTTTCGGATATAGACAAGAATACCGTTAATTTCAGGGATAATTTCGACGGGACGACCAAAGAACCGACCGTCTTGCCTACGCGGATTCCCAATCTTTTGATCAACGGTTCGATGGGTATCGCCGTCGGCATGGCCACCAATATTCCGCCTCATAATTTAGGCGAGGTTCTCGATGCCTCAATGCATCTTATCGAAAATCAAGAAGCAGACGTGAATGACCTTCTTCAGTTCGTTAAAGGTCCGGACTTTCCTACGGGAGGAGTGATTTATAACGAGAAAGATATTCTCAATGCATACGCGACCGGCCGCGGTCCGGTGGTCATACGAGGAAAGGCCGATATTATCGAAGGCAAGAAAGGATTTCAAATAATAGTCACCGAGATTCCTTATCAGGTTAATAAATCAGAGCTGATCGTGAAAATAGCCGACCTGGTTAAAGAGAAAAGAATAGAAGGCATCAGGGATATTCGCGATGAATCCGATAAAGAGGGCATGAGAATTGCCATTGATTTAAAGCAGGACGCCTTTCCTCGTAAAGTTTTAAACCAGCTTTTCAAGTACACGGAACTTCAGAAGGCTTTCCATTTTAATATGCTTGGTTTGGTTGACGGCATTCAACCGCAGATACTTGGACTTAAGTCGTTGCTGGAGAAATTCATAGAACATCGCAAAGAAGTCGTCACGAGGCGGGCGAAATTCGATCTCAAAAAAGCCCAGGACAGGGCCCATATTCTTGAGGGATTGAAAAAGGCCTTAGATCATATAGACGAGGTCATCAAGATTATCAGATCTTCAGATTCGCGGGACGATGCGTTTAATAATTTAATTAAAAAGTTCAGATTTTCCAATAAGCAAGCTCAGGCTATCTTAGAGATGAAGCTTCAGGCTTTAGCCGGCCTAGAAAGAAAAAAGATCAACGATGAGCTCAAGGAAAAGAAAGAATTGATCGCACATCTGGAAGCGCTTCTTGCAAGTCCGAAGAAAATTTTAGGAGTAGTTAAAGATGAGTTCAGGGAAATAAGAGAAAAATTTGCCGATGAGCGAAGGACCAAAGTCGTTAAATCTCCCCTAAGAGAAATCGGAGAAGAAGAATTAGTTCCCGAGGAGGACTCGCTATTTATGCTTACTCGCGGCGGATATATCAAAAGAATGGCTCCGGATGATTTGCGATCCCAGAAAAGAGGGGGCAAGGGCCTGATCGGTATGGCCACTAAGGAAGAGGATGTTGTTTCACAGTTTTTCATGGCCAATACCCATGACAGCCTGCTCTTCTTTACGAATTCAGGAAAAGTTTTCCAAACAAAAGCATATGAAGTTCCGGAATCTTCCCGCCAATCCAAGGGCAAGGCTATTGTTAACTTTCTTCAGGTTTCCCCGAACGATCTGATTACCGCCGTTGTTCCGATACCCAAAGATCAGAAGCGCATGTTCCTGTTTATGGCGACGAAGCAGGGGATTATAAAAAAGGTAGATATGGATTCTTTCTCGCAGGTCAGGAAGAGCGGGATGGTGGCTATAAAACTAAAAGGCAACGATGAATTAGGCTGGGTTCTTTCAACTTCAGGCAATGACCAGGTGATCTTGGTTACTTCAGGCGGTAATGCGATTAGGTTCAAGGAAAAAGACGTTCGCCCCATGGGACGGTCCGCTTCCGGCGTGATCGGAGTAAGATTGGAAAAGAGCGAATCTGTCGTTGGCGCCGATATTGTTCCGTCCGGAGTCGAGAAAGGGCTGCATATTCTTGCGGTCATGGAAAACGGTTACGGCAAAAAGACCGACCTCAAGTTTTATAAAGTTCAAAACCGCGGAGGAAGGGGTATAATGACCGCCAAAATTACGGCTAAAACCGGAAACCTTGTCTCTGCCCATGTCACTTCCGAGGAAAACAAGGAGTTGATCGCGGTATCTAATAAGGGGCAAGTGATCCGTACCTCCATTGAAAGCGTTTCGACTCTTGGCCGGGCCACCCAAGGCGTTAGAGTTATGAAGCTCGACGGGGGGGATAAGCTGGCTTCCGTCGTTGTAGTTTAGGAAATAAAATATGACAACCGCAAAAGATTTGATGACAAAAAAGACCGTATCGGTAACACCCGAAACTCCACTTTTGGAGGCGGTTAAAATTTTAGAAAAAAAGGGATTCAACGGACTGCCCGTTGTTGACGGGGAGGGCAAGGTTGTCGGCATTATTACCGAATACGACATGATCATAAAGGGCTCGTCTATTCACCTGCCGACATTCATGAAGCTTTTTCGAGAGATGGATCTCTACAAAAAGGACACGGGCCTTATCAGAGATGATCTGAAAAAGATATTCAGTCTTAAGGTGAAGGATGTCATGAATGCCGACCCTCTTGTTTTGTCGGCCGATGTTTCAATTTCGGAGGTGGATAAGGCTTTCAATGAACATCACCGCGTCAATCCTATCCCTATCGTGAATGAAAAACATCAGCTTGCCGGCATAGTCAGCCGTTCAGATATGATCAAACTTTTTAGCGGGGTTAATTTAAAACTGAAAGACGGCATGAATCAGGAGGATATTGATAAGAATATCAAAATCTTCCTCGACAACTTTCAGGATCAATTCATTTTAGTGGGCAAATTCAGGACCAAGTGGTGGCTTGTTGCCAGTATCTTCTTTACTCTTGTCGGCTTTGCAATTGCCTGGCTGTTGATATTGAGAATTAATTTCTAAAAACATAGCATAATCCCGATTCAGCAATAGGTATAAAAACTTGCCTGTTTCGACCAGACATAGCTACCAGTGGATAAGTTGCCTTTATTTTTCAAACCAATCATTTAGAATTTATTTATCATGACATCAGTAAAAGAAATAATGGTGACCAAGATAGTCTCGGTCAAACCCGATGATTTGTTGCGCAATGCAGTTGATGTTTTGTTGGCGAACGGGTTCAATGGCCTGCCGGTTCTTGACGAGGACGGCGTTTTAATAGGTATTTTGACGGAGTTTGATGTTATCGTAGCCGGAACGTCCATCCACAGCCCGGCCCTAAAAAGAATCAATGAGAACCCCGATTTTTATAAAAATAAGAACTTGATGAAAGATGACGTATCCAGGATTTTAGGAATGAAGGTTAAGGAGGTTATGAATACCGAGCCCTTTGTCGTCAAAGAGGATGCATCGGTGGAGGAGATTATGAAAAACTTCAGCGATCATCATAGGATCAATCCGATACCGGTTATAGATGAAAACCGGCACGTTTTAGGGATCGTCAGCCGCTATGACGTGATCAAATTCACCAAAAAGACTATCTCCGAATTGGCAGATAAAATCAAATAGACCGCGGGCTTGTCAGTCTTCTTGAAACCCTTGTTGATATGCGGGGTTTTTTAGTGCCCCCGTTGTGTTAAAATGAATAGGATGCAGGCAACCAACATCTCTATGCTAAAAATGTCCAGATCCGAAGGTACGGGGGGATTTTTGGATCCGGAGTCAATTTCAAACGAGTTCGGGATTAAAGAGGGAATGGCTATTGCTGATTTTGGCTGCGGAGCGGGGTATTTCACGGCCATTCTCAGCCGTAAGACGGGGAAGAGCGGCCGAGTATATGCCCTGGATATCCAGGCGGAAGCCTTGGAGAATGTATCGGCAAAAGCAAGGAAAGATGATCTCGCCAACCTCCAAACGATAAGAACCAACCTTGAGATACTGGGCGGATCAAGTCTTTCCAATAATTCTCAGGATATTGTTCTGCTGGCCAATATTTTATTTCAATCAAATAAAAAAAAGGAAATCATTCAAGAGGCAGCCCGGGTTTTAAAGAAGGGAGGCAGAGCGATAATTATTGATTGGAAAAAAGGAGCAAACGGATTCGGTCCGCCCGAGAATCTCAGAATGACTGAGGCTGATGCAAGATCTTTTGCGGAACAAACAGGTTTAATATTTGTTCGAGAAATAAATGCCGGTAATTTTCATTTCGGCACGACATTCATCAAAAAATAAATGCCGCTTCCATTCTCTGGGTTTACATCATCCAATAAGCTGTTCTATATCCTTGTCGGGATCATTGTTTTTGTTTTTTTTGCGACGATCATCTGGATTTTAGCCGGAGTTCAGAGCAGGCCGGAAAAGTCCGCGCTTGAATTTTGGGGAGTCTTCGATGAGAACAAAAGCCTCAGTAAAGCGATAGATAAGTTTGAGTCTCAGCACAGCGGCGTCCGAATTACCTATAAAGAGTTTTCTTATGAAGATTACGAGAGAAATCTGATTGATGCTTTGGCGGCAGGCACCGGGCCGGATATATTCATGATTCATAATACCTGGCTCGCCAAACATCGGAATAAATTGGAATCCCAGCCTCAACCGACAAGCAAGAACGAGGAAGGTTTTATAAATATAGTTGATTTCAAGAACCAGTTTGTAGATGTTGCGTTTACTGATTTGGTTTTTCAGGACAAAATTTATGCCATGCCCATTTATCTTGATACTCTCGCCCTCTTTTATAACAAAAGCCTCTTAAACAGCGCCGGAATCACCACGCCCCCGGCTAATTGGGAAGAATTCAATAAGGACGTCGAATTGCTGACGAAGTTCGATAAATTCGGAAATATTATTCAGGCCGGCGCGGCAATGGGAACGGCTCGCAATATCAACCGGTCTACGGATATATTGATGCTTTTGATGCTTCAGAATGGAACCAGAATGACTAATGTCGCCAATACGAATGCAACTTTCGCCCGAGCCGTCAACGCCGAACGAGTCGGAGAAAACGCCTTGCAGTATTATGTCGATTTCGCCAATCCGCTGAAAAAAGTATATGCCTGGAATGACAGCCAGCACTATTCGGTTGATGCATTCGTCGAGGAAAGCTTGGCGATGATGTTCAATTATTCCCATCAAGTCGACATCTTAAGGTCAAAGGCGCCCCGAATAAACATCGGCATTGCTCCCATTCCGCAAGTTACAAGCCTGCAAGCCAGCAACTATGCCAACTACTGGGCTCCGGCCGTTTCGGTTGCGGCCGAAAATAAAACAGCCGCTTGGCAGTTTATCAACTTTCTTTCTTCGCGCGAAGGAGCAACTCTGTATTTAAGCGAAGTCTTGAGGCCTTCAGCCCGAAGGGATATTATCGATATCCAGAGAACCGATCCGATCCTTGGACCCTTTGCCGTTCAGGCTCTATCTGCAAAATCTTGGCATCAGGTTGATAGTATTGCCATAGAGAAGATATTTGCCGATATGATCGATGATATAAACTACGGCAGAGCCAAGCTCGGCGATGCGCTAAGGAATGCGCAGGAGAAAGTAAACGTGCTAATGCAGAAACAGCTTTAAATATGTATTACCAATACAAAAATATTCTCGCTACGGCCGTAATAGTCGCTGCCTTTGTTTTCTTCGTTGCCAACGTATCTTCGGCGGCCTGGAACTGGGGGGATCCGATCATACCTCAATGCAATATCTCGTCTTACGATAGTACAACCGGGAAAACCTCGCTTCAAAAACCATGCACCCAGTGCCATCTTCTTGAGCTTATTCAGAATCTGATAGATTTTGTGACCAAGGGTTTGATGCCGGTTTTGGGTACCCTGTTTTTTATAATCGGAGGCTTCTTTATTCTTTTAGGCGGGGCCAACCCATCAATGGTTCAGCAGGGCAAGAGCATTATGTGGAGTACGACCATGGGAATAGTTATAATTTTGGTTGCTTGGCTGATAACGAATACGATTATAATAAGCCTGATCGGCGGTACGGCTGTCCAGGGATACGACCCGACTAAATGGTTTCAGTTCAATTGTACTCCGACGAGCATAACGCCGGTTCCGTAGCCGTAACTTATGAAGAATTATCTATTAATTGTCCTGTTTTTTCTTTTAACCGGCATCAGCTATGCCGCCCAGCCTTCTCCGAATGCGGATTTTGAATCTCTGAGCTACGCAGCTCGTCTCTATTTCGACAACGGAAAACTTTTTGCCGATCGTGATTACGAGGTTAAATATGAAATAGTCGAAAGTAAGTTTGTTCAGGAGGTGGTCACAACCCCGTTCCCTTATCGTTTTGAGGTTATCGGGTTCAATAATAAAGTAATTTCTTCATTTCAGTTCGATCCGCGCAAAGGTAACCCCACGTTTAATAGCGGCAAAATTACCGTATATGCCCCTTACGCTCCAGACGGTTTTAAGATAGATTTCTTAGATAATGCTTCGAGGCAGATCCTGTCTCTATTCGTAAGCGACAGCTCTTTTTGCGATGACGATAACATATGCGAGGAATCTAAGGGAGAAAATGAAAAAACCTGTTCTAACGATTGCAGGGCAGGCAGAACGCCCGTTCCGACTGTTAATGTCAGTCTTCCCCGAGATGAAGGGGGCTTCGGAATCACTGCCCTTATTACATATATTGTCGCCGGCTTAGCGGCTTTGGGAGTGGCTTGGTTCGGGTGGAGATGGTGGAAGGGGAGAGGGGCGCGAGGCCTTTTGTCGCCCGAACCGCTGCCATCGTCCATCGTTCCTCCGCCTCAATCCCCGTTTAAAAATAAATAAAAATGAGAAAGTTTTTCGTCATATTATACTTCTCTGTCCTTCCTTTAGCTTTGTATTCAGTGAGCTCGGATTTTTCTTTGGCTCAAATCAGCTCATGCTCCTCTAACTGTGACGCCGTCTTTGTTTCTCAGTCTGTTCCGACGACGATGATCGCGGGGCAAATTTATCCCACCTCAGTCACCATGAGGAATACCGGAACGGTTGATTGGACCTGCTGTACGGGCGGTTTTCCTGCGGGCTATATAAATAATTCCGACGGATTCAAGTTGGGCGATCCGAGGGATTACAGTTCTCCGTTTCAGCCGGATGTAAGATTTGCCGTGCCGAATACGATTTCTCCCGGCCAAGATGTCGTTTTTAATTTTAGCATTACCGCTCCTTCTCCCGGCTCTTATTTCGCTCAGTGGAGGATGGTCAATGAATTTGATATATGGTTCGGGGAAGCAACTGGAGTCACGGCTATTAATGTTGTGGCATCTACTGTAACACCCACTCCTACACCCACTCCTACACCAACTTCCACTCCCACAGCTACTCCAACTCCGATACCGACACCAGCACCGACGCCTTCGCCAACCCCTGTATCTACGTTTATTCAGGTTCCGGTTATATCGCCTACGCCCACCGGTCAGATCGGATTTGGTTATACATCCTACCCTCCGTATCGTCCGATTTCGGCTAATTTAGTGGTTGTTCCCGGACAAGTTGCTTCAATGCCGGCTGATCTGAATTTTTCCGTGGAGTTTACCCTCAATCAGGGGATGGTTGCAGGATGCTCTTTATATCAGCCGGGAGGAAGCGGATTTTATTGGAGCGTTGAAGCAAGGTATCAAAGTTCGGCCGGCGATTATACCGACTTTGTTCAAGCGGGGTCATCTTCTTGGCCAAGCTCGGCCGCTTCCGTTATTATTCCGTTTGCGCAGAATTTTGCTCCGACCGGCAATCCGCAATTTGTTGTTTTCTGGGCTTCAGCCGACTGTAACAGCTATACGGGCGGATCATTGGCTCAATCAAATCAGGTTGTCATTGAAAATCTTTCGGGAGAGCAGGGATTTATCGTCACGAGCGTGACCGCCCAGAGTCAGCCCTTTACTTGGCAGATTTCTAATCCTATTCAGGGGGGATCGGGCAATATTCTTCAAACGGTTATCACTATTATCGATTTTATATTTAATATCGCCATCCCCGTCGCCGTTATCCTCATTATTTATGCCGGTATTCGTTTTGTGGTATCGCGGGGAAATTCGGGCAAAGTACAGGAAGCCAGAAGGCTATTATGGTATACTATTAGTGGACTGACCATTGTCCTCATAGGCAAGGGGTTTATATATTTGATAGGCAGTATTTTGAGTTAATGAAAAAAATATCCTATACAATTTTAATATTTTTTACTGCAGCTATCTGGGGCTTTGTCGGGATTGATCAGGCTGGGGCCGAAAATTGCTGGAACAGGAATGTATTGGGATACGAACATGTTTTTTGGGGGAATGCGATGAACTCCAATGTCACCGTTGATCCGGGCGACCTCGTAAGGTTTTCTGTTGAAGGCGAGTATCCCGGCGATAATTATCCTATTGCGGGAGAGGATTGTGAGGGTGTTCCCGTGCAGTTTGAGGTTTACTATGACGGAAGTTCGACTCCCGTTATTTTGGTATCCGGCAATCTTTTGCCCGGCTCAAGTATTCCAGGCTATATCACTTTTCAATGGTATATCGACTGGTCCACCCCGAATCTTTACGGCGGCAACTACCGGTTTAAGATAGTATCCCTTGCCGGCTATTACTGGAATTCTGTTTTATCTTCAAATGTCCTTACTGTTACGGGTCCGCCCGTTCCTTTGGTATGTTCTGTTACGCCTAATCCGGCATCAGGAAATCCGCCGCTTAACGATGTTGATGTTGCGGTTGCCGTTACATCCGGCTTCAGCCAGGCTTCCAAGTTTTTGGTTGATTGTGATATATCGGACGGAGTAAATTATATCTCCGGACCTGTTTTAACAAATTCCAGCCATACCTTTATTGATGTCTGCGATTATGCTAGTACCGGTATATTTACCGTTCGTGGAAGAGTTGAAGAGCAGGGATCCGGAGCAAGGCCTCCGGTCGAATGCGACGGCATCGTTACGGTCATTGCTACTCCGACACCAACACCAACACCGACTCCGACTCCAACACCGACTCCAATTCCAACTCCGACCCCGACCCCGACCCCGACCCCGACTCCGACTCCGACTCCGACTCCCATTCCTACGCCCACCCCGACTCCGGTACCAACACCCATTCCCACCCCCGCAGTTCCGACAGTTTCTATCTATTGCAACAATACAACCCCGTGTATTATCGATAGCGGCGATTCGGCTACAATAAGTTGGAATTCCGCCGGTGCCACAGTTTGCGTTGTTTCGCCCGGAGGCTGGACCGGTACTTCCGGTAGCCAATCGACAGGAAACTTAACGGCTGATCAGAATTATACCGTCGATTGTTCCGGACCGGGCGGTCAGGTTTCCGGTAGTGTTCTGGTTTTGGTTCAGGATACCGGAGCTACGAGTACGGGTCCGTTCAAATTCAACAATCCTTTGGGCACAACGACAATCGACGAGCTTTTAAAAAGATTAGTCGCCCAACTCTATCTTTTCGCCATCCCTATAGTGGTTATCATGATAGTATATGCGGGAGCTATGTTTGTTATTGCTAAGGGCGATCAGCAGAAAGTATCAACCGCCAAAAGGATTCTTCTTTACGCGGTGATCGGCCTTGCGATCATATTGATAAATATCGGCTTTAGATGCTTAATCGAGGATATATTAAATATCAGTCCTCCATCGCCGGGATGTTAAAAAACATACAAACAATTGCTGCTCTTACCTCTTTAATCTTCTCAGGATTATATCCGTTCGTTCCCTTGCATGCCCAGACATGGCTGCAGAACCTTAGCACCGCTCCGGGCGTGAACTTAACAAATCAGGATGTATTTGACATAATAGTAAGGGTAGCCTGTCAGTTGACCCAGTGGGCCATGATACTGATAGTTATTGCCTTGGTTTTTTACGCCTTCCTATTCTTTAAAAGCCGGGGCAATCCTCAGGAGTTAAAAGGGGCGCAGACTGCCCTAAAATGGGGTTTAATCGGAGGGATAGTTATTTTCGGGGTTTATACGATTATCAGGTCAGTTGCCGCTTTGGTTGGCGCGCAGTTACCGGGAGGTTTTCTGCCGCTGACCTGTTCTTAATTTAAAATATTTTTTACCTAATCCTTGCAGTTCTTTTTGAAGTGAGGGGACGGGGTAATCAATAATTATTATCGTGAAAAAGATTCTTTCGGCAGTATGGGTCGCAGTTTTGCTTTTAGGAGTTCGGGGATTAGCTTTGGCTCAGGCGACGTGGAATCCTCCGAGAGCCGTAGTTCCGGGCGGTACTTCGCTAAGGGCTACTGATTTTGCCGACGTCCTGAATAACGTCGCCCTGTTTTTGATATTTGCCAGCGTAATCATCGTAGTCATATTTATTATCTGGGCGGGCATTACTTACACTGCGGCCGGAGCTGATCAGACCAAGGTTAAGGCGGCTAAAGATAGGTTGAAGCAGGGTATAATAGGGGGACTTATAATCTTCGGTATCGGCACGATAATAGAGACTATCAGGATATTTATCCAGAATCCTAACTACTTTTTTTACTAATACATTTATGAAAAAATACCGATACGTGGCCTTGTCTTCATTATTCGGAGTCCTGGGCAGGGCAAGTTCTGCTTTTGCCCAGAGTGTTAACGTAAACATTCCTCGGGGAAGCGTAGTTGATTTCACAACCGTATCTGACCTGATCAATAATATCGCGACTTTTATGATTTTCGCCGGAACCGTTGGAGCGGTTATTTTTCTTATTTGGGCCGGTATCGCTTATGTGAGCGCCGGAGCCGACCAGCAGAAAGTCACCCAAGCTAAGCAGATGCTGAAGACCGGACTGATAGGATCTTTGATAGTATTCGGTGTAGGGACGATCATAGCGACGATCCGGCTCATAGGTTCTGGCGATCTTAGCCAGATTTTCCGTTAAATGAGTTACCAACAGCCGTTATTGTAATAATCCTATGTAGGTTATAATATATAGGGTATAGTCTTAAATATAAAATATGCACGGAGGGGGGGATATTACTCTTCGTGTTTTCTGAAGGGAGGTGGAATAATGAAAAAATTCAATAAAATTGCCCAGATTTCAGTAGCTTCAGCAGCGATTTTGATGCCCTTTCTGGCTTTCGCCCAGTTAGCGGTTCCGACTAATCCGGTAGCCGCCACCCAGGGTTTAACCTTGAGTGAAATTGAGCAAAGGATTACCGATATCGCCCAATTCTTGATTGTTATTTCGGTTGTTGTAGCCGTTATATTCATTATTTGGGGAGGTATTAAATATGTCATGGCCGGAGACGATGCGGCAAAGGCCGGAAGCGCCAAGACGACTATCTTAAACGGTGTCATTGGTGCCTTGGTTATATTGGCAGTCGGTATAATCATGCAGACCTTGGCCAACGTAGTTGCGAGGACGTTCTTCACATAGTTTTCATACCAGTTTGAAAATCAACCCCGACTTTGTCGGGGTTGATTTTGTGTAGATTGGGATTTAGGATAGAATACTTTTAGCGGTTTATGGGCGAGTGGCGGAACTGGCATACGCGTACGGTTTAGGACCGTATCCCGCAAGGGTTGAGGGTTCAACTCCCTCCTCGCCCACCAGAATAGAACTTAGGGGTTTGCCGGTGTTTTTATTCAAGAGGATTTCTTTCGAGCGGATGGGGCGGAGGGGGCTTGTATACCGAGTCGAATCTTTCCTCTTTTTCCAATTTTCCGTCAGTATAAATTTTTCTGATAAAGTAAGCCCTCATTGAGCCATTGGCTTTTTGGTCATACTGAAACGGCCCCTCCATCGCCACCTCTTTTCCAGGATTAGAACCGTATACCTCGACTCTTAGCCGGCTTCCTATCAGCCGGGTTTGGATCAGGGCGTGGGATTCGGTGTTATTAATAAATCTTAAATCGACTATTCCCGGATATATCGTTGCATCAAAGCCCTGGGGATTATAATATTGAACCGGAAAAGAATGGGGCTTTCTCTCTTTGATTTCCAGGCCGCTTAAAATTGCAGATCGAAAAACTGTGGTTGCCACTTGGCAAAGACCTCCTCCGAATTCCCGCACCAGTCCTCCGTTTTTGATTACCAATTCAGCCTGATAGCCCTCCCGTTCCTCAACCGGTCCCAATAGATTATTGAAAGAGAATTCTTCGCCCGGTTTCAATATGACGCCATTGAATTTCGACATCCCTATTTTGATATTGTGAATTCTGGCTGCGCTTGAATGGCCGTAATCTGATTCTCCGCGACCCAGCAGAGTTGAAATTCCCAGGTTGTTGATTTTGTCTAAGGTGATTTCCGGCTCCACTATTTCTACCGCCAATTCCGCCGATGGACCGTTCTCGAGGACGACCGTTCCCACTGAAACTATGGATTTTTCAAGATTAAGTTTTTTACCCGAACTTGACGGGACGAAAACCTGGGCGCGGTTATTGGCAAAAGTGAATTTAGCGTTAACCGGCTCTATATTTATAAGAGGGGATAACGTATTAAGATAATCCGTCATCATGGAATTTAATCGAAAATCGGTTTCTCCGGAATAGTCCCGCTGGTATGGCTCAATCCATTTCTGTAATTCTTCCGGCGATACTTTGAATGTCTGGGTTCTGGTTTTTAATTCCATTCCTTCTGAAGCGGTTTTCAGGATGCTGGCGCTAAAATTCTTTACGCTTATTACTTCTTTATTCTGGGGCAAAGAGATGATGCTGAGGGTCAGGCCGATATGAAATACGCCCGCGATCGCGAGAGCGGTAATAATGAAGTTCAGAAGGCGTCGGCTGATTTTGGAAATCAGGGGTAGTCTCACGGTCTTTTGCCGGTTAATTTAGGCAGTCTCACGGTTAATATCCCATTTTTCATTGAAGCTCTTGATCTATCGGGGTCAATATCGACGGGCAGTATGATCGATCTGGAAAAAGATCCCCAGTATATTTCCTGATGATAAAAATCCGAAGAATCTATTTTTTCGCTTGATTCCCGGTGGCCCCGGATAGTCACCCTGCTTTTAGTGATGGATATGTCGATGTTGTTGGGATCTACTCCCGCAATGGTAGACTGGATTACTATTTCTTTGTCTGTTTGGAATATATCGACGGTTAACTGACCCTCGTCGTCGGGAGGGGCTGTCTTTTTTACAGCTTGTTCCAGGGAGTAGTCGTCCATGGCATTAATGGGCGGTTATTTTCCTCATGCCTGCTATATGCCTGCTCCTTACTTTGTCGAATAATATAGAAACAAGGAACGACATCATCAAGAGCAGGGTGGTGGTATAAACCAGGGCGCTTAACTGGTTTTCCAAGGAGGCGATAACCATATTAAACGTGAAATGGAAAATTGTGGCAATAGTAAGGCCGACGATTATCAGTTTTTTGTGATGATGCTGGAAGAACCAGGCCATAGCCAAAAAATAACCCAAGAGAGCTGATGATAGCGAGTGAAGCAGGGTTGCGCCGATAAATCTCAGCGTCAGAATACTCAGAACGGCGCTGGTGCCGTCGGGGAATGTTTGGAAAGTTATCAGAATGTTCTCTATGGCCGCGAAACCAAGACCGGCGGCAACCATGTAGATCATAGCGTCGATCGGCTCATCAAATTCCGGGTTGTTAAGAATAGTCAGGCGTATGGCGTAAAACTTGATGACCTCTTCGACCAAGGCTGACCAGAAGAAAAATCCCGGACCTTTTATGGCTACGAAGTCAGAATAAAATCCGGGAGTAAGTTTGAGAAATGCGTATTGGAGTATTATGGCTAACGGAGAGATGATTATCCCCATCAAAAATGCCCTGGCGATGAGGTGTTTCGGTTCAGGATGACAGTCTTCGCGAAAATAAAATACGAGCCATATTAAGCTCGGCAGAAGGCCGAGAGCT
Organism: Candidatus Yanofskybacteria bacterium RIFCSPHIGHO2_01_FULL_44_24; assembly: GCA_001794215.1. Lineage (GTDB taxonomy): Bacteria > Patescibacteriota > Minisyncoccia > 2-02-FULL-40-12 > GWA2-44-9 > GWA2-44-9. The sequence continues at coordinate 25,655 of MGJK01000009.1, forward strand.
ATTAATCCTGCACTATGCAGTATATTAGGCATGGCCTAATTATAACATAATTAGGAATTTCTAAGCCCTCTATTATCTTAACTGTAGAAGTTTTTAATTTTGAGATTATGATTTTGAAATTATTTCGAGTTTGGGGTTTAGAGATTAGGCTGGCCAGTCTTCGATCATGAGTAGTTTTTTGTCTTTGATCGGTAGTTTAGAGTAGATTTCTTCCGTCACGAAGGGCATAAATGGGTGGAGGAGCTTGAGAGATGTCGTTAATATGCGGAGAATAGTTTTTTGGGCCGACTTTTTTATCTCAGAATCGTTATCGTTCAGTTTGTTTTTCGACTCTTCAATGATTCTATCGGCAAACGTATGCCAGATGTAGTGGTAGATTTTCTCACCTGCTAAATAAAATCTGAACTCTTCCATGTCTCGAGTTATATCTTCTGAGAGTTCTGCCAGCTGCTTCAATAAATTTTTGTCTTTTTCGGTGAGATCGGCTTTTTCATCGATTTCGTCGGGCAGGCTCATTAGGGTAAAGCGGGCTATGTTCCATAGTTTATTTGCGAAGTGCTTATAAGCCTTGAACTTCTCGGGTGAAACTTTGCTGTCGTTGCCGACACTTGTCCCAATTATCATAGCCATCCGGACGGCATCAGTCCCGTATTGTTCTGCCATATCAAGAGGGTCAATATTATTACCCAGAGATTTTGATATTTTTCTTCCTTTTTCATCACGAACCAACCCATGCAGGTAGACGGTTTTAAAAGGTATATCGCCGATCAGTACTTTGCTCATCAGGATCATGCGGGCAACCCAAAAGAAGATGATGTCGTAAGCGGTTTCAAGGACATTGGTTGGATGGTAGGTTGTAAGGTCTGAGGTTTGTTTAGGCCAGCCGAGGGTACTGAATGTCCAAAGACCGGACGAAAACCAAGTATCAAGCGTATCATTGAACTGTTCCCACCCCTCTCCGGCCGGTTTTATTTTGCTCACTTTGTATTCTATATTACTATCGACAGGGACAGGCGGTTTGTACCAGACGGGAGGCCTGATTCCGTACCACATCTGTCGGGATATGCTCCAATCTCTTAGGTTATCAACCCAATTAAGATAAATCCTCTCGAATCTTTCCGGTAGTATTTTAATTTTTCCATCTTCAACCACCTCTTTCAAAAGCTCCCTGATAGTTTTATTGCCCCGCTCTTTTATGGGCTTGTTGACGTTAATGAAGAACTGATGACGTTTCGGTAGAGGTTCTATAATTCCGCCCGAACGTTGAGCCCTCGGGATATTTTGATCAATAATTTCCTCTTTTTCGATAAGCCCCTGCTTTCTTAGGTGATCCACCAATATTTCTCTGGCTTCGGTTGTTTTTTTATCCGCCAAGAGCTGTCCGGCTTCTTTGCTCATGCGGGCATACTCATTTATCACCTGACGAGTTGGTAGGTTGTGGCGACTGGCAATTTCAGAGTCAATAATGCTGTGGGCCGGCGTTACTCCCAGAGCCCCCGTTCCAAATGAGGGATCTACAAAAGGATCGCCGACTATCTTTATTGACAGGTTAACTCCAGCAAAGTTCACATCGAACGTCTTGTTGACATATTTTTTGTATCTTTCATCGTCAGGATGCACGGCAACGGCCGTATCTCCGACCTTTGTTTCCGGGCGGGTGGTAGAGATTGCGATAGGGAAATCCTTAGCGTAGCGGAAGATGTATAAAATCGTTTTCCCGGGTTCGTATTCTATTTCGTCGTCTGAGACAACTGTCTGGCCCTTGGGGTCCCAGTTTACAACTTTGCCACTACCCATATATATCAAACCCATATCGTGCATCCTTATGAAGGCCTCATGAACGGCATTGATACTGTCAGGATTCAAGGTGAATTTCAATCGGGACCAATCAAGAGACGAGCCCATTGCCCGCATCTGCTTAAGTATGGTTTTTTGGTTTTTTAGGGCAAATTCCGTTACTAAATCAATAAATTCCTGCCGTTTTCCGGCGTAGTCCCTTTTTGATACCTTGGTATCTTTCAGGAATTTTTCTTCCGTAGCGATGGAGGCGTGGTCTGTTCCTGGGAGCCAGAGAGTTTTCTTTCCGCGCATTCTTTCAAAACGGATCATTATATCCTGGATAACAAGCATTAGCGCAGAGCCCATATGCAAAGCAGCAGTTACATTGGGCGGAGGAAGAATGATGGCAAATGGCGTCTTGTGTTTTTCGGGCAGATTATCCGGATTAAAATAGCCCGAATCTTCCCAGAGTTTATATATTCTTTCTTCCGTTTCTTTGGGATTGTAGGTCTTGGGCAACTCCATGTATTAAATGTAAAATTTAAATATCAAAATGTAAAATGATAGTTTCAAATCTTGAATTTCACAACTATTAAGTTAGAAGCTAATATTTGCGTCCATTTTAACTGATTTCCAAGAGAAGTTAGTGGTCTTTCGACTTGTCCTTCGGAAGTTTACTGAAGGAGGAAGCCTTCTTTGACCTTCTGCAGCTTTGTGAGTAGGAGGTGGCAAAGAAGGGTTTTTTGTTCTCTTATAATTTACATATCCTGCCAGAGCGATCATAGCCGCATTGTCTCCCGTATATTCAAGCTCGGGTTGAGAGTAATTCAGACCTGACTCTTCAGTGGCTTTCTGCAGTTCCAAACGGAGAAGCTGATTTGCCGATACTCCGCCTGAAAGGAACACAGATTTTACCCCGTATTCTTTGGCGGCTTTTATTGTTTTCTTAATCAATACTTCCGTAGCTGCCTTTTGAAATTCATAGCAAATTTCATTTTTGACATTCTCAGTAATTTTAACCCCAGCCTTTTTAAAATCCCGTATTTTGTATAAAACAGCAGTCTTCAGTCCGGAGTAAGAGAAGTTATAATCTTTTGATTTCTCCATCGGCCTCGGAAATACAATTTTTGGAATTTGAAATTTGGATTTTTTTTGAAAATTGGAAATTGAAAATTGGAAATTCCATTTCGCAGCTCTCTGCGAAATGGCGGGTCCTCCCGGATAGCCGAGTCCCAGAAGTCGAGCCACTTTGTCGAAGGCTTCTCCGACGGCATCATCCAGTGTTTCACCGATGAGTTTGTATTTTCCGTAATTGCTCATAAGCACTAATTCCGTGTGTCCTCCGGAAACGATCAAATTTAGGATAGGGAATATCTTCTTGTTTTGAATTTGAAATTTTGAATTTGGAATTTGTTTGGGATTTAGGATTTTGAATTTAGAATTTACAGCAGCTGGCAGCCAATTGCTGTAGATGTGTCCTTCAAGATGGTTTACTCCGGTTATCGGCTTTCTATACTTCCAGGCCAAAGTTTTAGCAAATATTACTCCGACCAAAAGAGCCGGACTTAGCCCCGGTCCGCGAGTGACTGCAATCAAGTCAACTTCCTTACTAAAATGATTAATCCCGGCCTCTTTTAGGGCAAGTTTAAAAACGTGTTCTATATTCTTAACATGTTCTCTTGCGGCAAGGTTAGGAACCACCCCGCCATATTTAGCGTGCAGTTTCACCTGAGAGGAGATGGTGTTGGACAGAACCTTAACTTTATTTTTCTTAATATCCAAAACCGCTACTGCCGTTTCGTCGCAGGATGTTTCAATTCCTAATATCTTCATAGCTTTAGATCTTATCATTTCGGTTGATTTTATTCAATTTTCATGGCAGAATAACGAGGTTACGGCCCTATCGTCTAACGGTTAGGACACATCCTTTTCAAGGATGGAATCGGGGTTCGATTCCCCGTGGGGCTGCCAACGTAGACGGAGTGAGGCAAAAGCTTCATTTCGTTCAGTAATAGTAAGGGTTTTATCCAGTTCTAGCCGTTGATATTCTTTTTCAAGCTCTGGATAGTTATTTTCAATAGGAACGAACCATTCGTGAGTAGAAATGGTCAATTTTTTACCTTTGATAGAAAAGTTCCAGCCAAGTGCAGTCAGTATCTCTCGCTTCTGGTCCAGAGAACCATTTAGGAACGCTTTGCGAGCATAAGTAGCAAAGTGAAAAGTTTTTTCAGTAAGCTCTATCCACCGCTCTGCTCGGTTTTCAGTTTCTCGCAGTTTTTCTTTAAGTTTTATGATACTCGTTGTAAGAATATCCCGTTCTTTAATAAAAGTAGTATCGTCAATCAGCTCTCTATACCTCATACGAGTTAAGCTATCCAACTCTTTCTGTGTTTCAACTACTGACTGATGTTGCATCTCATAGATTTTAGTCCTGTCAGTAATCTCTGTATCATTTCGTTTACCCAAAATCTCAAGAGCCCATTGCTGAAACTCTGGAATGATGGTTTTTCCTTCAATGTCCATCTCAATTTGGTTTTCAAGCTCATCAAGGGCAAGAGGTTTTTGAAGCAGACACGGCTTACCTTTCTTTTTCTTTGTGCAATGATAGTAGATGTATGTTTTTATCTCTCCAGTCTTTTTTATTATCTTTATTTTTTCAGAAGCAGTAATCATACCCCCACATTCACAACGTATTACTCCCGTAAAGGCAAAGAAGTGGTCCTTTGACCTTGGTTTGCCTCGCTTACCTAGAATAACCTGAACCCTGTCGTATTCTTCCAGCGTAATCATCGGCGTGTGATTGCCTTTATAGAGCTTTCCGCTCCACTGAAACATTCCAGTATAGAAAATGTTGTTGAATAACTTATAGATGACACTTTTTGTCATCTTAGCACCACCGCTCCGTTTATATTTTACAGTTTTGAAACCCCAGTCATCATTAGCAATTTTCCATATTTGAGGAGGAGTATAGTTTCCAGTCAGCATCATATCCCACATACGGCGAACAGGATTAAATCTCTCTGGGTCATCAACGACAATATGTTCTAACTTGTTATTCAAATATCCAAGAGGTGGACGAGAGGGAAGCCAACCACGGTCAGCGTGTCCTTCCATACCTCGTCGGCTATTTTTACGAAGGTCAATAATAAACTGGTTAGCCATCCCACTTTCAACATTAAAAAGAAGAACATTGTCGTCTGGAAGATATTTTCGGTCAATAGTTTGGATACATTTCAAAATATCTTGCTGAAGCATCCAGCTAATCGCTCCGCTATCTACTGGATTACGAGATAAGCGGTTTATTTGCCAGCAGAGGATACCAGAAGCATCACCTTTTTCAATTCTTGCCAGCATTTCACTGAAGACGGGACGATTATTCGGCTTCTTGGCAGTTTTTGCTTCCGTGTAGATATGCTTTATTTCCAAGCCCAAACTATTCGCAAGGTCTTTAAGGCGATTTATCTGGTCATCAATAGATTGAACCTGTCGGTCTTCGCTCTCTGAAGACTTACGAGCATACAGGAAGTATTTAATTTTTTGATTATCTTCTTTCATGTAAACGCTAAAGGGGGCAGTCTGGTTGCCCAATTCAGTTCTCCGAAGATCACATCATTGGCAGACTACCCCCTTTAGGGAATGATGCGAATAAAAAATCGGAGACTAAATTAAATTGGGCAACACGAGCATTATAACATTATTATATTAGCAGTGCACAGTGTCAGATTCTCTTTATTGATTATTAAAAAGGCAACTCTGACAGCGTGTCTTGTTTAGGTTCAACTGGGATACCTCTTATTTTTTTGCACTCATTACCAAGAAACCATTTAAAATCTTCGGAAAGAATTATTATCTTGCCTTGCCAAAATGTCTTACCGTCGCTGTCTTTTAGGGCATCTTTGTCGTCATCAGTTTGTGTGCAGACCCCCAGGATCTTAAGTATTTCCATTTCTTTTAATGCTGTAGGCTTAGAACATTTTAGGGCCACCTCAACTTCACTTGTTGTCATTCTGCCATTATTCTCAAGTAATTTTCTAAACAGCTTCGCCCTAATGGTATTGGCGCTATCTAGGACTAACTCTGTGACTAGTTTTAGGTCATCTTCGTTTATCTGTGTTCTGCCGAGGACAACTGCATGTCCACGACACAGATTATATAAAAGTTGATTAATACGGTCCGGCATCTCAACAATGGGCGAGGTATAGCTATATTCCGTCCCATTCTCACCCCTCTCACTCCAAACATTAACTACGCCCCTTAATTTAGCTAGCAATTTGGCGCAGCGAGCAATTATTAGTTTAACTTCTTGCGGATCTTCCGCATTATTCCAGCTTATTCCGTCCGGATTCTTAGACCACAGAGTATAAAGAAATTCCTTTGTTGCCAGTCGGCATATTTTTTCTTTTTCTTTATGGGCTTTGGTGGAAATTTGTCCGGCTAGTTCTTCTTCGCTTTTTTCTCTCGCACTCATGTTTAGGAAGAATAGTCGCGAACCGAGATTGCCCATCATCTTCCAAACTCGTGGCGGTATGGGAGTTGAGCCGGCAAGTATCATAAACAGATATTCACCAACATATTGTCTTTGACCGTGTATACCACTATCGGTGTTTAGTCCTTCCCCATCTAAAACTCTAGTTAATAGTCCCAAACATTCAAGGAGATCATCGTCTCTTTTGGAAAAAAGCGTTGATAAATCCCGAATTAAGAACATCTTGTATTTTAAGCGGGGCAGAAGGTCTACATCTTTCAGGTCTTTCTTTCTTACA
>MGJK01000010.1 GCA_001794215.1 Candidatus Yanofskybacteria bacterium RIFCSPHIGHO2_01_FULL_44_24
ATTCCTTAGCCAATTCGTGAATTCTTGCTGGTTTTATGGCTGTTCTTCTCATACCTACATTATATCAAGAAGGAGGCTATGGTTTTCGAACAGCCTTACGGGCACTTGACTGATACATACCTTTTTGTCATAGTATGTTTGCTGTTATTTGAGATCGGAGAAACGAATGGACACAGTTTTTGGAATTCTTGTCGCGGCTGGTATCGTAGGTTTGTCGTTGGCCATTACTATCGGCCTAGCAGTCGAAGAGCTTACAAAGAGATTAGAGCGAATCGCCGTTGCTCTTGAGAAAATTGCTGAGAACGAAGAAAAGATTTTTGCCTTGGGCGATAAGAACGATATAAATGATATGCACGCATAGATAGTTGCCCCATAATATCGGGTCATAACGGCCAGCCGCTCATTGAGCGGCTCCTATGTTTAGATGTCTATTTGAATTGACAATAATTCTGCTTTGAGTTAATATACTTACTCGTTCATCAACAAGAGGAGGGTATTTTTGCAAGCAGTCCACGGAGAGAGAGAAGTTTTGGATTTGAGCACGGCGGCGATCGAGTGCGTCGAGCCTGGCGCGCCCTGGGTCAAATGTTGTGTATGCAAGGTTTCGATTAAGACATGTTCAAGGAAGGTGCCGGCAAATGCCAATACGGCCATGCCCGATTATACCTGCCCCGCTCATCCTCAGGGAGCAGAGCTTTCGAACGGTACTTGGATTTGTTCCGCCGAGTGCTGGGATTTTGCTATCGAAGCATTGCAGACCGCCGCTCAATGAGCGGTTTTTTTATGGCAATCGTGCTATAATTAAGGCATGACTAATATAAAATTAAACCAAGACGAGATCATAGCTGAAGTCGAAGAGCAGGACGGCTTAGATGAAGACCGGACAATCGGACCCCAGGATGAGGGAGACGATGATCCGGCCGATACGACTCCGGCCGAGGCGGAAGAACTTTCCGACGAGGGCGGGGAAATGCTTAAAGAAGAGAGAGAAAGGCGCCAGCAGGTCTCGTAGGGGCTCTCTGTTGATATTGATTTTTTTCAGTGTGTTATAATTAGTTTAATGGCCTCAACGAAAATCATAAATGTTCTGCGAACGGAGGAGTTCGAGGACATTTTGGATATTTTTAAGGAAGCTTCGGCAGACGAAGTTATATTTGTCTTACCCAAAAGGGGTAAATCCTTCAATAATGAAGGTGACTTTCAGATTTTAAGTGCAGCTGCTTCTGAATCCGGGAAGAAGGTATCCCTTCTTTGCGCCAATCCCGACATCAATGCCCGCGCGGCTAATTTCGGATTTCAAATATTATCTACCAGCGCACCCAAGCCGCAACCAGCCAAAGTCTCAGCGGCAGCTTATCAGTCCGCTGATGATTCTCAAGAAGAAGAGGAGGAATATGAAAATGATGACAGCAATAATGATAGGGATAGCGAACCGGAGATTGTTGAAGCCGAGGAAGATCCGGAGGTTCCAGCACACGATGAGGCCGATGAAGATATTTCAGGAGAAGAACCCGAAGAAGAAGAGGGCGGGGCAGCTTTTTCCGAAAGCTCTATTGAGACCGGAGACGACGAAGATAGCGACTACGAAGTTTTAACTGCGGCCAAGATGGACAAAACGCTTCAGGATGTTTTTAAGCCCGAAGTTAAAAAATCGACTCGAGGAGTTAAGCTGTCTCCTAAGGCCGAGTCCGCTCAAAAGCCCGGAGTTAGAAAACCTTCTTCTTTAGATGAGGTAGAAATAATTCCACAGAGAGCAAAGCCGATGGTTTCTGAAACCAAGAAAGAAAAGTCTCAGCCCGCGATGAAAGAGAGTGAGATATCCAACCTTACCGATAAAACTCTTGATGAGATAAAAAATGTGTGGCAGTCTCAGAAATCTCAAGACAACAGCCCTGTCAGTTTAAACGGAAAAGTCAAACCCCCTGTTCGAAAATTCAGTCCCGAAAGAACGTTGCGAATGCCCCGATTTTTCAGCGGCATGCCCAAAAGGATGCTCTGGTCTTTTACTGGTATCGCCGTTATTTTGTTCGGGACTATCATTTTTATTTCTACCGGCAAAGCCAAGATTATTATTAAGCCGAGGGAGCAGAAGGTAGATTTCCGCATGGCTGTTTCCATCTCAGACAATTTTTCAACAGTGGATCCAGCCTCTAATTCCATTCCGGGCCAGATATTTTCCGTCAGCAAAACGGTAACCGAGACCTTTGATGCCACCGGCGAGAAAGACGTTGCCCAGAAAGCGAGAGGCAAGATAACCGTTTACAACGAATACAGCTCTTCTCCCCAGACATTGATAGCTACGACCAGGTTTGAATATCAAAGCGAGGCCGTGCAGGAAAAAGGGCTGGTTTTTAGAACTCTGAAGACGATCACAGTTCCGGGTTACAAGGTCATAAACGGTAAAACGACGCCCGGAGCAGTTGAGGTTGAGGTAATCGCTGATAAAGCCGGCCAGATTTATAATGTCGGTTCGGGCAAGTTTTCTATCGTTGCATTCAGGGAAAGAGGGGATACGGAGCGGTACCAGAAGTTCTACGGAGGGTCTACTGCCGCTATGAAGGGCGGAATAGTCGGCAAATCCAAGGTTGTTACAGATAGTGATTACGGGGATGCAAAAAAAACAATCGAGACAAGCCTCAATGTCCAAATGGAAGAAGCTATCAAGGCTCAGATGGGCGGCCTGAAAATATTAGGCGCCGATAAGCCCGAGATTAAATCATTTGAATCGACCGCCGATATTGATGCGGCTGCCGATAACTTTACTATGACGATTGTCGGAGCGGTTGAAACGATCGGATTCAAGATGGAAGATTTGCACTCCTTAATAGCGGCCTACCTCAGTGAAACCAATAATCTGCAGGTCTTGTCCGAAAAATTGAGCATCGAATTTGAGGATATGGTCTTCGACGCCGAGGCCAAGACTTTAAAGTTCGAGGCTGTGATCGGCGGGGTTGCCTATAAGAAGGTAGATAATCAGAAGATTATATCAGGATTAATGGGTAAAAACGAATCGGAGATAAAAGACTATATCAAGACACTGGAGAATATTTCTTCGGCCAGGGTTGTGCTGTCCCCTTTCTGGGTTAAAAGAATCCCCAAAAACGAGCAGCGGATAGAAGTAGAGATAAACTACTAAAGTCCCGAAAACGACTCATTACTAAGTCATTGACATATTAAATTTAATTTGATAGCATAACAAAACGCATTCCGAATGCGCTTTTAATTGGTTCGCGAATATACTATTGACCATTCAGCAGAAAGAAAAAGTTAATGGTTTAGTCATAGAGGCGCTTCCCGACACGACCTTCAGGGTTCAGTTGGAAAATGGAGCAGAAGTCTTGGCCTACCTTGCCGGCAAGCTGAGGCTCCACTATATAAAGGTCATTATAGGAGACAGGGTTACCCTTGAGCTGAGTCCTGACGGCAAAAGGGGCAGGATAGTCAGGAGGCTATAGCGCCTGAAGTGAAAAGTTAAAAGTGAAAAGTGAAAAACGTAGGAAGCTCATCAAAATCTTAATGAGCAACGGAAATTTTAAATTTAGTGAAATAATGAAAGTCAGAGCTTCGGTCAAAACAATGTGCAGTGCATGTAAATTAGTAAGGCGGAAGAGACGCCTGTATTGTCTGTGCAAAAATCCGAAGCACAAACAGCGCCAAGGCTAAGGCCTCGGCGAGTCCAATAGTCGGAGGTTCATCAAGTTCGTAAAGTTAACTTTATAAACTTTATAAACTTTATAAACTTTATAAACTGAATTGCCGCGAATATTAGGAATAAATATTCCAGAAAATAAAAAGATTTTATATGCCCTGACTTATATATACGGCGTAGGCCTACCCCTTAGCAGGGTTGTTTTGAAGTCGGCTGGCGTAGACGAGGAAAAAGCCGCCAAAGATCTCTCCGGAGACGATTTGAATAAAATTCAGAAAATAATTGAAAGGAATTATAAGGTAGAGGGAGATTTGAGGAGGGACATTGCCCAAAACGTTAAGAGGCTAAAAGAGATAGGAGCCTGGAGAGGTCTTCGCCATTCGAGAAAACTGCCTATTCACGGAAGAACCAGAACCAACTCCAGAACCACAAGGGGCAACGTCAGAAAGACGATGGGTTCCGGAAGGAAGCCGTCGGGAGAGAAAACATAGGCATTTGTCCAAGAGCCCCCATATTTTAGAGGAGTGGTTGGCAACAAGTACTTCTCGTTCACAAAACCGTCATGGGAAAGAAACGCATAATTACAACGCAAGGGGACGCGCCGAATTCCGAGGAGCAATCGGTTTCTTCGGTTAAGAAAAGTTCGAAGAAGAACGTAATAAACGGCACCGCCTATATCAACGTTTCATACAACAACACCCTTGTTTCCATAACGGATTCCAAAGGGGATGCGATTGCCTGGTCATCTGCCGGACTGCTCGGTTTTAAAGGAACGAAGAAGTCCACTCCATATGCGGCTAATCTTGTGGCAAAAGATTGCGCCGAAAAAGCCAAGAAGTTTAATTTAGTTAATATAAAAATTGTTGTAAAAGGCATAGGTCCGGGCAGAGAGGCGGCCATGAGAGGTTTAGCCGGAAGCGGTTTGAACATACTTTCGATTATGGATGCGACGCCGGTCGCCCATAATGGAGTCAGGAGTCCTAAGCCGAGGAGAGTTTAAATAAGTTTAAAGTGCAAAATGAAAAGCGCAAAATTAATGTTATCCAAAATTTTTCTTTGAAAAATTTTGGATTTTCAGAGTTTTACATTTTTAGTTTAGCAAAGCGATTATGGCAAGATATACCGGACCAAAAGAAAAAATAGAGAGAAGAATCGGAGAGAGACTCTTTTTGAAAGGAGAGAGGTCTCATTCCCAGAAGTCGGCGATGGTTAAAAAGCCGTATCCTCCGGGTCTTCATGGCAAGAAAGGATCGCGCAAGCTTTCCGAGTTCGGTTTGCAGTTAAAATCCAAGCAAAAGGTTAAAAATATATATCGTCTGCTGGAGCGCCAGTTTAAGAATTACATAAAGTCTTCTTTGGCCTCAAAAAAAGAGCCGTATGCGACCATCTTAAATAAACTTGAGAGCCGATTGGATAATACTGTCTTCAGGATGGGATTCGGCCAGTCTCGCGATCAGGCTCGCCAGCTCGTCAGTCACGGACATATCCTGGTCAACGGCAAAAGAGTAAACATTCCGTCGTATGAAGTTTCCGTAGGCGATACAATTACCGTCAGAGAGGGCAGTAAGAAATCTGTTTTCTTCTCATCCTTAGTCAATCAATGGCTGAAGAATTACGAAACCCCGCCATGGCTGGAGATGAATAAGGATAAGTTGGAAGGGAAGGTTACGGGCAAACCGACAGTCGAGGAAAGCGGCATTCGCCCCGATGACCTACAGTCAATTATTGAGTTTTATTCGCGTTAAATTAGCTTGAAGTTTAAAGATTAAGGACTAAAGACCAAAGCTTTAGACCTTAGACCTTGAGCCTTGAGCCGACTAACTTGTTACAACTACCAGAAAAAGTCAAAGTACTGTCGAAGGAGGGAAACCGGGCCACATTTGAGATAGGTCCTTTGATGCCCGGTTACGGAGCGACAGTCGCTAATCCTCTTCGAAGGGTTTTGTTGTCGTCTTTGGAGGGTACGGCTGTTACCTCGATAAAAATAAAAGGCGTCGAACATGAATTCACCACCATCCCCGGAGTTTTAGAAGATGTAATTGAGGTAATCTTGAATGTAAAAAATATCAGATTTAATCTTCATGCCGAAGGCCCGGTTAAGCTTACCTTGAATGTCAGCGGGGAGAGAGAGGTAACTGCCGGAGACATAAAGCTTACGTCAGAAGTCGAATTGATAAATATTGACCAGCATATCGCTACCTTAACCGATAAGAAGGCAGAATTTGATATGGAACTTGAACTTCAGAGGGGCGTAGGGTATGTTTCCATAGAAGACAGAAGAAAAGAGAAGCTTGCTATCGGAGTTATAGCTATTGATGCCATATTTTCACCGGTCAAACTCGTTAACTTCAATATTGAGAACGTTCGGGTCGGAGAGAGAATCGACTACAATAAAGTGACGATGGATGTCGAAACCGACGGCTCTTTGGAGCCAGAAGCGGCTCTTAAGAAGGCATCCGAAATTTTGATGGATAATTTGAAAGTTATTTCGGAGGTAGAGATACCGGAGAAAAGGGAAAAACCGGAGGCAAAGAAACCAGTAAAGAAAAAAGAGGTAAAGGCTAAGAAAAAATTAAAATAATTAGTACGAAGTATATAGTGGTTTGCATCTAAGATACGAAATACTATATACGAGATACCATATACATCTTTGAGGCGAGGCAAACATAGAAAATTCGGACGGGAGACTAAGCAGAGAAGGGCGCTTTATAAGTCGTTAGCCACGGCCCTTATTGAACATGGCAGAATTAAAACTACTGTCGCCAAGTCCAAGGCCTTATCGAGTTATATGGATAAGCTCATCAGCACTGCCCGTAAAGGCGATTTAGCTTCCCGGAAATCCTTAGGAACTAACCTTGGGCCAAAAGCCGCGAGTAAGTTAGCCGGAGAGATCAGTCCTAAGTTCAAAGAAAGATCGGGTGGATTCACAAGAGTGGTAAGATTGGGCCAGCGCAAGAGCGATGGAGCGCCGATGGCCTTAATCGAGTTTACGCAGTAAACTCGATTAAACTTAAAAATCAAAATTAACGTTACTCGGAATTTTTTTAAAAAATTCCGAGTTTCCAAAATTTTTCATTTTTCACTTTGCGTTTTTAATTAAGTGTTATGCAGTATACAGTTGACGCGACAAACCAGTCTTTAGGAAGGTTATCAAGCAAGATAGCCGTTCTTTTGCGCGGTAAAAACCTCCCATCTTACGAACCAAACCGGAATTCGAATGCGGAGGTTCTTGTCAAAAATTTAAAAAAATCCAAATTTACAGGCCAGAAATTTAACAGCAAGGTGTACCATCATTATTCCGGCTATCATAGCGGTATAAAAAGTCGAAAGCTTTCGGAACTTTGGGCGACCCAGCCGAATAAGGTTTTGCGCCAGATGGTGTATAACATGCTTCCCAAGAATAAGATGCGGGATAAAGTAATCAAGAATTTAAAATTTGATGCCTAAGAAAACAACCACAACTAAAAATAAAAAACCGGCAAAAAAGGCCAAGGCCAAAAAAGCAGTCGCAGAGACAAAGGAGATTAAGATAGTTGAGCCGGCTGTTGAAGCGGAAGGGGTTTTAGATTCCGAAGGCAAGGATAAAAAAGAAAAATATTTCCAGGCAGTCGGCCGCCGCAAAGAATCCGTGGCCATTACCCGTCTTTACACAAAGAAATCCACCGATATCGTAGAAGATGACAAGGCCTTAATTCTTGTTAACGGCAAGGATTACAGGCAATATTTTACCGATCAGATGCTTCAGTTAGTTGTCGAGTCGCCTTTGAGAAAATTGAAATCGCTCAATCGATTTAAGGCCACCGCCTTGGTCAACGGCGGAGGTTTGGCCGGTCAGGCGGATGCCCTAAAGCACGGATTATCCAGAGCTTTAGTAATGTTTGATTTAAATTTCAGGAAAAAGTTAAAAAAGGCAGGATTTCTTACCCGCGATTCGCGCACCAAAGAACGGCGCAAATACGGTCTCAAAAAAGCAAGAAAAGCGCCACAATGGCAGAAGAGGTAAAAAATAAATCCCCCTTAAAGGGGGATTTATTTTTTTACTTCAATACAGAAAACCCGCCAC
>MGJK01000011.1:0-73359 GCA_001794215.1 Candidatus Yanofskybacteria bacterium RIFCSPHIGHO2_01_FULL_44_24
GTGTTTCATTGGCGGATCCATCACATCCGAAAACGTGACTTCAAATCCTACTCACTACGCTACGTATAACAACTCGTAGACCAATACCAAACTGCAGTGAAGCTTCCGGGGTCTTTCCGTCTTGGTGCGGGTAGTCTGCATCTTTACAGACATTGCATTTTCACCGGGCTATTGGCTGAGACAGTCCCCCAGTCGTTCCGCTATTCATGCGCGTGGGAACTTACCCCACAAGGAATTTCGCTTAATTATGTTATTCTGCATGTCGCCATGCAGTTCGGACTATATCTTTCCGCTATTGAGGCGGATCCGACGTATAGTCTCTGAGGATTCTAAAAACTTAGGATATTTCTTACGGTTCATCGTACTGATAAGCCGAGCTATTCTGATCATGCCATTTTTCGACAGATGTTTTTGCTGGTATATAAGATTTACAATTTTCTTAAAAATCTTGAAATCTTTATTTTTTCTTGTTACCAGCTGGTGTTTGTCAAAAAATGGAATAATTTTTTCACGCAGATCGTTAATTGATCTTACGCAATACTTGAGCATATGCTCATGGTGATTATCTTTGCGTTTATTCACTATAATATATCCGCATTTGAAATATCTCATGATTTTATTAAGAGATTTTCTGCTGCTTTCTCCTTGACTTACGACAAATTCAGAAAAAATTTGCCAACCAGTCTTGGTCTTAGCAGTTGGATTGCGAAATATACTTACAGAGAAACATCCTTCACCATCAACAAATCCCACTATCCACCCGATAGTTTTTAGTCTTTCCTGCTGATTGCCTGCACCTGAAACATTATCACGTCTCATGTAACTAAGGTAACATTATACCTTTATTATACGTAAACGTAGTCCAAGATACAACAGGTTTTCCAGCAAATAGTCGAATTTTACAAAGGCAGCACTTTATTCCTACCTTTGGACGATTATAGTTATCGCCGTCGTTCACCGGCGCTTCGGGCGTTAGCAATGTACATTGCTGCACACCACCTTCACCGTTAACGTACCGGCACCGGACAAGCGTCACCCTGTATACGTTGCCTTTCGGCTTTGCACAGAGTTGTGTTTTTGATAAACAGTCGCCAGGGGTTCTTTAGCTGCGGCCCAGAGATTAGTCTGGGCAGGCCTTATCGCGAACTTACGGCCGCTTTTTTGCCGAGTTCCTTAGCCAATAATCACCCGTTCGCCTCGGTACACTTATACCAGCCTACCTGTGTCGGTTTTGCGGTACGTACGCTTACACATTAAATTTAGAAACTTTTCTTGGAGCACTCTTCGATCGAATTTCCGTCTCACGACGGATTTCTTTTGCTTTCGAACATGCCTTGCGGCTGTGACCGGATTTACCTAATCACTGCTCTAGGAGCAAAGACGTCAAATCCAATAATGCGCTCGATCTTATATCACCCGTTATTCCCTAAAATGTGCAAGCGGGGCCGGAATATTAACCGGCTGTCCATCGGCTTCCCATACCCTAAAGTACGGTTATCCTTAGGAACGCCTAACCCTCCGATGATTACCATCGCGGAGGAAACCTCAGGCTTTCGGCGGATCGGTCTTTCACCGATCTTGCGGTTACTCATCCCAACATTCTCCCTTCTCAACGCTCCAGTACACTTCACAGTGTACCTTCACTGCATTGAAAATGCTCTCCTACCGCGCGCACAGCGCGCAAGTTACAAGTTTATAAAGTTTTAAAGTTATAAAGTTTTTTGTCCGCCAACTGGCGGATTACTTTATGAACTTGATGAACTTTTAACTTTCAACTTGTGCGCTGTGCGCACTCACAATTTCGGTATTATGCTTAGCCCCGTTACATTTTCGGCGCATCTTGCCTCGTCATCTTGCGACAACGTCGAGTAGTGAGCTATTACGCACTCTTTAAAGGGTGGCTGCTTCTAAGCCAACCTCCTACCTGTCTAAGGCAAAATACTTCCTTTAACACTTAGCATAAATTTAGGGACCTTAATTTGTGATCTGGGCTCTTTCCCTCGCGTACACGAAGCTTTGCCCTCGCGTACTCACTGGTATACATTCCACAGGAGTATTCGGAGTTTGTTTGGTAAGTCTACCCAAAAGGGCACGACAAACCATTCAGTGCTCTACCCCTCCTGCTACTATATACCGCTGCGCCTAAACGCATTTCGGAGAGAACCAGCTATTACCAAGCTCGATAAGCTTTTCACTTCCAACCACAACTCATCCAATGGCATTGAGCGACCAACTAGTTCGGGCCTCCACTCCGCTTTCGCAGAGCTTCACCCTGGTCATGGTTAGCTCGCCTGGCTTCGGGTCTTATCCAAACTGCTTACTAACGTAACTAACAACGAACAACTGAACATTTCTGCAAAGTCGTAAGTTGTTAGTTAAGTTAGAGTCGCGCTTTTAACACTCGGTTTCCCTACCTATCCGTCCGATTAGGACTTATAGTTGGCAATTTAGATAAACTCGTTGGGTCATTCTTCAATAGGCACACAGTCACCAGCGCTACGCGCTGCAAATCCTAAATCCGAAATCCTAAATCCGAAACAATATCAAATAACTAAAATCCAAATGTTTAAATATTTGAATTTCGAATTTTGAATTTGTTTAGAATTTCGATATTCGTGCTTCGAATTTCCAGTGCGCAGCACCAGCTCCTGCTCTTTGTAGGCATACGGTTTCAGTTACTATTTCACTCCCCTCACCGGGGTGCTTTTCACCTTTCCCTCACGGTACTTGTTCACTATCGATCACTAAAAGTATTTAGCCTTATCCAGTAGTATGGACTAATTCCCCCAGGACAGTCTTATCCCGGGCTACTCAGGTAATGACACAGAAGTTTGGCTGTTTTCGCTTACAGGACTTTCACCTTCTTTGGTTGGCCGTTCCAGGGCCATTCTGCTAACACCCAAATTTTTAACTTCTTATAAATTTTTAATACCGATTTCAAAAAAATCGATATTAAAAATTCAAGTGTATCATCCCTATTACACCGCTGCACAGCAGCGGAAATCCTAAATCCTAATCTCTAAATCCTAAACAAATCCCAAATTTTTAATTTTGGATTTTGATATTGTTTAGAGTTTAGAAATTCGATATTAGAGATTCCCGATGCTATGCATCGGTTTAGGCTATGCCGCTTTCGCTCGCCGCTACTTACGGTATCTATTCTATTTCTTTTCCTCTGGTTACTAAGATGTTTCACTTCACCAGGTATACTTCTCGCTTGCGCGAGATAATCATGGTTCACATGATTGGGTTTCCCCATTCGGTTATCTCCGGATCAATGGTTGCTAGTCGCCTCCCCGAAGCTTATCGCAGACACGCCACGACCTTCATCGCCTTTTAGTGTCAAGGCATCCTCCGTACGCCCTTATGAGTAATATCCACACAATTTCCTATTTTGACCTCCCGCTGGAGGTCGATTGTGTAGTTTTTCTTTATCTTACTGATGATTATATGCAATTTCTTACTTGTCCCGTTAGAAGTAGGTCGTTCTTAAACGACCGGTAGTTCTAATGGGATTATTTACCCGCTATCTATTTACTATTGTTAAAATACTTTCCTCGGTAACCAGTGTCTAAATCCTTAAAGATTCAATCATCGGTTACAGAAAATACCCACGCCCCATCTGGGGTCAAGCTACATACTATATACTTTATTAATTTTTGCAAATCCGCCTTCGGCTTTTTACCTGCTACTATCTGAATTATCGCCCAGATGAAGCGGGGTTCTATTGTTAGCAGCCACTCATTACATTCGTGGGCTAACAATGAAAAAACCGCTCTCAAGCGGCATTAGTGAATACGCACAAAAAATGGACGTTATCAGCCGCTTTTAGTAAGTAATTGTAAGAATATATTCATCAGTTTTGTGCTTATAAGTATATCAGATGGGCTATCCACAAGTCAACCCCTCACTTGAGGAGGATAGGTTCTGTCAGGCAAGGCTTCGGAACAGGACATAAGTAGTATTTCGATATATAAATTGCGGTTTGTTTATTTTGAGAACAGTTGCCTTGCTGATCCTCTTCAAGTGCAGGGGTCAATACCGTACCATAGGATAAGCGCTCACCCGGGAAAAGACCTCGAAAACTACCCCTTCCTTTCAATTTCCCTGTCTCTTTTCTGAAGGTAAAAGACGATACTATATAATACCGCGATCAAGACATGAAGCGCCAAGTGTTTTAAGAATTTATGCTCTGATAATTTCTTATGAATCGCCGGCAGATTGTGAGATCCGCGAGCTATACGAGATTCGGTTGTTTTAGATTTATCCTCCATACTTTAATACATGATACCACATTTAGAAAAACTATTTATGCCCTTGACAAAAACCTGAGTGTTGGTTATCATATAAAAACTTGGGCCAATCAGACAGGAGTCGTGATGGATCAGGTCTTACTGGTACTGGATGTGATCTTTAATATTGTAGGCTACTTTCTTGGAGCGCTCGGTTTGATATTCGGGGTTGTTACATCATGCCAGAGCGCATTCGTCAAAGAAGATAAGTTGGCCGATTTAGCGGAGTACACTTTTCTGATTCTTGCTGGATATGTTTTAATCCACTTACTGTAGTCGATCTTCGGATCGACTTTTTAATTTACCGCTATGGTCTAACCGGTCAATACAGCCGGTTCCTTCTCCGTTATCGCCACAGTATGTTCAAAATGGGCGGCTAAACCGCCGTCTTTAGTTGTAAAAACAAATCCGTCATCGCCGTCTTTAATTTTCCAACTGCCCGTAACAACCATGGGTTCGATAGCAATGACCATGCCGGGAACAAGCTTTTCGCCCGCTCCCTCTTTTCCATAATTAGGCACCTGCGGAGATTCGTGAAGCTCCTTGCCTATGCCGTGACCTACAAGATCACGGACAACGCCAAATCCCGCTTTCTCAACAAACTTCTGTATTGCCGCCCCTATATCCCCCAACCTGTTACCGACAACAGCCTTAGCTATTCCTATCTCCAAAGATTTTTTAGTTACGGAAATTAATTTTTTCTCAAGAGAGTACTTTCGGTTAAAAACCCTTGAGAGCTTACCGCCCTTCGTAACTAAAACCGTAACCGCAGAATCGGTATGAAATCCTTTATAGAGAACCCCGAAGTCCAACTTGCATAGATCGCCTTCTTTAAGCTTTCTTTCGGAAGGTACGCCGTGAACGATTTCATCATTTACGGACACGCAAAGAACGGCAGGAAAATCACCGTACCCCAAAAACGACGGCTTAGCTCCGTATTTTAAAATAAGCTCGTTGGCGAGCTTATTTAAACTTCCGGTAGTAACCCCCGGCACAGTCTTCTTCTTTAATTCTTCGAGGATGGATTTCAGTATCCTACCGCCTTCTCTCATGGCCTCTATCTCTTTTTTCGTTTTAAGATTAATCATTCAAAGTATATTTGGACAATTCCTTCCAAACGTCATCGGCAACGCCCTGAATACTATTCTCTCCCGGAATATTTATCGACTCGATGCCTCTTTTTTCGACATATTCAATGGCAGGAACTGTTCTTTGCTCAAATTCACCAAGACGAACCTTAATAACGTCCGGGTTATCCAAGGTTCTTCTTATGACCTTGCCTCCGTCTTCGGGACAAATGGACGGATTGGTCTTGGCAACTTCCGGATCGATAGGATGGCTGTTTTTCTGACAAAAAAGTCTTAGACTGTTTCTCTTCATCGATTCGCCTCCCGATACATGAAGCTTGAAAAGCACTATAGCATCTTTACCGCCGAAGGATTCAAGCTTAGGAATCTCCTGTTCAGCTTCGGGAAGAGTTCTCGGAGATCCGCTGAATATTATTCCTTTGACTCCGGAGTCAACAAGCTTTTGAACCGCTTCATTTACGACTCCGGCTACCCAATGCGGAGTTAACAGGATGCCATTATCCCACATATTCTTTTCTTTGATCATATCTTCGTAATCAGGATCTTCCGGCTTAGTATTCCTGAACTTTTCTTCAAGCGCCTGAGTGCTTTTGAAAATAGTATATCCGATCTTCGGAGCAAGAATGGCAGCCTGGGTATCTTTCCCGGATCCGATCGGCCCCATAAAAATAATAAATTTCTTTCGTAAATTCATCCAGTTAGAAGTAGCCCCGCCGAGGTCCTTTCGCGGAGTGGTCTCCTGGCCGTGCTTTAGCCGGCCGAGGAACTCCGTCGGACTCGCGACTTCGTCGCGAGCGAGACTTCTAACGGGATCAATAAATTCATATTATCAGATCATCCATAAAAAGCCAGATACTAACCGAAAATAAAAGCCCCCAAATTATAGGAGCTTTACGATAGCAGGAGAGGAGGGAAGGAAGTGCTTACCTTCTTGTTTATACAGCTCAAGAGACCATGCCTGAATTTGACCAGTAATAAAGCGTTCTAATTCTTCAGGATTTTCAGCCCGAAAAGATGCGGACATCATCTGGCTGTGAGCTTGCAGGTTGTCCAGCGGTCCAGAGATTGAAGTAAAAATTACATAGATAAAGAACATGATCCCGCCCCTCGCCTCGATAACCCACGCTCGGATATTACTACAAACTATATTTGGGGTAAAGTACATAGGATTTTTGATCATCTCTTTTTGCCTAAAATAAAATGCCCTACGAAATGGGCACTTTAAATATACGGCCAAAAAGCACTAGTACTCGTACATAGAGAGCTGGGCATCCACCTGCTTCATGGTTTCCAAAGCCACTGAAACAACGATTAATATCGAGGTGCCTCCAACCTGAAGAGCCGTAATACCGGTGAAGCCCTGAACAATATTCGGTAATACCGCTATCACTCCCAAAAATATAGCTCCGACCAAGGTAACTCGATTCAATAAGTGATTAAGAAATTGAGCCGTCATCGGTCCGGGCCTGATACCGGGGATATATCCGCCTTGTTTCTGAATGTTTTCTGAAATAGATTTAGGATCAAAGGTAATCGCGGTGTAGAAATACGTAAATAGGACGACTAAGAGGAAGTAAAACATGGAATACCAGACTTGGGATTGCAAAAAACCGTTAACTATCTGAGAAATTCTTGAAATTACGGCGATATTTGTTCCGGCCAAAAAATTAGCAATCATGCCCGGAAAAAGCAGAATGGATAAGGCGAATATGATCGGGATAACGCCGGCATTATTGACCCTCATCGGTAAATAAGTAGATACCCCGCCATAAACCTTGAATCCCCTGACTCTTCGAGCATAGTTAACCGGAATGTTCCTTTGGGCCTCGGATATATAAACTACACCGACAACAACTATAAGGGCGACTATGATAAAGCCGGCGTAAGAGAACAGATCTTGGCCCGATGTGTAAGAAAAGAGAGCCTGTTGAACGCTTCCCGGGAAACCAGCCACTATGCCGGCTAAAATCAAAAGGGATGTTCCATTTCCAAGATTTTTTTCGGTGATCAATTCACCAAGCCACATAAAGAATATGCTACCAGCAGTAATCACGAGCAGTGTTGAAGCCCATTCTACCATGCTTAAGCTGTCGATAACTCCTTGCCGGGATAAAAGAACCAGAAAACCATATCCCTGAAGAATAGCCAAAGGAACGGTCAACACCCTTGAATACTGATTAAATCTCGCCCGACCGGCTTCTCCTTCGTATTTATACATCTGCTCCATGGCCGGGAATATCATCGTTAAGAGCTGCATGATAATTGAGCTGGTGATATAGGGACCCAAACCGAGCATGCCTATCGAAAGGGCGGAAAATGACCCTCCTGTGAAGGCGCTGATCAGGCCGAAAAATTGATTCTGGCTCAAAAAATCCTGAAGCCTCGAAGCATCTATCGCCGGAATAGGAATATTCGAGATAATCCTGAAAACAACCAAAAGTCCGAAGATAAATAAAACCTTATTTCTTAATTCCGGTCTTTTAAAAATTTGAAGAATACGCTGCATTCGAGTTTATAAAGTTTGTAAAGTTATAATGTTTATAAAGTTTTAGTGAATCTGAGCCTTACTTATTAACTTTATTAACTTTAAGAACTTGATGAACTTTTAACTATTTGATTGTCCCTCCGGCTTTCAGAACTTTGTTTTTGGCTGATTTGGAGAACTGAAAACCTTCGAACTGCATTTTTTTCTTAAGCTCTCCCCCGCCAAGTATCTTTACCCCGTTTGCAATCTTATCGATCAATCCTTTTTCTTTAAGCAGACCGGGCGTAACGACATCTACGTCAAATTGATTGAAAAATCCTAAATTTAAAACTCCGGGCTTTGTATGCCTGAGCTGAAAATACCGGTGCTTTGGATGGGGATTGGAACCTCCGGGCTTTTTTGAGGCTCCTCTTTGCTTGGGAAACAGCTGCCAAAGCCTGCTATCGCCGCCCCTGAAACCTGGCTTGACTCCTGCGCCGGCCCGGGATTTTTGACCTTTCATACCTTTGCCGGAGTATGTCCCGCGTTTACCGCCACGGCCGACTCTTTTTCGGTTTTTTCGAAGCGTTTTAGATTTTAATTGTGATAAATCCATAGTCGTTTAACTAAAGTTAAAATTTAAAAATCAAAATGCAAAATTCCTGTAACTCATTAAAATCTTTGATTTTAATGAGCATCCTAAACTTTTAACTTTTCGCTTTTAATTTTTAATTTCTTTAAGGCTTCTATCGTAGCCATGGCAATATTGATCTTATTATTTGTTCTTTCGATGAGCTTTCCGGTCAATGCAGTTATGCCTAAAAGCTTAGCGACAACTCGAACGGGTCCGCCGGCTTTTACTCCACCGATCGTCGGCTTTAATAAAACTACGGCACTATTGTATTTGGCTTCAACTTGATAAGGAATGGTACCCTTAACAATCGGGATTGTTATAAGATTTTTCTTAGCCCTGTTGAAAGCTTTTTGGACTGACTGAGCGACGTCTCTTCCTTTATTAATACCTATGCCAACCCTTCCTTTGCCGTCTCCGATGACAATAGTCGCTCGAAAACTAAATCTCTTGCCGCCCTTAGTAACCCTTGTTACCCTGGCAATATCAATGACTTTCTGTTCAAACTCCGATTTAGCATCGCCGGAATGCCCTCCTCTGCGAGGTCCGCGTCCACCCCTGCCTCCTCTTCCGCCCATTCTGTTCCTATTGTCACCCCTGGGGACATTGCCTATATTATTTTGTTTAATTGGTTCCATCCCGTTAGAAGTAGTGCAAAGCACCCACTACCACCGTGCGGTGCGATACATTTCTTATTATTGTTTTACCGATATTCATGTTATTCAACCACGTTAGGGGTACTTCTAACGGGATTAATTAAATTTTAAGCCCTCCCGCTCTCAATCCTTCAACTAAAGCCTTTATCCGACCATGATATTTAGATCCTCCCCGGTCAAGCACGGCTTCTTTGATTCCCATTTCTTTGGCTTTTTCAGATAACGCCTTAGCAATCGAGGAGGCCTTCTCGGTCTTAGTACCCTTTGCTTTATTGCTTTTTGAAACTGAACCCTTGATACTCAAGATTGTCTTACCGGTCTGATCATCAATAAATTGAACTAAAAGATTTCTGTTACTCTTAAAAACAGATATCCGGGGACGCGCCTTGGTGCCGGCTACCTTGGCTCTTACTCTCTTATGGCGCCTCATTCTATTTAATTTTTTATTTTCCGGTTTCAATTTATTTTTAATTGATGTCCCTAATCGAACTCTTTATTATCCGGCAGCTACCGCTTTCTTGCCGGCCTTTTTCTTTATAACCTCCCCCTGATATCTGATTCCGCTGCCCTTGTAAGGTTCCGGCTCTCTCTTGGACCTTATCCCGGCGGCCACGTGGCCTATAAGCTCATTATCGATGCCGGATATCTTTATAACGCTCTTTTCAACTTTAAAAGTAACCCCCTCCGGCGCTTTAACCATGATTGGATGTGAATACCCAAGGTTTAGTTCCAGATCATTGCCCTTTACATTAGCCTTGTAACCGATGCCTTCGAATTCAAGAACTTTTTCAAAACCGTCGGTAACTCCCTTGATCATGTTCTGAATAAGGGCTCTAAACAATCCCCAGGAAGCATTGTCAATTACGGCCTGACCGCTCACCGGTTTAATCATAACTGATCCGTTAGAAACGCTTGCAGATACCGAACCGGAAATCTTCTTCTTTAATTCACCCTTGGGGCCCTTAACCGAAATCAGACCATCGTTAATCTGGACATCTACTCCTTTTGGTACTGGTATTGGTTTTTTGCCGATTTTCGACATAAGCTTCGCTAAATTAAAAACGTAAAACTAAAAATTTAAAACTCTGGAAATCCAAAATTTTCCTTGGAGAAATTTTGGATAACATTAATTTTGCACTTTTCGCTTTGCATTTTGAATTTTTATTACCACACCTCAAACAGCATTTCTCCTCCTATTTTATTCTTCATGGCTTCCTTGGAACTCATCATACCTTTAGGAGTCGAGATAACCGCTATTCCATATCCTGATCTTACCGGTTTTATCTCACTTGATTTAACATATAAATGGCGGGATGGACGGCTTATCACCTTGAATCCGCTTATAGCACCTTGGCCATCTTCGTATTTTAAAGTGATTTCTATATATTCATGTTCGGCCTTAACGGCTTTTTCCTTTTTTCTTTCTACTCCGCTTATGAATCCGTTTTCCTGCAAAATCGAGGCAATCTTGAACTTAGGTCCGGAAAAAGGAACCGAAACCTGCTCATGCTTAACCGCTTGAGCGTTCTTAATTCTTACTAACATGTCTCCTATTGGATATGACATAGCTTTACTAAATTAAAAGTTAAAAATGAAAAGTTTAAAATTCTGGTTATTAACTTCTCCGAACCATTCGGAAAAGTTAATCTCATTAATTTTGATTTTTGATTTTTGCATTTTGATTTACCAAGATGACTTCTTAACTCCGGGTAAAAGGCCTTGGCTGGCTAATTCTCTAAAATGTATCCGGCACAAACCGAATTTCCTCATGTATCCGCCTTTTCTCCCGCATAGAAAACATCTCCGAACTATCCGTGTTGAAAATTTAGGTTTCTTATCTGATCTTGCAATTGTTGATTTCTTTGCCATGTTTGTCTATGAAGCGTAGCTGAATAGCTACAAACATGAGCACCTCGCCGAAGTTCCAAGGGAACGAAGGCGGGTAGCCCATTTATTTATCTTTTTTTATCGGAAATCCCATTAATTTTAACAATTCAATGCCCCTCTCCCTATTCTTTGCCGTAGTAACAACCGTTACCTCTAATCCAAATATATCTTTCAAGCTTTCGTAGGTGATCTCCGGGAATATGCTGTGTTCTTTGATGCCTAAGTTTAAATTGCCCGAGCTGTCAAAATTTTTCGAATCAATCCCTCTGAAATCTTTGGATCGAGGAAGAGCGACATGGATCAATCGATCTATGAAATCATACATCCTCTTACCGCGCAAGGTAACCACCAGTCCTATCCTCATCCCCTGCCTAGTCTTAAAACCTGATATAGACTGCTTAGCTGTCCTGAAAACCGCTTTCTGGCCGGAAAGAAGAGCTAAATCTTTCTGAGCTTTCTCTAAAAACTTTTCATCCTTCGCAACCTTGCCTATACCTACATTTATGACCACCTTTTCAACCCGCGGGACGGCCATCACGTTTTCTATATCAAAAGCCTTCTGCATTGCAGGTACTATTTTCTTTCTGTATTGTTCTAATAAACTTGACATATATTAACGGATTGTTATGCTATCACTAAATTTGCTTTTTGAAAAGGGATTATCCATATGGAACAGTTTCTTACTCGCGGAAGATTCTTTATCGTTAGCTGGCTTGGACTTACATTTTTGGTCACTTATTTACTCCCTCAAGCATCACTTGCCGTACTTCTGCTCGTTTCCGGAATACCAGCTTGGTTACTGTCTGGCTGGCTATCCAAGCCCCGTACCGCCAAATAAGGCGGTTTTTTATTGGGGCTCCATCCCCCACCAATTTCGTCCGCCAATCGTATCGCAAGTCGCTCCGTCCCGCCCTATCTGGATCCAAATTAACTTTTGGCACACTATCATCTTACAAATCGCCTTCGGCTTTTCTTCCTGTTAATACCCTTCTTTGTGCCCAGATAGAGCGGGGTTCCGCTTCGTCAAACCTCCGCTTCACATTTCTTGCAAATTCTGGTCTTGTTTACACCTTCCACTTTGTAACCGACTCTCGTCGGCTTACCGCATGACTTACATATCAAAGCAACGCTAGATACGCTGATGGCCCTTTCTTTATTCACAATCTGTCCTTTCTGGCCTTGCTTGCGCGGTCGAAGATGTCTCTTTACCAAGTTTAATCCTTCGACAACCAAGGTGCCGCTCTCAGGAGAAACTAAAACAACCTTCCCCTTTTTCCCGCGGTCTTTACCGCCCAGCATTATTACATTGTCACCGCGTTTTAATTTCATTAAAACAGTTAAAAGTTCGTCAAGTTCTTAAAGTTTTTAAAGTACTTTATGAACTTTACAAACCTTATAAACTTTAAACTCATACTACTTCTTCCGCTAATGATGCTATCGTAGCAAATCCCCTCTCTTTTATCTCTCTGGGTATGGGTCCGAATATTCTACCGCCCTTGGGCTCTTTGCCGTCTAATATGACCACCGCATTATCATCAAAACGGATATAAGTTCCGTCTTTTCTCCTGAAAGCCTTTCTCTGTCTTACTACAACCGCTCTTAGGACATCCTTCTTCTTAACCGCCTTTCTCGGCTCAGCCACTTTAACTGAAACGACTACAATGTCGCCAAGTTCGGCATACCTTCTCTTTGATCCTCCAAGCACCTTAAAGACCCCCACTTTCTTGGCTCCTGTATTATCTGCGACATTTACTATTGAACGTAATTGCAGCAATTCAACTTACAACTGACAACTTACAACTTACAACAATTCTAATTCTATATTCTTTGTCGTTAGTAGTTGGTCGTTAGTCGTTGGTTAATATTATTCCGCCTTGCTGATTATCACCCATCTCTTATCCTTGGACATCGGCTTGGTCTCGCTCATAAAAACCTGATCGCCGGTATGATAAGTATTCTCGGGGTTATGAGCTTTGAATCTCCTTGAAACTTTAAAATACTTCTTGTACTTGGGGTGTTTTTTCAAACGCAAGACTTCCACAACGGCTGTCTTCTGCATCTTATCTGATACGACCGTCCCCTTAAGCACTCTCGGTTTTGAATTAGTATTTTGATCCATTTAGATTTTTGATTAAGATTTTAATTGCTTAAAAGCAGTTAAAATTCTGGCTATATCTTTTTTTGTCTTATTTACAACGCTGAAATCCTTAAGTTTTTTGTCGGCCAATTCGAACCTGAACTTCAAAAGCTTAGCTCTTAATTCATTCAACAACTTTGATAACTCTTCGCCTGTTTTTTGTTTTAATTCATCTGCTTTCATTATATGCTTAAAGCTCAATGACTAATGTGACTAAGGCTATAACCGATCTGGCTTTAGTCTTTAGACTTTTAGCCGTGGCTATCGTTTCACGATTCTTGTTTTTAGGGGCAATTTATGGGAACCCAACCGCAAAGCCTCTTTAGCGTCGGCCTCAGAAACGCCGTCGATCTCGAATATTATCTTACCAGCCTCAACCGGTACAATAAAGTGCGAAAGGCCTCCCTTGCCTCCACCCATACCCACCTCGGCGCTCTTAGCGGTCCTGGGCTTATCCGGAAATACTCTGGTCCATATTTTACCGCCCCTTTGAACAAATCGAGCCATAACCTTTCTGGCGGATTCTAACTGATTGGCCTTAACCCAAGATGATTCCCCCGCTTTAAGACCAAACGTACCGAAGCTTAACTCAACGCCTCTTGTGGCGCGCGCTTTCAACTTGCCTCGATGCACCTTCGGATGTTGTATTCTGGCTGGCTGTAGCATGGCTTCGCTAAATTAAAAGTTAAAAGTTAAAAATGAAAAATTCAGGAAATTCAAAATTTTCCTTGGGGAAATTTTGAATAACATTAATTTTGATTTTTGATCTTTGCATTTTGATATTACTTATCAAAGACTTCACCTTTATATATCCAAACCTTAACGCCTACCGTGCCATATGTAGTATGGGCGGTAGCTTTAGCAAAATCGATATTAGCCCTAAGCGTCTGCAGCGGTAAATTCCCCTCTTCAAGATGCTCCGATCTTGCTATTTCTGAACCGTCAAGACGGCCGCCCATCTGAAGCTTGGCTCCCTTGGCTTGCTTATTAGACAATATCTTCGCAAGGGTCTGCTTAAGAATTCGCCGATAGGGAATCCTCTTCTCCACCTGGTCAACCATAGATTCGGCCATTATCTGAGCTGATAACTCTGGGCTTTTTATCTCTTGAATCTCTATCCTTACCGAAACTTTATCTTTAAGAAGTCGCTGAACGGCTTTTTTAATATCTTCCACTCCTCCACCGCCTCGTCCTATCAAAAGACCGGGCCTGGCAGTATGAATAATTATACTTAAGGCATCACTGCCCCTTTCAATCTCTATCTTATCAATACTCATGTTCCTGAGCTTTGATTCTAAAAAGGTTCGGACTTTCAAATCGTCTTTAAGATAAGGGACGTATTTTCGCCCACCAAACCATCGGGACAGCCAGTCCTTATTAATGCCGAGTCGTAATGATGTTGGTGATATTTTTTGTCCCATAATCGCTTCGCTAAATTTAAAATTTAAAAATCATAGTTAAAAATTATTGAAATTCAAAACTTTGTTAACAAAGTTTTGAGTAACCTGAATTTTACATTTTGACATTTGCATTTTGATATTCTTTACACCGACTTTCTCTGAAATAATTTTCTACCCATATTAAATACTCCCTTCTTCGATCCTATTTCCCTTTTAATTTCGTGCTTTTTCTCTTCAGCGTGATGAGCCTCAGTACTCAATTCTTCTTTATGCTTAGCGTCCTGCTCCTTAGTTTTACTGCGCTTGAGACCGGGAACCCTCTCATCCAAAACTATCGTAACATGGCTTGTCTTTTTCTGGATCGGCTCAGCTCTTCCGAAGCCCTTGGCTCTGAATCGTTTCAACTTTATACCTTCATTAACAAAGAATTTCTTAACGTAAAGATTATCTCTTACCATCCCGAAACTGTTCTCGGCATTAGCAATAGCGGAGTTAAGAAGTTTTCTAAGATTATCGGCCGGTTTCCTAATGAATACCTCGAGCTGATTCAGGGCGTCAACGGCACTCTTTCCTTTGACCAAATTAACCACCGCCCTGACTTTTCTGGGCGCTATCCTTAATCTGTTTAATTTTGCGGTGACTTCGGTCATAAATAAACTATCACTTAATCAAGGAACAATGAACATACAGCCCCCCTAATCAATTGTTTTTATGTTCAAATGTTTCCTGTTTGTATGTTTTACTTTTTCGGCGCCGCTGCCTCCGCCGCCGGCGCCGCTTTAGCCGCCTGGGCCGTTTCTATCTCTTTTTGCTTCTGGGCGGCCTCAAGCTCTCTTTGCATTCTTCCTCCATGCCTTAAGAATTTACGGGTATGGGAAAACTCTCCAAGCTTATGTCCGACCATATCTTCGGTGATTAATACCGGGATATGAAATCTCCCGTTGTGCACGCCGAACGTATAGCCTATCATTTCAGGAACGATTGTACAGGCTCTGGACCAGGTCTTAATAACCGTTTTATCTCCGGCTCTAAGCTTGCTTATCTTCTTAAGCAATTTCTCATCAACGTATGGCCCTTTTTTGAGTGATCGTGACAACTCGGTTTATAAAGTTTGTAAAGTTATAAAGTTTATAAAGTTTTGTAAATCTGAACTTTTACCTCTCACTTTATGAACGTTATGAACTTGATGAACTTTTAACTATTTAATCCGTCTTCGTATAATGAACTTATTCGACTTATTCTTCCTGTTTCTGGTTTTTACTCCACCCGTTATTCTGCCCTGAGCGGTCTTCGGTCTTCTAGTTCCCCTACCCTGTCTTCCTTCACCGCCTCCATAAGGATGATCTACCGGATTCATCGCCGTACCCCTAACCTTCGGTCTTATACCGAGCCAGCGCGACCTCCCGGCTTTTCCTGAAACAACGGAACTGTGCTCCATATTTGAAACATTGCCTATCGATGCGTAGCATTCCTCCGAAATCATTCTTGTTTCTGAAGAAGGCATGACCAATTGAACATATCCTCCTTCGCTTGCCAAAACCGTAGCGCCGTTCCCGGCCGATCTCACCATTTTCCCGCCGCTACCAGGAAATGGTTCTATATTATGAACTATAGAGCCTTGGGGAATATTTTTGAGCTTCATCCTATTCCCGGGCTTAAGCGGTGCTTTTTCAGATGTAATGATTTTATCTCCCGGTTTAAGATCCTGGGGTGCAATGATGTATCTCTTTTCGCCATCGGCGAAGTGAAGACGGGCAATTCGGGCATTTCTGTTTGGATCATATTCTAAGGAAAAAACGGTAGCCGGAATATTAAATTTATCCTGCTTGAAATCAACGAGACGATATTGTTTCTTGGCTCCTCCGCCACGATGACCGGCGGTAATTCTTCCCTGGTTATTCCTTCCCCCGGTTCTTTTAAGATGCTCCTTCAAAAACCTTAAAGGCTCAGTCTTGGTTAATTGAGAAAAGTCCGGTCCTATCATGTGTCGCCTTGAAGGCGTTGTCGGCTTGTAATACTTCATCGCTTCGCTGAATTAAAAATTAAAAGTTAAAAATGAAAAATTCAGGAAATTCAAAATTTTCTTTGGGGAAATTTTGAATAACATTAATTTTGATTTTTGATATTTGCATTTTGATCTTTTAGGCCTTTGCCTGTTCTATTGTATAACCCTTTTTTAAAACTACGATTGCTTTCTTAAATCCTGATCTGAATCCCGGATGCCTGCCCAAATCTTTTCGTTTCTGGGGCATATTTAAAATCTTAACGTCCTTCACCTTAACATTGAATAATTTTTCAACCTTTTCTCTGATCTGGGTTTTATTCGCATCAGGAAAAACTTTGAAAATATACTGATTATACGGAGCAATCAATGCCGATTTCTCGCTTATATAAATACTCTTGATAACACGGTAAGCATCGGAGTTGTCGGCTGAAATATGATCCGATAAGCTTCCCCCGGATGCAGATTCTTCCTGATTTTTTAATTCAGTTTCCTCGGATTGATCCTTTTTGGGTTTTTTGCTGAATAAGGCGGACATTTGTCTATGGCTTCAGGTCTAAGGCTTAAAGCAATGGGGCTTTAGTCTTTAGACTTTTAGCTATTAGCTATTTACTAAAGTATGTCAATGAATCTTTCGTCATTAAAAGATATCTGCTGCCAAGAACGGCGGCTGCATTCAAATTCCTTGCCTCATAAACATCGGTTCGGGGAATATTCCTTGAGGCTATCTTAATATCATTTTTGCTGTCGCTTGGAACAACTATCATCATGGATTGGTTCTTTTTTTCGACAAACAAATTTAAAACTGCCCTGGTAACCGCCGCCATTTCTCTTGTCTTCCTGTTCTCAAGCTTAATATCATCCAAAACTATAATCTGGCCGTCTCGAGCTTTAGCTGACAACGCAGTAAACAAAGCTTTTTTGGCCATTTTCTTATTTATTTTTTTCTTAAAAATCCTCTCTTTAGTCGGACCGCCGGTAACTCCTCCGCCCTTCCAGATCGGAGATCGTATAGAACCGTGACGGGCCCTACCGGTTCCTTTCTGTCTCCAGGGCTTCTTTCCACCGCCACGCACCTCTCCCCTTCCTTTGGTATGGGCGATCGTCTGTCTTTGGTTGGCTATCTGAGAAGTTACAACCTGATGCAGTAAATCTTTATTCATCTCCAAATTAAAAACCTGATCTACGAGATCAATCTGTCCGACTTTCTCTGCTTTTTGATTATACAGCGGCAATTTCATCGCTTCGCTAAATTAAAAATTAAAAGTTAAAAATGAAAAATTCAGGAAATTCAAAATTTTCCTTGGGAAAATTTTGAATTTCATTAATTTTGATTTTTGATCTTTGCATTTTGATCTTATTGTGTTTGGACCATAACTACTCCCCCATTATTACCGGGAACCGCTCCCTTTACCGCTAAAAGTCCTTTTTCCTCATCTATCGCCACAACTCGAAGACCTCTGACGGTAAATTTATCATTTCCCATCCTACCGGGCATCCTCATACCTTTTAAAGTATGCTGAGGAAATCTTTGTCCGATTGAACCGGCATGACGCATTACAGAATGATGGCCGTGACTGGCAGGCATACCGGAGAATCCATGTCTTTTTACCACGCCCTGAAAACCTTTTCCTTTAGTCATCCCCGTAACCTTCACCAAATCGCCGACGGCGAAGAGAGAAACATTGAGCTTATCTCCGCGCTTTAGCTCTCCGGGAGTAGTTCTGAATTCTTTTAAGACTTTGAAAGTTCCCAAGTCCTTGGTATGTCCTTTCTGAGCCTTGGTCACGTTTTTTTCCTTTCTTTTTCCGAATCCAACCTGAACACCTTCGTATTTATCTTTTTCCTTCGTTCTAATCTGAACCACAGTATTCGTTTCCGCCTCAATAACCGTCACCGGAGTGACGTCACCTTTATCATCATATATCTGGGACATGCCCATTTTTTTACCTAATATGAACTTCATAGCTAAAACTTATAATCCTCTTTCTAAAATACTATTGTAAATCTTTAATAACTCTTCTTTATCATCCGATCTTTCTATTAATTCATGAACTACTTGAATAGTCCTGCTTGGAACCATAAAAACTCCTCTTCCAAAACTCCGTATAGCGCTCCTTTCTTCATCATTAACGGCTAAATCCGACAGCCTTTTAGTCAGCTTGTCTCTTTCGGACTTTGTTTTATCTACTAGTTCTCTTTCCATTTTCCACAAAAAACACCGGACTAGCCGGTGCAACCTAAGCTAATCTTAACAACTTATCTATTAAATGGTTCTATATTGATTTAAAACCAATCTTGATTATTTAAGGCATCATACCAATAATGAATTTTTAGTAAACCACTGGGCGCGGGAGGATTCCTCCTCCGGCCTTTCGTGGATAAATTCTACTATCGATTACTACCTTATTCTCTCGTCCCGTTCTTTGAGGCGAGAAGTAAGGGAATAATTTTAAAGTCTTTCTTTCAATTTTCCCAGCTTGTACTCAATGGTGTCCAAGGCGTCACGTTGTTCCAAGAATCTGTCCTGCAAATCGGTTCCCAGAACTTCCTCAGCCTTTAAATCGTTTAAGATCCTACTAATGCTATCCAAGGTCTCTGTCATTTGGCCTATAACTTTTTCCGTATCAGTTTGTCCTTCAATTTTTGGTTCTTGGGGTTCTGAGGTTTTATCCGGAATATCTTCCCCTAAATTTCTCACTCTCAATTCTTCTTCATGCTGTTCAACTGATTCTTCGGGAGTATTTGGTTTTTTAAATTCTTTTGACATATCATTACTTATTGATTTTATACTCATGCCGCCCCAGCACCAATCTTTTCTTTACTTGTTTTCTTTCAGTTTTTCTGTGTCGCCAAACAATTCATGTCTTGACGTTTTGTGAGGACCTCCGCATGTATCACACACAGGATTTGTTTTCATTTCTTCTCTTAATTCTTCCTCGGTCTCTGTTTCGGTGGGGTGCTTTTGTTTTGGTTCTTGGAGTTCCATGTTATTTATCCACGAATCCCGGCCCCATCTGGAGCGACACTCGTAATATTACTTGGTTTATTTTGCAAAACGCCTTCGGCTCTATCTGGTCTTTACTGTCATTCTTGCCCAGATGGAGCGGGATAAATTCCGGCAACCAATCGTCCTTCGCTACTGCTCGGACTCTTGGGCCGTCATTTACATCTTTACCTCTATATCAACTCCGGCCGGTAAGTTTAAATTCATTAAAGAATCGATTATTTTGGGTGTCGGCGCAGGAACATCAATTATTCTCTTATGGGTTCGCATTTCAAACTGCTCTCGTGAATTCTTATCAATGAAGGACGAGCGATTTACGGTGTATTTATTTATTTCCGTAGGCAAGGGAACTGGTCCGGTCGGCTTACCGCCGTTTCTCTCTATCGTCTCGACAATCTGCTGAGCTGACTTATCGATAATTTTATTATCATAAGCCCGCAGTTTGATGCGTATTCTTTGACTAACCTCTTTTTCTTTTTCTTTTTTCGCCATACCCAGTATATCAACTTCCAATTGCCCTTAGGTTTCTTTTGGAAACCAAGTAATTGAAAACTAAATTAGTTAACATTTTATATACGTTATATTGCTTGCTATCGGCTGGAAACCATTTGGAAGTTGTATGACTGGGCATATTCCTAAAGAACTACTCGAGCCCCGCTATAGCGGGGCTCGGTTTATTTATACGTGAATCTTCGTTACAACTCCTGCTCCTACTGTTTTACCGCCTTCTCGAATGGCAAATCTCTGTTTCTCTTCCATGGCAATGGGGGCGATAAGTTTAACTTTCAAATTAGCCGTATCTCCGGGCATGACCATCTCAGTTCCCTCGGGAAGGATAACCTCTCCGGTAACATCCGTGGTTCTGAAATAAAACTGAGGTTTGTATCCCTTAAAGAATGGGGTGTGCCGTCCTCCCTCTTCCTTAGTCAATACATATATTTCCGCATCAAATTCAGTATGAGGAGTGATGGTTCCCGGCTTTGCCAATACCTGGCCTCTTTCGATTTCTTCTTTCTTCGTACCTCGCAAAAGTATACCGGCATTATCGCCAGCCATACCTTCGTCTAACTGCTTATTGAACATTTCGATACCGGTAACAACGGTTTTAGCGGTCGGCTTCAAACCTACAATCTCGATTTCTTCGTTAAGTTTAACCATGCCTCGCTCAATTCTGCCGGTAACAACGGTTCCTCGGCCTTCGATAGAGAAAATGTCCTCTACCGGCATCAGGAACGGCTTGTCGGTTTCTCGGACAGGATTAGGAACATACGAATCAAGGCTATCGATCAATTCCTTAACTTTTTTGACCCACTCATCGTCTTTTGTTTTGCCTTCGAGAGCTTTCAAGCCGGAACCTCTTATAATCGGGGTTTTGTCTCCGGGGAACTGGTATTTATTCAAGAGCTCTCTGATTTCGGTTTCGACTAAGTCGATCATCTCGGGATCATCAACCTGGTCAACCTTGTTCAAAAATACCAAAAGATAAGGCACGCCAACCTGTCGAGCAAGAAGAATGTGTTCTCGGGTCTGAGGCATTGGACCGTCAGAAGCAGCAACAACCAAGACAGCCGCATCCATCTGAGCAGCTCCGGTAATCATGTTTTTAATGTAGTCCTGGTGGCCCGGGGCATCAACATGGGCATAATGCCTCTTCGGAGTTTCATACTCTGAGTGGTGTAAAGCGATTGTAATACCTCGGGCTTTTTCTTCCGGAGCATTATCAATCTGATCGACTGCTTCGACGCGGGCTCCATAACCTTCGTCTTTGTAAAGATTAAGTGTATGCAAAATAGCCGCGGTAAGAGTAGTTTTACCGTGGTCAACATGACCGATAGTGCCGACATTCAAGTGCGGCTTAGATCTTTCAAATTTTCCTGCCATCTGTGTCCCTTACAACTTACAACTAATGACTTATCCTACTGTATGGCGGATCAGCCGTCGGTTGTTGGTTATTGGTTAAATAGTTAAAACAGCAATATTTATTGTAATCTAAGTATCAAAACTAGTCAATCCCCGCCGTTCCGGATAATCCCCTCTCTTCGGTTTCTATCTGATTTTTCAACGCTGATATCTCCCGGTTCAATTTCTCCAGCAATTCAGTCTCCTTAGCGTGAATTCCGTTGCCCAGATGATGCATCTGTTCATTCGTAGCACCATTAGATGTCGAGCTGTTAATTTTAATATCCCTTTCTTCCTTTTCGGAAACTAAGTCTCTATAGGTCTTATAATCTATAATAACCATCGAAGGATCGCCATTGTCCAAAACCAAAACAGAGGCGGATTTTTTTATTAGATTCTTAAGTTCGCTGATGTCCAACGAATGTCTAAAGTCTAAAGACTAAAGTCTAAAGCCAGAAATTTAAGCCTTAATCCTTGGTCTTTTTGCCTTAA
Source organism: Candidatus Yanofskybacteria bacterium RIFCSPHIGHO2_01_FULL_44_24 (assembly GCA_001794215.1). Classification (GTDB taxonomy): domain Bacteria; phylum Patescibacteriota; class Minisyncoccia; order 2-02-FULL-40-12; family GWA2-44-9; genus GWA2-44-9. The sequence continues at coordinate 21,956 of MGJK01000011.1, forward strand.
GCTATCATTTCTTCCCCTCAACTATCAACTGGGCGATATTGTTCGGAACGGGCTCATAATGATCGAACTCCATATTAAACGTCCCCCGGCCCTCTGTCAACGACCTCAGGGCCGTAGCATATCCGAACATTTCAGATAGCGGAACACGCGATTCGATAACCTTAAGATTAAGGGGGCTTCGGTCATTAATGCTCAATATCTGTCCCCTTCTTGAAGCTAAATCTCCGGTTGATTCGCCCAAGCATTTTTCAGGAGTTATTATCTCAACTTTCATAATAGGTTCAAGTAAAATAGGCTTAGCTCTTTTGGCGGCCTCCTGCAGGGCGGTCGAGGCGGCAATCTTGAAGGCCACCTCTGAAGAATCGACTTCGTGGTATGAACCGTCATAAAGAGTCACCATCATATCAACCAAAGGAAAACCGGCAACAACTCCCTTATCCATAGCTTCACGAACTCCTTTTTCGGAAGGCGTGACAAACTCCTGAGGAATAGATCCTCCTTTTATGGCATTAACGAATTCGTAGCCCTGTCCCCTTTCCTTGGGTTCGACTCTCAACCAAACATGGCCATACTGACCGCGACCGCCGGACTGTCTGATGTATTTACCCTCCGCTTCGGCCGTGCCGGAAATTGTTTCTTTATAAGCAACCTGAGGACGTCCGACGTTCAATCCAACGCCGAATTCCCTTTTCATCCGATCAACGATTATTTCTAAATGAAGCTCTCCCATACCCGATATGATAGTTTCTGCAGTTTCTTCATCGCTTCTTATCCTGAAAGTAGGATCCTCATCGGAAAGTTTTCTGAGCGCAAGACTCATTTTTTCCTGATCAGCCTTGGTCTTGGGTTCCGCCCTCAAAGATATGACGGGTTCAGGAACATCTATACCCTCTAAAACTACGGGAACAGAGGGATCGCAGAGAGTATCGCCTGTCTTAGTGGCTTTCAGACCAACCGTCGCCGCTATATTACCGGCGTATATCTCCTTTATTTCTTCTCTTTCATTGGCGTGCAATCTGACAATACGGCTTATGCGCTCCTGCTGGCCGGTTCGGGTATTTAAAACATAAGAGCCGGAAGCAAGCTTTCCGGAATAAACACGAAAGAAAGTAAGAGATCCGACGAAAGGATCGGTAGCCGTTTTGAAAGCTAATGCGGCAAACGGAGCATTGTCATCAGGCGAAATAGTCATATCCTTTCCGGTCTTCTGATCAACGGCATTGGTCGCTGAAATATCAACTGGGGAGGGCAAATAATACGCTACTGCATCTAAAACAAGCTGGACGCCCTTATTCTTTAGCGCTGATCCGCAAAGAACGGGGAAAATTTTATTTTCGATAGTCGCCCTACGAATAATTTTCCTCAATCTTTCGACAGAGATCTCCTTTCCATCGAGGTATTCAGCCATAGCTTCATCGTCCTGCTCGACAATCCTTTCAATAGCAGCAGCTCTTTCTTGCTTAGCCTTATCAGCTAAATCGGCCGGAATAGCACCTTTGACTATCTTCTCACCCTTATCGCCCTCAAATGTGTAATATTCCATTGTCAAGAGATCGACGATTCCCTTGAACTGATCCTCGTGACCGTCGGGAATCTGAAGCTTCACCGCATGAGGTGATAACCTTTCTAAAATTGATTGAAATGAACGGTCGAAAGATGCACCAAGACGATCAAGCTTATTGATAAAACAAACCCGGGGAACCTTATAATCATCCGCGTACCTCCAGTTAGTTTCAGATTGGGGTTCAACTCCGGCGACACCGTCAAAAACGACAACCGCACCGTCGAGGACCCGCAAAGAACGCTTAACTTCAATTGTAAAATCGATATGCCCGGGAGTATCTATAATGTTCAGCTTGACCTTCTCGTCTTCCCGCCCTTGGCGAGGCTCGCCTTCAGCGGCCTTGTTCTTGGCATCCGTTGGAGACCAATAGGCAGTCGTGGCAGCAGCAGTAATAGTAATTCCCCTCTCCCGCTCCTGTTCCATCCAATCCATTACCGTATCACCCTCGTGAACTTCTCCTATCTTATGCGAAATTCCTGTATAAAAAAGAATCCTCTCCGAGGTTGTGGTTTTGCCCGCATCAATATGGGCAATGACGCCGAAGTTTCTAATTTTATTTATTGGATAATCCGCCATAATTATAACTTGCTGACCGCTCTGCTGAGCTTCGCCCTAAAGCAGTGCGCTCTTGGTCAACTTCTTCGTTAAAAGCTCCGATCCTCCCTCGTCATACTATGGGTATGCCTCGTTTCGGTCCTCGCTTTTGCCTTGAATTTGGCCAAGCCAGCTACGTTCTAAAAAACTAATACTTTTTTAACAAATGATTCAGAATTTTTAAAAGTGGCTTCCTCCAATCCTTTTCAAGCTGTGTTCGAATAAGATTAACAGTTTTTTTATCCTCTGATGACAGTTTATATTTTTCCAACTTATAAATCTTCGCTGATATTTGGTAATCTCGTTTTTCTCCTAAAACATATCTTTTTTGATCTTTTAAACTAACCTTCATTTATTTAAATCTTTAATGACTCCTTACGCTTACTTAAAAAATTAATCTGTTTATGCCAAGTTCGAGGCAAAATCGAGTATTGATTCGAGGCGTAGTTAGCCTACGGCGAGAATCAAACGGAGATTTTAACGAAGGAATTGGCTAAACCCAAAGGGCATGTCGTCGGCCTAAAGATTCTTATCAGGCCAGACATGCAGATAATTTTTTACCAAGCAAAGTGAGCGAAAGCCTTGTTGGCTTCTGCCATTCTATGCACATCCATCTTCTTCTTGATTGCATTTCCGGTATTATTGAAGGCATTGATCAATTCCTCGGCGAGTTTTTCCTCCATCGGTTTGCCTTTCTGAGACTGAGCAGATTCTATGATCCAGCGCATCGCAAGAGCGACTCTTCTCTCGGGCCTTACTTCTACAGGAACCTGATAGTTGGCTCCGCCTATTCTTCGCGATCTTAATTCCATATTGGGCCCGGTATTTTCAAGAGCTTTATCGAAAACCTCTAAGGGCGGTTTTTGTGTCTTCTGCTCTATAATATCTAAAGCGCCGTAGACTATTTTAGTAGCTATCGCCTTTTTACCGGACTTCATGATTTTATTGATGAGCTTGGAAATCAAAACATTCGAATACTTTATATCCGGTTTTGCTATATTTCTTTTTTTAACTGGTCTGCGCATTCGCGGGTTAAAAGTCCATCAAGTTCTTAAAGTTAATAAAGTACTTTACAAACTTTATAACTTTACAAACTTTATAAACTATTTCTTAGGTCTCTTCGCTCCGTATTTGCTCCTCTGTTGTCCCGATTTTGTTCATCGGAACGATGACTACAAAATCGTGGATCCACGATTTGCCCTGCAAATCGGGACATTCTTACTTCGGACGCTTTGCACCATATTTCGATCTCTGTTGTTTACGGCCTTCAACTCCTGAAGCATCGAGCATGCCTCTCACTATATGATACCTGATTCCGGGCAAATCCTTTACCCTTCCTCCCCGGATTACAACCACCGAGTGTTCCTGCAGGTTATGCCCTATGCCAGGAATATATGCCGTAACCTCCATACCATTGGTCAACCGGACTCGGGCTATTTTTCTTAAGGCCGAGTTAGGCTTCTTCGGAGTGGTGGTCTTTACCTGAAGGCATACCCCCCTTTTAAACGAGGCTGGGTAGTAGATGGGTTTGTTTTGCAGGGTATTAAAGCCAAACGTCAAAGCCGGCGACTTGGTTTTCGCTCGCGTAATATTTCGAGGTTTTTTCAATAGTTGTCGAAAGGTTGGCAATGGCTTAAGGCTCAACGACTAATAGCTAAGGCCGAATAAAATAATCTTCTCTTCTGGCTTTAAGCTTTAGACATTGGCTTTTTGGTTCATCAATCAAAAAGACCGATCAGGTCCTTGAGATTATAGCAAAAGATATTATCCCATGTCAATCAAAAGCCTACTCCCGTTATAAACTTAAAGGCGAGGAAAACCAGCGGGAATATGAGCGGGAATATAAAGAACAGAAAAAATATAAATATAAACATGCTATAGCGATACATGAAATTCCTTAAACCGACCATCCTGCTCGGAAGAAAAGTCATCAGCAACCAGTGGCCGTCTAACGGCGGAATAGGAAAAAGATTAAATAAAGCCAAGACAAGGTTCAGGCTTACTATGAAAGAAAGCAGTTGAGGAATAAGAGAAGAAGAAAAAACGTCCGGAAGAAACCTGAGAGTCAGGCCGAATAAAACAGCAAGGATAAGGTTGGTAATCGGCCCGGCAATGGCTACTTTGGCCGGTCCGTACTTTCGATCAGAGAGATTGTCGGGATTGTATGGCACCGGTTTGGCATATCCGAATATAAACGGGGCATTTACTAAAAACAAAAACAGCGGGAGAACGATGGATCCGAAAATATCCAAATGCTTAATGGGGTTAAGGGTTAGTCTCCCTAAATTTTTAGCCGTGGGGTCGCCTAATGCATTGGCAATCGCGCCATGGGCTACTTCGTGGATCACTACCGAGTAAAGAAGCACTAAAACCTGAAAGATGGCTAACAAAATATCCATACCTTGAAATGTTAGCAAGTTTGGGGTATACTGACAAGCAAAATCCTAAGCACGAAATCCTAAATCCTAAACAAGGCTTGGAAATCTTAAATTCAAAATAATAAAAACTTTGAATTTTGGAAATTTGAGCTTAGATATTGTTTCGAATTTAGATATTCGAATTTCGAATTTATGGCAACCAGATGTCCAAATTGCGGCAAAAAACCGATCATGGTCACTACTCGAAAGCTCCTTCGAGGTCATTATAATCCGACCAACCGATCCAAGAGCTACCCAAACCTCCAATGGGCCAAGATCCAGGACAAAACAGCTCCTACTGGCTGGCGACGGGTAAAAATCTGTACTGACTGCATCAAGACCCTCAATAAAGCCACCAAGTAAATTGATCAGGGAATCTATTAAGACGCAACGCGATCCTTCCATTATCTCTGAAGCCGAAGAGAGGACCTTTGGGTTACTCGTCGAACGGCACAGAACGAACGCCATAAGGATGGAGGATTTTATAGGTAGAGAGGGTTACAGCCGAGAAGGCATAGAGCGCGACCACCTAAGCGTAGAGTCGAAAAAAGCCCGCATTAAAGAACAGGGGACAGAACCTACGAAAAGAGCCCAGATACTTGAGGCTCTGCTTGCTGAACAGATTGAACTTAGCGACTGGTTCGGGCCAAGCGCATTAACAATCCTCCCCTCCGAATATGACGACTTGTACAACGGGGTTGATACGGCTATCGAATTTGAAGACAAAGACGGTTTTCAATATTTAGCGGCGGGAGTAGATATTACATCCTCGGCTCAAGCTGTTCAGGAAAAAATAGCTAAAATCAAAAAACGAATCGCCGAGGGGAAGTTAACAAGAATTAAATATTTTGAGTCCGAAAGAAATAAAGATCGTAAGCCTGGCCCCTTAGAACAGGTCCCCTTGCTGATAATAGGAACTGAGGGCCGAACAATCAGAGAACTGTCCGAACTGTGGCTTACTATCCATAGGACTAAATTGGCCAAAAAAGACGGCGGTACTGTCTTATCGGAAGAATCTCAAGCGAACCAAAGACAGATAACTAAAGAAGCTCAGAAAAAAATAGCCGAACACCGAATTCAGATCATGCTCTTAGAGCAGATAGAAAAGCAACTGACGGTTTTCATGGAATACGCTAAAAAGATCAAGAAAAACGAAATAGCCAAGAAATATGAAGACCTGCTTGAATTAATAAGGGAGATACTCAAAGAAAAAGAGATAACTGACGAGGATCAGGAAAAAAACGAAGAAGACGCAGTAAACGCAGCGATAGAAGAGACCTTGATGCAATTTGATTCATTGCCCATAGATTAACCAATTCGGGCCCTCACACCCACTAACCACCTGCTGCTTTTATTTCCACGTAAAGATAAATTGGTCCCTGATATATTTTACTTCTGAATGGGATCATGTTGCATGGCAGCTACTAAGAAACATGTGGTTAGTAGGTGTCAGGGCGGGCTGTCGGATAATGGTAGTCCGTACCCTTGGGGTGGGTATAGCCCGAGTTCGATTCTCGGCAGCCCGACTGAACGAAGTGAAGGAGGTCTCGAGCCGATTATTAAGGCGAGAGACAAGACATATTCAAAAACAGGTTCGATGCCTGTTTTTGAATTGGGCGGCATGGTTTACTTTGGAACTTTTTGGTGATTAAATTAAGATTATGCCAGACGAATGGTCAGATCAACAATTTGCAGAAGATTGGGATAGTGGAGGTGCGACAAAACATCCTGTAAGAAAAGAGCACTTAGACATTCTCCTATCTATTATTTCGAGTAATTATTCTTCGGGTAAATATATCCTTGATTTAGGTTATGGTTCTGGCCAGGTAGAAGAAATGATCTATCAACGGATACCAGATGCCCGAATAGTCGGAACCGACAATTCAGATGTTATGATAAGACTGTCAAAAAAGAGATTGGGCGATAAATTTTCTAAACTAACTGTTATAAATCATGGCCTAGAAAATGTAGAATCTCTCAAATTACCAAAAGTAAATTATCAATATGTAATCAGCGTCCAAGCCCTGCATCACCTGAAGCACGATCAACAGAAAGATATTTTTAAATTTGCTTATAATACCTTAGAAATAGGCGGAAGCTTTATATTTATAGATAGGATTGCCCTTGATATTAAAACATTTGAAAAACCATATAAGGCTATCTATGAGAATATGTTCGGCAAAGCTTTTGAAGAATATGTTAAGGACATCGCGCAGAAAGAAGATTATCCAGCGAGCCCAGAAGAGCATATCGCTTGGCTAGAAAGAATCGGTTTTAAGGCTACCTGTCTAAATAAGAAATTCGACAGGGCATTCATAGTTGGCATCAAGGCTTAGTTCCGTTCCAACTTCCTCCCACAAAGCCGACTGAAGTGAAGGAGGTCTCGAGCCGATTAAGGCGAGAGACAAGACATATTCATAAATAGGCTCGATGCCTATTTATGAATCTATATCCACCTAAAAACCGCCTTCCAGGCGAAGTTTCTTATAAGCGTGCTTTAGCCGCTTATAGAATCGCCTCCGGCGGTTTTTAGGTGGACCCATCCTTTGTCTCAAGTCTTCAGCTTTGTTTTTGAACCCGTTCTAAAGCTCTCCATTCTACTGCAATTTTAATATTTGGATTACGACTTCAAGAAAATTTTTCGACGTAGTTACCACTATGCCTTAAAATTTTCTTTTCGTCTCTTCTCAAATCTTAAAATTTCGTAACGAATAAGAACTTCAGAACGGGTTCACAGTGGGTGTCCGCAGAATAATCCCTCGGAATCCCCAAACATGAGGCTTCACCGGAATTATAGAATATAAGACTCCCCGATAAGACAATTTGTTCTAAAGCTTGGAAACAAAAGAAGAGCCTAACTTAATTATAGCAGTCCAACCGAAACTAAAAAGTGGATATCTCTACCCACTTTTTAGTAAATTAGGAGAATCCTACTCTCCCCTTTCAACGTCATAGTAGAAGTGAGCGTCTGGCTTATCGTAACCAAAGATCTCAGTTGTTTTAAAATAAAGTTTTATCTCCCTATAGGCGGCTTTTTCATCTTCAGATGCATGAATTATATTCCTCGATATGGCACCACTATAGTCGCCCCTTATTGTTCCGGGAGGAGCATTCCTTCCATCAGTCGGGCCACACATAGTACGCACAACCCTTACCACCTCCAAGCCCTCCAATACAACCAGGACTACCGGCAACATTTGCATGTATTTCTTGGTCGGTTCAAAGAAATGTTTTCCCTTGTGTTGGGCATAATGCTTATCAAGCAGTAAATCAGACAGCTTAGCCATCTTCATTCCCACTATCTTTATCCCTTTCTGTTCAAACCTATCTATTATTTCACCTACAATGCCTCGATGAATCGCATCGGGTTTTAATATAATCAACGTCCGCTGTAACTTATCTGACATAATTATTTTTCGGATGATATTAAATAATCAGTACCATCGCTAATTAATTTAATATCGCCATTTAAATCATTCCTATAGACTTTTATATCATAATTTCCCAGCCTTTCCAATACTTCAGCTGAAGGATGGCCGTATTTGTTTTCGGCTCCAACCTGAATAATTCCGACCTGAGGTGTAACTTTATTCAAAAAATCTTCCGTAGTAGAAGTTTTTGATCCATGGTGAGCGACTTTCAAAACATCTGCATCCAAATCTACTCCGGCCAAAATAAGCTTATTCTCAACCCTTGCTTCCATATCCCCAGTCAATAAAACCCGCAGAGAACCGTACCATAGCATCATGACGACCACATCGTTATGAGGATTGGATTCTTCTGTGCCGGCGACGGATTGAAATGGGTGAAGAAGATAAAGAACCACCCCATCGTCAAAATTGATTTGCTTACCTATCACCGGTTCGGTTTCTTTTGCACTCTCCCCGGCTACGGCCTCTTGCCAGGCTAAGAATTGGGGCGAGTCATAAGATTCTTTGGCCTCAACAATGTTTTCCACCCGATAACGATCTAAAACGCCCATGAGTCCGGTAATATGGTCGGAATGGGGATGAGATGCCACCACCATATCAATATCCCGGTCATAAAACGGCATAACGCTTCCTATGGCCGAAAGAACCTTATTATCCGGCCCGCCATCAATCAAAATCTGATACCCGCTCGGAGTTTCGATAAATATAGAATCCCCTTGGCCGATGTCGAAGAAGTGGATTTTAAGAAGACCATCTTTTTGGGAGGCGACAGAATAGGTTGAGGATGCGAAGACGAAGAGACAGAGAAGGATGACGAAATGTATCAATTTAAGCTGTTTCGGCATGAAAATTTAATACCATGAATTTAAATAAAAATAAAAGGACTCTTTCAAGTCCCAAGGAATTAATGTCCAGAATAGCGACTTGCTATCTTCTGGGCAGTCTTTTTGATTAGTTCTTTTTCTTCGGGAGTAGCATTCAAATCTTCCGAATTTGCAATAGCGACAACGAGCTCAGCGGCATTTGGAGTATCCATCATAAGTCCAGTATACCCGGCACCTACAGTACCAACAACATAAATACCGTTTGGCAAGGTAACCTTTACATACGTCACTTCTTTCTCCAAGGAACTGCATAACAACCGATTGGATATTACTACAAGTACTCCCAATTTGTCAATCATTTCACGAAGATATAAGGGTAGGTCGTCTTCTTTCCCCACCCCGTCAGGTTGTCTGGAATTTCAAATACAAATACATGTTTAACTGCGGCTGATTGAGAAACTCAGACAAAATAAAATCCGACACTATCTGTCGGAATATAGCCACAGGATAAAGCGTCTTGGCATAAAATAGCCCAGAATAATTGAACCAACAATAACAGAACTAAAGGTCAACCAACTTATTAACTCTGAAGGTCCGAATATTCGATTAACCTTGAAAGATAATACTAAGGCTATCATCACGCCCCATACTCCGAAGAGTGTCGTGGCACAAAGTATTCGATTCTGCCTTTCCCTGGTCATAGCTACCTTCTTTCTAAAGTACCCGGGATATTTTTATCATAACCCTAAATGAAGTCAAGGGCTTTTTCCTATGCCTGCGCCATAAATTCGGGCAAAAAGAAAACCACCTCAATTGGTGGCGCGAAATGACTTGAGAATTTTTTCTAATAATTTTTTCTTATTTTTATCTAAGTCAAACTCCCAGATACTCAGAGTAATCCGATAACCATCGAAACAGGCTCGCTTACGAAGAAAAGACGGTCCTTTTCCATCCTCTACTAAGTAAACTCTCAAGAAATCCTCTGACGGCTCCATACAAGCACCTTTTACAACTGATATCTCCATCGTTCCCGCTGGAGGGAGTCCCCCGTTGGCATATTTTTCTAAAGAAATACTGGAGACATTGAGAACTCCCCTGTCCTTATCCTCATAGACGATAGACCATTCGGAAGGATACTCCATCCGAAAACCAGTAACACGATTTTTGTATAAAGACCAATTACTCGATGCGCAACCGATTGTTAAAACGGCACAAAGAACTAATACGATAGAGCCAGTCCGCCTCATTGAGCCACTCCCCGAAAGTATATAAGTACGCGCTACAATGATACTGCTCTTATAGCGCCTGTCAATTCTTCTAAGCGTTGGGTTGACAGATCTGATATTTTCTATTAAAATCTCGAACGAAGCCTACCGGACTCACGAGGAAAAATATGGCAGGAAACTTCGTTACCGGTTCACCTATAAAATACCGAAAGAAGGGCAATTGGGAAGAATTTCCGATGAAATTCAGGTGGCAGACCGGCCTATGGTTCGAGCTCTTTGAAAAACACCTTGATTTGATAGTTGAAGACATCAAAAGGGCCCAAGCCGAGGATAGATTGATAACTTACTTAAGCTGTCCGATCAGCGGCCGAGAAGGAAGTCATAGTCTAACCAATATCGAGATAACCCGGCATGTCGCCCGACAGCTTGAAACAAAATGGGGCAGCCGATTCTGGGTGCTTAACCCGGCTCTTTACCAAATGGAGTCGAGTTCCGGAACAGGATTAATTAAGCGGCATGCTCACCTGCTAAGCGCCGAAAAGGGATTGATGCCGGAAATCGACATAGAACAACTGCATAAGGAATCCCCTCTCACCGGCGGAGATTATCTGCGTATGTGGACCAAGGTGCTCGTAGGGGACGACGCCGACAATCTTGGGAATCGATTTGACGCTTTTTACTTTATCGGCCCAGTTGATGTCTGGAATTTTTTCACCAACTCAGGAAACACAGACCTGACCCGGGGAGTCGAAGATTACTTCGCAAGAAAAATTGCAACAAACGCTGAATTCCGATCCTGCTTCGGAGAAGCAAGAAAGATTGATGATGCGGAAAGAGAATTCTTTAAATTCTATACCCTGAAAGCAGGAGCTCACTTCAGTCTTGGCTCTCACGACGAATATAATATTTGGCAAATTCTCAACGTCCTCCGCAGACGAGAGATACGGCCATTAGCCTCCATTCCCGGCTACTTCGACGGCAGACAGATCGGCCTCGGAGCGGCCGAAACAGAACTTTCTCCTGGCTATGCTATAAACTAAGAGGCGACGCATTGTCGTCTTTTTAATTTTAGGAAGTAAAAAACCGAGCTTAGCTCGGCTTTACTCTACTATTACGACTTTTTATCAAAAATCTTATCGTAAATCTGTCCTAACGAATTGCGTAAAAGACAAAAAATAGAAATTGCCGCAATCAACCCGACAGATAGATACGCCAGGACGCAAACGAACCAATCGACCATGGGCTCGCCGGACCAATAATTCACTGCCAGCATAGCAGAAGATATAAGCATCCAAAACACCGCCCCTACCACCGTAAAGGAAAAAAGTTCAAAACCGAATATAAACGGCCAGGCAAAAATTATAGAGAAGAAGAATCCGATGAAGAAAAGGACCTTCGAACCTCGAATAGCCACCGCCTGTCTCCTTTCAAAGATCTGTAGTGCTGATTCTATATTTGTTTTCGGTTTTATGCAATAGGAAAAATATGGCCGAATAAACTACCGCCAATACGGGCAGATTGATAGACACGGGAATAGAGGCAAAGTTTAGCGAGGCAAAAAATTCTACGGCCCTTATTTGATATATGCCGATTGCCCAAACAATAAAACCGAAAGTCTGACCCAAGAAAGGAGCAATCATGCCCCCTACCCCGGCAATAAAACCCGCTAACATGGCATAGGGAACAAAGGGCAGGATCAAAATGTTAGTCGGCAAAGAAACTAAAGAGATGGTTTTAAAATAATAAATTAAAAGAGGCAAAACCATCATTTGCGCCGATACGGTCATAAGGGCAATCTCCTTCAAGCCTCCTAATTTAGGGAGCCTCTTCAACTTATAGTTCAGCAACGGGTAAAGATAGACTAATCCTAAAACGGCTAAAAAGGACAGCTGAAAACCTATATCAAAACTCAGAACAAACGGATTGATGTATATCATAATTGCCCCGGCCAGAATGATCGAATTCTTAACGTCGTAGAGCTTGCCATAGCCATGAGCAAATAAAATTAAAAGGCCCATAACCGCTGCCCGGACTACCGAAGACGAGGCCCCCGTTAAAATAGTAAATAGCACGATCACCGCCACCGAAATCCAAAAAGCCGCCCTTCTCCTTACAAAAAAAGTTAGGATAATCAGAATAGCTTCCGAAATAATCATTATGTTAAATCCTGAAATGGCAAGAATGTGGGTAGTGCTTGTTTTATTGAAAGCTTCCTTAAGCTCTGCGGGTATATTCTGGCGGCTGCCTAACAATATACCGCTTGCGTAAGACGCAACCGGCTCCGAGACGGATTTATTTATCGCATCTTGGAAGATCTTTTTAACATTGAAAATGCCGCGATAAAGATTAATTTTTACTTTTTCGAACCGGCCGTAATCTATCTTCCCCGTATCATCCGCAATCAGCGGAAAAGACATGGTTGTCCTGACTCCTTCCTTCTTAAGATAGGTGACGTAATCAAATTCATCGAAATTTTGAGGCTCTTTCAGCACTCCTATCAAGAGCAGTTGATCGCCGAATTTATAAACCGGAAAAGAATCGGTTGTTACCAGAGTTCTCTCTTTTAAATCAAAGGTTCGATTACCGATAATGACCCTCCTTGCGTTAAAAACAAACTTGGTTCTACTGCCCGCCGTTTCCGGCTCTCCGCCAACATAACCCTGCAAATGTATCTGGGTTCCCGTTTCCCGACCCTTTGAGTCTTTCAAAAAACTCTTGCTTATACCGCTTAAAATACTATTTTCATAGTTAAAACCATTGAAATGCACGATACCGAAAGTAAAAGATACGATTATAAATCCGATTAAAATGCCTATTTTTCTATTTAAAGCTGCATTTTTAGATTTAGATAAAGTCTTGCGGTAAGAAAAAACTGCCATAATCGAAATACCGCCGATCAGTAATGCCAGGATTTGAGAATAAGATATAATCCAAAAAGACCCGGTAAAAACTCCTACTATAAAGGCGAGGAGCAGATAAAACAGCATCTGGGATTTGTGCATATCAGAAAATTTCATAAACAGTCGATAGGGAAATCGTAACAAAATTTACATAAACAAAAAAGATTAACGTTCTCCGCCAATTGGCGGATCGCTGCCTCCCATTCGGTTTAGTGTGACCAAGCAAAAAGGAGGATCACCTCCTTTTTGCTTGATCTTTTTCATATTTGTTCTGTTAATTTTAACCGAACAAATTAAAATAGCTTAGTTGCAGACCCCCGTTGTGGCAAAACAGTTCGGACAAGAATAGCATGATCCCGCTTTTATCATCATGGTTCCGCAGCTGACGCATGGCGGAGCGGTACTCTCGTGGAATGCACCGACAGAATAATCATTCTGAGACTGGGTTTCTGCGGCAGCTAACGTGGCTTCTGCTTCCGTTTCGCTCGAAGAATTTATCTTGGACTCTCCAATAACCATTTCTGAGTCTCCGTAGGCCTGTGCCGATCCGAATATTTCCTCCCTATCCTTCGGATTTAAGTACTTCATGCCTAAATACCTGAATATATAATCGATAACGGATTTAGCCGTAGGAACTTGCGGATTATTGGTGAATCCGGACGGATCAAAGCGCATATCTTTGAATTTCTTAACAAGGGTTTTAAGAGGTACGCCGGACTGCAGGCACATGGAAATAAGAGTGGCGATAGTATCGAACAGGCCCGAAATAGTACTCCCCTCCTTGGCGGTGGTGATAAACGTTTCTCCGGGCTTTCCCGTGTCAGGATATAATCCGACAGTGAGATAACTCTCATATCCTCCTATGGAAAACTTATGAGTGACCGAAGGCCTTTCATCAGGCAGTTTGACCCGGGTATAACCGTTAACCTTTTCCACCAACTGCGGCTTAGCAACCGGATCATTAATATCGGAAGCTAAGTTAACTTTGGCTTGAGGCTTAGCCGCGTCATTTGTAAAATCATCCTTTTTGTCTTTGGATGTATTGAGAGGCTGAATTGATTTTGATCCGTCCCGATATATGGCTATGGCCTTCAGCCCTAATTTCCAGCCCTGTATAAAAACGTCCTTGACGTCTTCAACTGTGGCATCATTCGGCAAATTAACCGTCTTTGATATTGCTCCGGAGATAAAAGGCTGAGCCGCGGACATCATTCTTATATGACCCATGTGGCCGATGCTCCTCTTGCCGTTCATGGCCTTGAAAGAACAGTCGAATACCGGAAGATCGTCCTGAAGAAGATGGGGGGCGCCTTCAATTGTTTCTTTCACGAGCAGATAGTCGGAAATTTCTTTGACCTGATCATCTGAATATCCCAACCTCCTGAGAGCAGTCGGAACTTGATTATTAACTAACTTCAAAACTCCTCCGCCGACTAATTTTTTATACTTAACCAAAGCAAGCTCCGGTTCAATGCCGGTAGTATCGCAATCCATCAGAAAAGCGATGGTTCCGGTTGGAGCCAAGACTGTAACTTGCGAATTTCTGATTCCATGTTTTTTACCGAGAGCAAGGGCGTCATTCCACACAAGTCTTGAATGGCTTAAAAGATAATCGTCGTAAACTCCATGTTCGACTGATTGGCGATAAAGCTTTTCTGATTCATCAAGATGTTTTGATAAAACTCCCAGCATCGGCGACCGATTGGTTTCAAAACCGTTGAACGGCCCTTTTATATCAGAAATCAGAGCGGACATTCTATAAGCTTCCCCGCACATAAGGGAAGTGATCTGACCGGCCATCAAACGTCCGCCATCTGAGTCGTAGGGCAAGCCCAAAAACATCAAAAGCGATCCGAGATTGGCATAACCCAATCCAAGCTCCCGGTAATCTTTCGCATTTTGATCTATTTTCTCGGTAGGGTAGGAAGAATTATCAACTAAAATATCCTGAGCCAGAATCATCGTATCTACAATTTTCCTGAATAAATCCGTATCGAAAGTGCCGTTATCCCGGGCTAACTTAAGCAAGTTGATGGAGGCAAGATTACAGGCGCTATTGTCCAAATGCATATACTCGGAGCATGGGTTAGAAGCATTAATTCTGCCCGTATTGGGACAAGTATGCCATTCGTTAATGGTTGTGTCGTACTGCATCCCGGGATCAGCACTATGCCAAGCCGCATCAGCAATCCAGTTCAAGACTTCGCGCGCCGGCAGTTCTTCGATTATCTTGCCGTTTACAACTCCTTTTAGTTGCCAAAGGCCGTCGCTTTCTACGGCTCTCATAAACTCGTCGGTAACTCTGACCGAATTATTGGCGTTTTGATAAGGAAGAAGCGTGTAGGGGTTAAACAGATCCGCTTCAATTGAATCCTTAATTCCGCTCAGTTCAAGAGCCTTGGTCATATCCTCAATAATCTTTTTGCAGTAAATAAAATTCTTAACATCAGGATGATCAACATTTAGAATAACCATCTTGGCCGCCCTGCGGGTTGTACCGCCGGAACGGATTGCATTAGCAACGCCATCGGCACCCTTCATGAACGAAACCGGACCGGAGGAAAACCCGCCCTTAGAAAGAGGCTCCCTGGATGACCGAAGTTTTGAAAGATTAGTTCCTGAACCGGAACCGTATTTAAAAATCCATCCTTCATCTCTGTACCAATCCAGGATGGACTGCATGGTATCTTCAACTGAAAGTATGAAACAAGCTGAACACTGAGGCTTTTCATAAACACCGACATTAAACCAAACCGGACTATTGAATGCGGCAAATTGGTTGACTAAAATCCACCTTAAATCGTTTGTAAAATTAAGTGAATCCTCTTCTGAAGCAAAGTAACCGTCTTTAAGTCCCCATTTTCCTATAGCAAGGGCGACCCGATCAATCATTTGGCGAGCGCTGTATTCTCTTTCCGGAGTATCGAACTGTCCCCTGAAATATTTTGAAGCTACGATATCAGTCGCTGTCTGAGTCCAAAAACTCGGCACTTCAACATTATTTTGTTCAAAAACAACCGTTCCGTCGCTCTTGGTGATCCGAGCGGTTCTTCTCTCCCATTCAATTTGATCGTACGGATTGGTTTCCGAAAACAAAGAGTTCCAAATAAATCCGCTTTTTAATATCCTGCTCCCTAAAGAATGGTCTTTCCCATTGCCGTGAGCATGCGAGTTATTTATCAGATCAGAGTATTCAACTGTGTTTAGTTTTCTATACATTGAGATATTTTTTTAAAAAATTACCGCACAAGGCGGTCGTTATTGCCTTATCAAGAAGTTTTAAGCCCGCTCTTTTTGGGCGAGGCTCGCTTCCAGAGAAGAAGCGGCCCGCTTTAAGGCGGGGTTAATTCAATAGCATCTACTTTTTAAAACTAAACTCATCAATTTAATTTTAGCCCTTTCAAAAAAATATTTCAAGAATAAAATTGTTGATAACCCCGATATTTTAACAACCAAAAACGGACCGAAGTCCGCTTTTGGTTGTTAAAATCAAAAAATGAACTTATTTTTAAAATAAGCTGTCCCGTTACTTCATCTTCCTTCGAATAAAGGCGGGGATATCGAACTCCTCCTCGCTGACAGACGAATCAACAAACTCTCTTACTTCTCTTGAAGACGCCGATCCGTTTCCGACACCACCTCCGTTGCCGTTAGTGTGGCCATTGGCCATTTTTCTGGAATCAAAATTAGCATCAAATAAGTTGGGTCTCTGCGGAACCGCCGCGGCCAAACCCGGTCTTGCCGAAGATTGGTGTCCATTCGTAAATCCGGTCGCCACTACTGTTATCTTGATCTCTCCCTTCTTAAGCTTATCATCGAGCACCGCTCCAAAAATTACTTTGGCATCCTGATCAATATGTTCGGTGATTATGCGGGCCGCTTCGCTGATTTCAGCCATTGCAAGATCAGTTCCTCCGGAAACATTGAATAGTACTCCCTTGGCACCATCAATTGAAACCTCCAACAAAGGAGAGTTGATAGCCGTCTTAGCGGCCTCTATCGCCCTATCTTCTCCGCTGGCTCTGCCTATACCCATCAAAGCTGATCCTGAATTAGCCATAACCGCTTTGACATCGGCAAAGTCAACGTTAATTATTCCCGGAACTGTTATTAAATCAGAGATACCCTGAACGCCCTGCCTCAAAACATCATCCACGATCGCGAAAGACTCTAAGAGGGGTGTCTTCCGGTCTATTATGGACAGCAAACGGTCATTAGGAATAGTGATCAGGGCGTCTACTTTTTCTCTTAAAATATGCCAGGCATCTTCAGAGATTCTCATACGCTGAGCGCCTTCAAAACTGAATGGCTTGGTAACTACGGCAACAGTCAGCGCGCCTAAGTCGCGGGATATGTCAGCAACAATCGGGGCAGCTCCGCTTCCCGTACCTCCGCCCAAGCCGCAAGTAATAAAAACCATATCAGCGCCCTTTAAGGCATTTTGAATTTCTTCTTTGGTATCTTCGGCGGCTTGCCGGCCGATTTCCGGATTCATGCCCGCACCCAAGCCCTTGGTCAGGCTCTTGCCGATATGGACTTTGGTCGGAGCATTTGTATTATGCAAAGCCTGAGCGTCGGTATTGACGGCTATAAACTCGACGCCATGAATCCTGGCCTCGATCATCCGAGCTAAAGCATTATTGCCGGAACCTCCGCACCCAATGACCTTTATCCTGGCAAAAGTTTCAAATGCCGGTTTTATTTGAGCCATAGTCGATTCTCTAAATTAAAAACTTAAAACGAAAAATTAAAAATTGGATCTATCCAAGGCCAAACCGCCTTAATTTTGCGCTTTTCGCTTTAAATTTTAAACTATCTTCTAACTTGTATTATCACAAAAGGAAATAGAGCACAAGGAACACCCCCTGTGGATAAAATGTGTACAAGAATCCCCTACGCTATGGGAGAAAATTCTTAAACCATTCCTTCAGTTTTTTAAACGATTCGCCGTTATCGGAGGAAAATCCTCCTTTTGACTTGGGTCCCTCCGACTCGCTTTGAATCCCCCACATTACCAGGCCGATGGCTACAGCAAAAGACGGATCATCCACTATATCCGCAATACCGTCGACATGCAAAGCTCGAGCTATTCTTACAGGAAGCTTAAACCTTTCTTTAGCTAAGAGAGCGATGCCCGGAAGATTGGCCCCTCCCCCGCTGAGCACTATTCCAGCCGGCAACAATCCTCCGCGCGGTATCTTTTTCAACTCATTACCGACTACATCAAATAGTTCATGAACACGTGCGTCTATAGCCCTGACTAACTGCTTCTTGGGCAGTCTGAAATTATCTTCTCCTAACAATTTAGAAAGATCAACCTCGCTTTTCTTTCTTAAGTCTTCCGCATCGGATGTTGCACCATGCTCAAGCTTCACGCGTTCCGCCACATCAATAGAGGTTCTCAATAAAACAGCCAAGTCGTTGGTGATATGCCTCGATCCGATCGGCAAAACGGAACTGTACAGCATGTCCGACTCTTCAAAAACCGCCAGGCTGGAAGTTCCGCCTCCAAAATCAAGATTAATTACTCCATATTCTTTTTGATTCTTATCTAAAACAGCAAGGGATGAGGCTAAGGGGGCATAAACTAAGCCGGACACCTCAATGCCGACAGCGTTGACGCACTTTGCCATATTTCTCAAATAAGGCGACAGGCCATCGATGATAAGCACTTCGGCTTCAAGCCTTACACCCTTCATGCCGATCGGATTTTTTACATATTCAACGCCGTCAACGATATAGTTACGAGGGACTACGTGAATAATTTCCCTATTGGCAGGCATACTGATCACAGAAGCCGCTTGAATAACCCGATCAATATCGCTTTGGGAAATTTCATTATCGGCTCTTGATACGGCTATTACGCCCCGAGAAATTTGAGTCCTTATGTGCAAACCGTTTACGGCAAGATAGGCTCTCTTGATCTGATTGCCGGACATAGCTTCGGCTCTTTGGACCGCGGTACGTATGTTCTCTACGGTCTCTTCCATATCCACCACCGCTCCCTTTCTCAAACCGTTAGAGGGCGCACTTCCGGCTCCTAATATTTCGGGGGTTAAATTGTCAGTATTAAAACGGGCAATAATTGCCTTTACTTGAGAATTGCCTATAT
The DNA here is from genome assembly GCA_001794215.1 of Candidatus Yanofskybacteria bacterium RIFCSPHIGHO2_01_FULL_44_24. Taxonomy (GTDB): domain Bacteria; phylum Patescibacteriota; class Minisyncoccia; order 2-02-FULL-40-12; family GWA2-44-9; genus GWA2-44-9. Next base: position 41,024 of record MGJK01000011.1, read on the forward strand.
CGATTCCGCTGATGATGTGCTGCTTTGCCATTCAGTTCATCAAGTTTCTAAAGTTATAAAGTTCTTAAAGTTAAAACTTTATAAACCTTATAAACTTTCGACTTTTTACTGAAAATTATGCCACAAAAAAATCTATAAACTTAATCTATCTAAAATAACTTGCTCTAATCTCTCCATTTCTCTTGCTTCCGCGGCATGATTTTCATGATCATATCCGGCTAAATGCAAAAACCCATGGACGACCAGCCGGGCAAGTTCGGTTTCTACAGCTATATTCTCTCTTTTTGCGGCCTTTTTGGCAAATGAAGGGTAAATAAAGATATCCCCAAGGTCGGTAGCATGCAGTAAGTAGTTAGTAGTGAGTAGTTTCTGGAGAGCGCCGATAGACATCGGAAAGGACAATACGTCGGTGACTTTATTCTTATGACGATACTTATTATTAAGCTCCTTTATTTTAGACTCCCCTACTAAATTAACACTTATCCCCACGTGCTTACCCTCCATATTTAATTCCCGCATACCGGCTTTGATAATATTTTCGAAAAAATCCTTCTTCAAGGTTTTATCGGCGGTTAAATTTCGGAAAGTAAGGTCCAACATTAGAAAGATCTTATCACGGATTTAATTTTTTTGGTATTACCAATCAAAAATCGGCTCTTGGGCCGATTTTTGATTACTTTGAGAGCTCTTCTTTGACTACCTTACTTACGAAAGTGCCGTCAGCTTTACCTTTGACCCTGGCCATAACGGCGCCGATGACTTTGCCCATATCTTTGATTCCACCCGCCCCAACCGTTGCAATTACCCTTTTAACTTCTTCTCTGACGGCTTCTTCCGACATCTGCTCCGGCATATAAACCATGAGTATTTCCATTTCTTTCTTCTCTTTTTCGGCTAAATCTGAGCGATTGCCCTTCTCGTATTGCTCGATTGAATCTTTTCTCTTTTTTATCTCAGACGAAAGAACCTCAATAATCTCCTCCTCGCTCAGCTGACTTGCCTCTTCGAGTCTTGCACCATCAGATTCTGACTTGCTAAGCTTGGCTCTTTTTTCCAGCTCTCTCGATTTAACGGAACTCAAAACCAGTCCCAAAACCATCCGCTTATTGGCATTGCCAGATTTAAGAGCTTCTTTAATATCCTGATGAAGCTTCGCTTTCAACATGGTGAATTAACCCAATTACCCTCATTGACCTAATTTCTAAAAAATTCCCAAGTCCCAAATTTAGATCAATTAGAAATTAGGATAATGAGAAATTTAAAGATCCAACTCCTGCTTAAGTTTTCTCTTCTGTTCCTCAAATGTATCTTCGTCGTATTTGCCAAGTTTTTCTAATTTTCTCCTTAATGCGCTTAGATGAAGCCCCATGATAGCGGCGTTCTTCTCCTTTCTCTCGGTTAATTTCTTCTGGCGGTATCGAGAGCTTTTTGCCTTAAGCAAAACTCCGCTTCTTTGCACGAAACGGTTAAAGCGCCTCATCAGGCTTCCGATGCTTTCGTTTTGTTTTCTTTTGACTTCAACCATAATGAACCTCCTCTCTCAAATAAGAATATCGAATATCGAAATTCTAAACAAATTTCAAATCCGAATTCTCAAAACTTCAAACATTGATATATTTAGAATTTTGAATTTTCGGGCTTTATTTAGAATTTGGGGTTTAGTATTTCAGATTTACTTTACTATCTTCGGTCCCAGCTTTTTCCCGCCCAATAAATGAATGTGAAAATGGGGCACTAATTTGCCGCCATCTTCTCCTTCATTAATTATCAGCCTATATCCCTTATCGCCTAAATCAAGATCATGAGCAACCTTGTCGGCAACCATCAAGCCGCGCCCCAACAAACTTGCATCCTTGTCGGTAACCTCATGAATACTTTCAAAATGCTTTACCGGAATAATAAGCAAATGAACCGGGGCTTGCGGATTAATATCTTTAATAACCCAAAATTCGGCATCTTTATATACGGCCTCGGCTTTCAGTTCGCCTTTTATAATTTTGCAGAAAATATCGTCAATCACAGAAATTAACCTAAGTACCCTAATTGACCTAATGTCTAAAAAAACTCCAAGCCTCGAATTCAGATCAATTAGAAATTAGAATAATTAGAAATTTACTTTTTAAGCCTCTTCTTCATCTCATCCACCACCTTAGTCAGCAACAAGGTTTCCTGAATGCCGGTATCCATTTCTCTGAGAATAATGGTTCCCTCCAGCGCTTCTTTTTGTCCAAATATAAGGGTGTATTTTACTCCGAGCCTATGGGCAATTCGCAATTGGGATTTTATGCTGTCCCGGCCGAAAGAAGATTTGACTTCAATACCGGCTTTTCTTAAATTCTCAAACAAAGCTAAGCTTTTTTTCTTGGCCGCTTCCCCAAGCTGAGCCAAAAAAACCCTGGGCTTAATGCCGATCTCGGGAACCGAAATACCCTTGGCTTTTACTTCCGAAACAACCCGGTCGATACCCATAGCCCAGCCGGCAGCCGGCGTCTTTGATCCTCCCAGCATATCAATCAATCTATCATAGCGACCGCCGGAAATAACGGCAGATTGAGCGGTAATGTTTTCTTCAGGCAAAAATTCAAAAACAGTTCTTGTATAGTAGTCGAGCCCTCTGACCAAAGAGGAATCTAATATATACGGCACCTTGGTTTCGTCCAAGAACTCAAGAACTCTTTTGAAATGCGTCTTGCAGGTATCGTCCAGAAAATCAATTATCGGCGGGGCTTCCTTATTTACCTCTCTGCATCCTTCTTCTTTGCAGTCAAGCATTCTAAGAACGTTCTTCTTGAATCTGATCCGGCATTGAGGGCACACTTTTTTTATCTTGTTTTTATAAAAGTCCTTCAACGCCCTGAGATAAGCGGGGCGACAGCTTTGATCGCCGATACTGTTGATATGCACATTGTATCCGTGAAGACCGACGCTATCCAAAATCTTATAGCCTAAAAATATCAATTCTGCGTCAACAACTTCCGAAGCGTCTCCTATAGTTTCCAGGCCCAGCTGATAAAACTGGCGGTATCTCCCCTGTTGCGGCTGATCATGTCTGAACATCGGACCGATGTAATAAAGCTTGACCGGATGAGGCCTGACATTCATCCCGTTTTCCAGATAAGCCCTTACCGTTGAGGCCGTCCCTTCGGGACGCAAAGAGATATCATCGCCGCCTTTGGTTTTAAAATTATATATCTCCTTTTCGGCAATATCCGAAGAACTTCCGACGGAACGCAAAAATAATTCCGTCGGTTCCACTATCGGAGTATCAATTCTTTCAAAACTGTAATCCTCAATCAGAGATTGAGATTTTTTCATCACATGGCGCCAGTATTTTTGATCCTCGGGCAGAATATCATGCATACCCTTGGGCGCCTGAATTGTTTTCTGTTTTGCCATAAATTAACTAAATACTAATATCCCTACCTGCTCGCCTCGCTGAAGCTCCGGCGAAGCGAGCCGGCAGGCAAGTAAACTCTAAACTTTTAAAACCGCAGATTGTTTTTGATTTTAAATTTAGTAGGAATATTCGACCTCAGAAATCGCTGTAAACCTCGAGAACGGCCAAGCTCTTAAAAACGCCCGTCCGGTTATAAAATGTTCAGCTAACGGACCCCACCTTCTTGAATCGGAGCTTTGCAGGCGATTATCCCCTAAAACATAAAATTCCTTATCCCCTAATTTAACCTTGGAACTGCCCAGGGTTCTTTGATGGCCGTCCAAATAATCCTCTTTCAGATAAAAACCGTCGGGATACCGCTCGTTATAAATTTTAACTTTGTCGTTAAGAATCTCCACGCTTTCTCCGGGCAAGCCTATGATTCTCTTTATGAAAAATTGAGAGGGATCCTCGGGGTATCTGAATATTATCACGTCGCCCCTCGCCGGATCTTTGAACCGATAGCTTATCTCGTCAATCAGCAGGTAATCTCCGTCATCAAAACTCGACTCCATTGATGCTCCTTTTACAAAAAAAGGCTGTACCAGATAATACCTGATTGGCAGAATTATAGCAAGCGAAATGATCACGACTTTCAGGGCCTCCCAAACAACCAAAAAAATGTTATTTTTCGGTTTCATCGGCGTATCTTCTGAATGGTTATCATGGAAATCCTGCTCAGCCATCTATGCATGATAACACGATTTTTAGCTCATTTCAACCAAAAATGATTCTCCCCGGCTACCCGCCTCGCTCGCCTTGGCGTAGCCACGCTACAGCGAAGCCAGGCCGAAGACGTCGAGTCGAGGTAAGCAGCCGGGGTATCCTATCGGATACCATGAGTCGCATAGCCATTCGGCTATATTTGATTGCGACTCGGAGATACTGTTAGCCCCTCCGTCCCGTTAAGGCGGGACTACGGGCTTAGCTTCATCCGCGGGCTTACGCCCGCGGTATTCGCCTAAGGGCTAATAAAAAGCCTCCTACGAAGGAGACTGCTATTACAATAGATACTCTTCCAAAAATACTTTCCAGACAGACACCATCCATACAAAAAAATAGATCATTAATACGGCCTGTAACCCTCCCAAAAACAAGACCCCTAATTTAAGCGCAATTATATTTATACCCTGCCAGAAGCCTTCGTGCTTGGCTATCGCCTTGGCGACAAGGAATAACCATATCGGAGTCATAGCTAAAACCAAGCAAGTTAAACTTATCAATAAAAGAATTAAAGATGCCCAAAGCTTATTAATCCAAACCACGAGCTTATCCATTTACCACCCCTTTTTTTAATTGTAAAAAAGCTTAGTAGCGGTTAATTTACTAAAAACCTTTCAATTAGTCAATTAATCCTGTAGTATATCCTTACGCCTACGATGAAATTGATAATCGGAATCGGAAACCCGGATAAAGAATACCAGAACACCCGCCACAATGTCGGGTTTATGCTGTTGGATTACATGACCAAGAAAAGCGACCTTGGAGATTTCAAGCTCGATAAAAAATCAGATTCTCTTATCGTGAAGGGTAGGCTCGGCAAGTCTTCGGTCGTACTTGCAAAACCGCAGAATTACGTGAATAAATCGGGCGAGGCTGTCTCAAAATTAATTAAAAATTTAAAATTGAAAATTGAAAATTTAGCCGTTATCCATGATGATCTCGATATTCCTTTCGGCAATACGAAACTTTCATTGGGGAAAAATTCTGGAGGACACAAGGGAGTGGAATCAATTATGAGAGCGGTCAAAACGAAAGACTTCTACCGTCTCAGAATCGGTACGGCCAAAAGAGCTCTCGATAACGCCCGCGACCAATCAGACAAGAAACGCGATGAATTTGTCAGAAACTTCGTCCTCTCAAAGTTCTCCCCTTCCGAACAGGATGAGCTTAAGAAAATCTTCAAAGAAGGGTACGAGAAACTATTGGGAATTATAAATTAGGCTTGCCCTAAACAAAAATCGCCCTATCGGGGGCGATTTTTGTTTGGGACAATTACTTACTCCCCTATTTTCTTTCGAAGATTGGCTACCAATTCTTCCGCATGCTTGACTCCGCCGAGGCCAAAGGCCAAACCAAAGGCCAAAGCGCTTCCGGCCACACCTCCGATAATCACTATTCTGATTACGTCGTCGGCAACCTTAAGCTGAGACAGGGCGATCAGTAAAGCAAAGACGAAGATAGACCATTTGGTAATAGCACCAAGCAAGTTAGCCGAAACTAAACCTGCCGCCTTTACCGAACCTTTAACTAATCCTTCCAAGAACTTGGCGACTAAAATACCGATCAGTAGGATAACTGCGGCAATTATCACATTCGGTATATATAGAACGACAGTCCTCAGAAACTCGCTCACCTGGTTAAGCCCTAAAATATTACTGGCGGCCATCAGAAAGACCACGATAAAAAACCATTTGATCAGTTCGTTGAAAAATTTAGCGCTATCTAATCTTAAGCCGCTCCTTTCCCAGGCTCGCCTGAAGCCTACTCGAGCAAGTGCATTGTCAATATGGAGGACTCTCACTACATGGCCGGCAACCTGTCCAAGAACGATGGCTATAAGCCAGCCAACGAGAAAAACAACTAAAGCCGCGATAAGGCGCGGGGCAAAACCTGCCACATTTGACCACATGGTCAAAAGCGAAGAGCCCACGATATCCGAAGCGGCTGTTACCTCAAAAAACATCATAAAAGCACCTCCGTTCCATGAATATATCTTAACATCTATCGGTAGGGTATGCAGAAGGCGTGTGGATAATTAAAAACTAAACGAGAAATTGAGCTATGAGCAAAGCAACAATATTAGCTACTTTAATCATCGGATTAATTGCCGGACCGGCGGTATCTTTGTACGGATCCCCTACCGTATCTCCTGTAACAGCCGCTTTATGGGCATCTGATCCTTTTCCGCCATAATTCCCTTCTTCAATGTATTTCTTCGCATTATCCCAAGCCGCACCGCCGGATGTCATGGAAATCGCGACAAACAATCCGGTGATAATCACTCCGACAAGAAGACCGCCAAGCGCTTCAGGACCCAAGATAAATCCAACCGCTACGGGAAAGGCTATCGGAATCAAGGCCGGAAGTATCATCTCTTTTATAGCCGCCTTGGTGACTATATCAACTGCTCTTCCGTAATCGGGCTTTCCGGTACCTGCCATAATTCCGGGAATTTCCCGAAACTGCCTTCGAACTTCGTCAACGATGGCCGATCCGGCTCGGCTTACCGCCTGCATCGCCATTGATCCGAAGAGGTAAGGCATCATTCCTCCGACAAACAGACCGAGTAAAACTCTCACGTCCTGCAGTTCAAAGAATACATTTCTTCCAAGATCAGCTAATTCTTGAGTATAAGCGGCAAAAAGAACCATGGCCGCCAATCCGGCAGACGCAATCGCGTATCCCTTGGTTACGGCTTTGGTCGTGTTGCCGACGGCATCTAAGGCATCCGTAGATTCCCTGACCGAGTCAGAAAGTCCGGCCATTTCAGCGATTCCTCCGGCATTATCGGTGATCGGACCAAAGGCATCGATGGCAACGATAATCCCCGTCAAAGAAAGCATGCTCATCGTCGCTAATGCAATACCGTATAAGCCCATGAACCAGTAGGCTCCGAACATTGCCGCTCCGATCACCACGACAGGCAAGGCGGTCGACTGCATGGATACGGCCAGTCCCATAATTATATTCGTGCCATGACCGGTCGTTGAGGATTTAGCGATTGATTTTACGGGACCGAATTTTTTGGAAGTATAGTAATCAGTAATCAATACCATCAAACCGGTGACCCCTAACCCGATCAATAAAGCCCACAAAACATTCCACGAAGAGACAAGTCCTCCGGACAGTTCGGCTAAATTTTTTACATAATCAACTTTTTGGGTAATAAGCAGGAATAATCCGGCCGATATTGCGCCGGTAATTCCCAAGCCCTTATAAAGAGCGCCCATGATTCCGCCCTTGCCCAATCTTACAAAAAACGATCCAGCTATTGATGCGAGTATCGATACGGCTCCGATCAAAAGTGGAAGCTCAACGAATCCGGGAACGGACGGAATTAGAAGATGGCCCAAAAGCATTACCGAAATCGCCGAAACGACATAAGTTTCAAACAAATCCGCGGCCATACCGGCATCATCTCCGACATTGTCCCCGACAAGATCCGCTATCACTGCCGGATTTCGAGGATCATCTTCGGGAATACCGGCCTCAACCTTTCCGACTAAATCTGCACCAACATCCGCTCCCTTAGTAAATATGCCTCCGCCCAAACGGGCAAACACAGATATTAAAGAAGCTCCGAATCCAAGACCGATGAGGGCTTTTATGTCGTTAGTAAGCCAATAAAATACAGTAACAGATAAAAGGGCAAGTCCTACTACAAAAAATCCGGTAACCGCTCCGCCCTTATAGCCGAGACTGAAAGCCGGCGCCAAGCCGTTCTTGGCCTCTTCGGCAACCCGCGCATTAGCTCTGACGGATACGATCATACCGGCATATCCGGCTAAGGCCGAAGCAACCGCTCCCACCACAAATCCCATAGAAACGAACCTTCCCAACCAAAGAGACAAAATAACCGCCACCACCAAGCCCACCCCGAAAACAGTTTTATTCTGTCTCTTAAGATAGGCCTCTGCACCCTCTTGGATTGCCTTCTGGATGGACTGCATCTTGTCATCGCCGGCGCTCTTTTTTAAAATTTCCCAAATCAAAAACGCTCCATATCCCAATGAGGCCAATGAGGCCGCTAAGGCAAGCCATAGAGTATTCATTGCGAGAGTAACCAATTTTCATTTTTCAATTTTCAAAATTTTTTTGAAAATCAATAACTGAAAATCGGGTAAAAATTAACTTAGAAATTATATCGGATTTATGAAATAAGTTCAAGGAAAGCTCTAACTCTTATATGGGCCCGGTCTAAGACAAATTAAAAGCCCCGCATAGGGGCCGATTAACTTACTTCTTCACCACCGGAGCGCCGGGCTTGGTCACATCCATCGTACCGACGATGGGAACGCCCATCGGGCCTACGGGAATGTAGACGACCGTGTTGTTGGGTGAATTCACCATCAGCTTCTGGGCCTCGATGGCTTCATGCTGGAGATACTGACCGGTCAGCTGCTGCTGGATGATAGCCATAGCCTGAGCAATGCCCTGAGCCTGAATTACACGCTTTTCTTTGTCTTTTTTCTCGATCTCGATTTCCGTAGTTTTCCTCTCAAGAAGCTGGGTGGTAGCTAACTTATTGGCCACGGCATCAGAGACCTCCTGGGGATATTGGATATTCCCCACAACAACGCTCGAAAGCTCAAATGGAGTCTTGTCGGTAATCGCCCTGATTCGCTTCTCAATCGCCTGGCCGATGGAGGTAATGTTATCCTTTACCTCGAGACCATTATGCTTCTGAACTTCATCTCGCGAGAAAGTCCTAAGAGGTTCCTTGATAAAGTTGCCGTAGGCAACCCTTACGATTTCATCGGGATGTTCCGGATCTCCCTGGCCGTTTCCGAGATAAGAAAAGTTATCCATAAAATCCTGAACCCGATCGGGTCTCATTTTGAAAACGGTATGCACCCGGAAGGAAAGTTTCAGATTGTCTTTGGAAAGAACCGAATCTTCCTTCATGAAGTCTTCCGTGTAGGTATAGGGGGTTACGCTGACGTTGGTAACATCAAGGAGCCATCCCCGGCCGGTTGAAGTCGGTCCGGTCTGAAGTTTGACAAATTGAGCCTTGCCGAAAACAGCTCCTCGAGTAACATATCCAACATAGCCTGCCGGGGTATGAGGATTTGAAGAACCGACCAGCCAGACAACGACTGAAAGAACTACCAGTCCGCCCAAAACACCTGCAACAATTCTTGCTGTCCAGTTGCGTTCCATTTCCACTCTCCTTTTTTCAAAGAAAGGCTGATTGTCCAGCCTGGATATGATTATACACAAAAAATCCTAATTGTCAAAACAAAAACCCCTTGCGGGGCGTCTGAAAGAGGTGGGGGGTCGGTTACTTTTTATCGTCGTTTTTTTTGTATTCTTCTCCCCGCACCACAATCAATCGCTCCAGATACAGTAACCCCTTTACTTTTTTATCGCCTTCTAATTTTTCGACGGCCGTTCTGAGTTTATCTATGTCAAAAGTAAATGAATCGGGCGTATCTACGTATACTAAATTGCCGCTCTGATCATACATAAAGTTATTAAAAAAACCGTCTAAGTTGGCGCCTGTTTCTGCATATATTTTATACCGTAGACCGTGGATCTCGGCATCCTTCTCTTTACCATCCTTAAAATATTCATTTTTTCTTCCCCGAACACCCGCCCTAACTCTTTTATTGATAGTGGCATTCGGATCTGAAAATGATCCGTGAATATCCCTTATATTATCCGGATATAAAAGATGCAGGATTTTAGACAGGTAGAACCGGCCTCGAGCTTGATTTGCTAAATATCTTTTGTCGTCATCTGTCTCTCCCTGGTATTCAAAAGCTCCGATGACTCTTTCGGGATTATCTTTATCTTCGTATACTTTGCGCTCTCCCCCTTCTCCTAATTTCCTTCCTGTCTTGATTTTGAGCTTATCAATGCCCATTAGATTAAATCTTAGGCGATTCTATTTTCCCGGCATCGGCGCTGTCGCCTATCTCAACGACATTCTTCACCCTATCCACCATAAGAGAAAGGCGTTTTTCTGAGTCATCATAAGCTGATTTGGAATCTGAGATATGCTTGCCGAGTTTTCTAAAGTTTTCCGATAATTTCTCTCCGTCAGTAGAAATCTGGGCTAAGCGCTTGATAATATCCTTGGTCTGCTTGCTGAACTGAACGTCTTTGAACCAATGCATAATGGCTGATATAGAAAGAGCAAAAGTATTGGGTGAAACCATGAAAACCTTCTTACTGCGGGCATAGTTGGGTATGTCGGCGTCCTTCACATTATTAATCAGCTCGTAATACACTGTCTCGGCCGGTATATACATAAGGGCCAGATCAGCCGTTCCTTCTGACGGCAGGATATACTTGGATGATATTTCATCGACTTTCTTTTTGACATCCGAGAAGAAGGCCTTACGAAAAACCTCTTTGTTTATTTCATTATCCGCGTTAACCATTTTCTCAAAATTTTCCCAGTTAAACTTGGCATCTATCGGTAAAATAATTCCATTCGGCAGTTTCAAAATTGCATCTACCGCCTCGCCCGATTTGAAATAATATTGTATTTCATATAAATCCTTCGCAAAGTACTGAGACAGCGCCGCCTCAAGAGACATTTCACCCCATATACCCCGAAGCTTGGGCGATTTAAAAATATTCTGAAAAGAGGAAACATCTCTGACGGATTCGTGAACACGCTTTAAATTTTCCTGAAGCATGGTGATCCCCTGAGTAAAACCGTGCACTTGCTGATGTACGCTCAGGGTGGCCCTTTCGGCCGCCTGGCGGTTTCTCTCAAGCTGTTCGTTGATAAGATTGGAGAATGAGTCGAGTCTTTGATGCAGGACGGCGTATTCATTCACGTTTTCCTTTTTTCTCGATTTTAAAAGATAGTAGAGATTGATTACGAGAGTAACCAAAACCGCTCCGGAAACGATAATGGATAGGATTACGATGGGGTTAGTCATGATTAGAGTATATAATATTATGTTGTTGCGGTTAAGGCAACCTGTCCGTTCGTTCGAAATTTGGGAACGGAGAGCTCATATCGCTACGATCGACAGGACCGCCCATTCCAAGCCTGTGGATTATATAAATAGACAGATCCCAATTAATATAGTAGAATTTAATCAAATAAACTAATTAACTAACATGTATAAATATATACGCGATCGTTTCGGTGTTGTACCCCTAATGGCCATCGGCTTAGTCATCGCCGTAGGTGGAGTCTTGATCCTCCAGAACAGTGTATCGGTTAGAGTTAATCTGGGCTCGGCCGAGTATGAATACTACGAAGGCGATGGCGCTCCTTGCGCAAAATTTTCCGATAATCCGTATTACTGTGGAGGTCAAAACATAGGCGATAAATGTACGTATGAGAGCGGGTGGCTTTGGTGGAAAAAGACTAACAGTGGTACCTGTCAGCAAGAGGACGGTAAACAAAATACTGACAGACAGCCAATTTGTTATTGCAAAACCGGTACGGAAGAAGATTCAGATTCAGGATACGATCTGTACGAATAGCAGTCTCCTCTTATCAATTTAAAACACCCCTCGCGGGGTGTTTTAAATTGATTTTCCATCATCAATGTTTTAAAATATCGCAAGCACATTTATAACTGCGGGGTAATGAGTGAGGAGCGGTCGGACAGACAAAGACCGCTTCTGGGCGGTCTTTGTAATCAATCTGATTATCTTCATAGCTGAACTGCTCGTCGGTCTTTATTCGGGAAGCCTGACGATGCTATCGGACAGCTTCCATCTTTCCATTCACGTCATAGCGTCGATAGTCGCCCTGATATCGGAGTATGGCTTTCTTGGCCTTCCGCAGGAGAAAACTAAGAAATGGTCAGCGGCAGTTAATATTTTTCTATTCTTCATTCTTGCCCTTGTTATCGGCAATGAGGCATGGGAAAGACTTCTCAACCCTAAGGCAGTCAACATAACAATAGTTTTCTTTTTGGTCGGTATCGCCGGATTATTGGCTAACTGGTATACAGTTAAGGTCTTAGAGAGCAGTCCCGATGAAGAATTCTCAGAAAATAGAGATATCCTATTTTGGGAAATGATTTATGACTACGTAAGCTCGATCATACTGATAGCCTGCGCCGTGATCATATATTTCACCGGCTGGTACATACTCGACCCGATCTTATCGATCGTCCTCGCTCTGACGATGGTCTTTAAAGCAGTGCAGATGTCTTTGAGATTCCGCAGTATCCATCATGGACACGGTCCTCACCGCCACTGACAAAAACCTCGCAATCGCGAGGTTTTTTATCGGAGGCCGTTCACTATTTTTACAAATTGATCGTTCCGGTCGTACTCGTTACGGAAAAGCCTGCCGAAAGAAGCAAAGGCCGGACTGAAAAGAATGATATCCCCTCTTTCAGCCATGCCTATCGCCGATTTTATGCAATCTTTCAAATCCCGGCTCCGATGAACGGCTATATTTTTTATTTTTAATACTTGGGGTTTTATTTTTTCCGTACCGCTGCCTTCAATCAATACTACGGCCCGGCATCTCTTTTTAACCTCGCTCAAAAGACCGGCCATGTTCAGCCCTTTATCGGATCCGCCCATGATTAAAACTATGTTCCTCGACCCTGTCAGGTCGAGAGCTTTGAGACCGGCGATAGTCGCCTCTGGAGTAGTGGAATTATTATCATTGTATATCTTTATTCCGCGAACTGTATTCAGATATTCAAGCCGACCCGGGACACCCCGGAAATTTTCAACGGCTTTCCTGATTACTGCTTCTTTTATCCTTAAGGCTCTTCCGACTCCTATGGCTAAGGCGGCATTATCCCTGTTGTGCTCGCCCGGAATTTTTAACTTATAACTTTTCGGGGGATCTTGAGATGAAACGGCGATAATCCGGCTTTTAATCTTTCGCTTATAGAATTTTCTGATGACCGGTAGGAATTTTCTTTGGGTTACCAAAAAATCCTCCTTATCCTGATACTTAAAAACATTTGCCTTATCATTAAAGTACTTTTGCATACTGCCCCCGTAGTAATTGAGGTGATCCGGGAAAAAAGTGGTAAAAACTCCGACATGGGGGCTGAGCTTCGAATCTCCGAATCCTTGAAGCTGCCAAGAATCCAATTCCAGGACGGCATAATCGCCGGGCTTAGCCTTCTTCAGCAACGGCAAGCTTGATCCACCTCGTATATTTCCGCCCACAAGCACCGGCCGGCCGGCCTGTTTTAATATACGGGATACGAGAAAGGTTACCGTGGACTTGCCTCTTGTTCCGGTAATGCCTATTACTTTGGCTCCCGACAGCTTAGCGAACAATGAGGCGTCCATTTCCACGGGAATCTTGTTTTTATGCGCTTCTTTTATATACGGTGAATCAAGGGGCACTCCTGCCGCCTTTATAACCATGTCGCAATCTTTGAAATCCTTGAGATCGTGCCGGCCGAGAACATAACGGATGTTTTTGTATCTCTTTAGCTCCTGAAGACTTTGTTTTAATTCTCTATGGCTTTTAAGATCCGTAACCGTAAGTACGGCTCCGCAATCAGCCAAAAACTTAGCCACGCCGACTCCCCTGCCAAGAACTCCAAGACCCATCAGGGTTATTTTTTTATTTTTGAAATAAGACTTGTAACTCATAGCTATTGGCGGAAATTAAAAGGCCGGATTATTCCGGCATAGCAAAAAATATATCCATATTTTGAGAGCGCATCTCTTTACCCATTAGAAATTGATGAATACGCATTTTAGTCAACTGACCCCTGTCATCAGTAAAGAAATCGCAAACTACTTTAATGTAATCGGGTAAATCCAATACTGTTATTGCATTACATTCTCCGGATCCTTCTGCCGGCAATGGCTGAATACTTTCTGCCCACATAAGAGCAAGTCGAGGATCGTTGAATAGATATTTAGTGAATATCCCCAATCCATCATCATTATCTCCCTCGTATGGCTTATCACCTGTCAGTGTTTTATAGTGTCTATTATCAAGATAGAAATCGATGGTTTTAAAATCTAAAAAGTCTTCTGCGTACTGAACTACTATCCTTTCTTCCCCTGGACTCCAAGGACTTTTATGTCGTAGTTCCATCTTAGCCGGAAAATAAGACATCCGATAGTACGCCGTACCAGAGCCTCTCGGATAATATTTTCCTGCTCCTTCACCGGTGAATTTTTTAATCATTAGATCTCTCAAAACATCGCCAAGCCTTACCCCCATCATACTCCTCCGCTTTTTAAGTTTGCTGAGATCAGTTAAACATAGCTGGCCCAATTCCGCAAGACTATTATCTTAACCTCAACGATCGTAGCCACCGAATAAAATAAGTAATACCAGAAACCACGATAAATGCTCCGAATAGATCTACGGCAAAGTTAGCTATGGAAAAAGACCGGCAAACTCCCCCATCAGGACAAAGTCCTCCATAAAAATAGAAGCCGAGAGGAAATCCCATGACCTGCGATCCATCATAAGCCGGGGCATCCGCAGTCATAAAATATGAGACAAATGAAGCGGTTAGAAAAAGTAAAACCGATAAAACAATATCTATTAAAACTTTTTTACTCATTAGCTATTCAAATAAATCTTAGTGGGTTCCGTCGATGCTAATTAGAACCAAGTTGTGCAGAAATTACTGAATTGGGCTATTCATTCTCTGAGCCAGCCCCACCTTTTTCCAACCGTTTTTCGTATTTAGCTAAAACTTTGTCAATTACTTCTTCCAAATCAACATTCAATGAATTTGCAATAGTAACCACAGAATATAGCAAATCACCAAGTTCCGATTTCATCTCATCTTTAAATTCTGCCCTCTTTTTCCCATAATCCGTCATTTTAAGCATTTCTTTTGCAACTTCTCCAAGTTCTGATATGGCATCGAGAATTTTATACTCTGGAGCCGAATCAAGATTATGCTCTTTTGAAAATTCTTTTATTCTTTTTTGCAATTCTTGGATTGTCATAAATTATATATTTTATGGTAGATTTGGTGGACCCAAGCGGACTCCCTCCAAAGACGGACAAGCGAACCGCTCTGTCAATAAATAATGACGGGCCGCTTGTGGACCGTACCAGATTCGAACCGCTGTCACAACTCTCGCAATCTTCCGATTGCTCGGTCGCGACCCCGTCTCATGGTATCACTCACCAAAAGCTCGTGATACATCATTACGACTCTCAATTCTCTCAGAAAGCAAAGCAGTTTGCTTTCTTTCGTGGAATTGAGCCTCCTCATTGTCCCGATAGCAAGGGTGGTCTATTCTTGAAATAGTTCGGACGGTTTTCGCCGCCGCAGGCGGCGAAGAAAGCCCCCCGCGAAATTCCGAAATTGCGGCTCTGCCGCGCCGATGACAATTTCAAGTTTTTCTTTGGCGGCACAAATTCAATATGAATTTTAATCTAAAAACGCAAAAAATACAAAAAGAAAAAACTCCAGCAACAAGCAGGCTACTGGAGTGGGTGTCGGCGAATTTTTTCCGCCGCGGAAAGAACGTCGTTGGGAATTTCTACTTTTACAATATCGCCTTTCTTGGCGTACTCATTGAGTCTTTCAAGTTCACCGAGAAGTCGACTGATTCGACGAGAAGTGAACCACTCTTTGGGCATTGGAAACGCACTACCGTAGACAGTAATTTCAGGAAATTGCTTTCGGAAAGTGGCGCACGACCTTCTCAACAGAGGGGGCATGGCGCACAGGATTACCGATTTTGGATTTACTCCGGCATTGCGGCACGCAGACATTCCCAAAAGAACATTTTCGAGAGAGTTTGTAGATTCTTTCTCAAGTATCAGGGCTTTTTTAGGAACACCATCGGATTCAATCAACGAAGCGTAAAATTCTGCTTCCGTTGCAAATCCATCTGGAATGGCATCTCTGCCTCTACCAGAGATGACAATGCGCGGTGCCTTACCTTTTTTCCAAAGTTCTGCGGCATGGTGTGCTACCTGCGGTTCGTAATGACCAAAAACAAAAATGGTGTCAGATTGCGGCAAGTCTTTGGTTGGGACGCTTTCGGTCAGAAACTCGGTTACTGTGTCAACGAACGGCTGAATAGTTTTCAAGTCGGCCTCCTTTGTTTCCATAGGATTAAAAATTTTCTTTTCCCAAAATTAAAATACAGTTCGAGCCGATATTTTTACAGGTTCTTTGGCAATTTTTATCGGCGCGGCAGAGCCGCAATTTCGGAATTTCGCGGGGGGCTTTCTTCGCCGCCTGCGGCGGCGAAAACCGTCCGAACTATTTCAAGAATAGACCACATTTTAGAAAACCGCAAGTCATTGGAAGCCGCCTCGCTTTGCTCGGCGGCCAATTCGTATTGAATTTTGGGCGAAAAAATCAGTTGGCGATTATGTATTTTTGGGAAAGAAAATTTTTAATCAAAACCACATGAAATACATACTTTACGCTCGCAAGAGCACCGAGGATGAAGACAGACAAATTTTAAGCATTGAGGCCCAAGTCTTTGAGTTAAAAGAATTTGCCGCCAAAGAAAAACTTGAAATTGTCGCCTCTTTTCAAGAGGCAAAAACTGCCAAAGAACCTGGGCGAATTAAATTCGCAGAAATGTTGTCATTGATTGAAAAGGGTAAGGCCGAGGGCATACTTTCATGGAATCCAGACAGATTGGCAAGAAACAGCGTTGACGGCGGAAGGATAATTCACATGATTGATCGCGGCTTGATTAAGTCATTGAAATTTCCAACGTTTTGGTTTGAACCGACACCACAGGGTCTATTTATGCTCCAAATTGCTTTTGGCCAAAGTAAATATTACGTGGATGCTTTACGCGAGAATGTAACGCGTGGAATGAGGCAAAAAGTGAGAAACGGCGTATGGCCAAGCAAAGCTCCGCTCGGCTATCTCAATAATCCGAAAACCAGAGGAATTGATATTGACAGAGAAAAAGCCCAGAAAGTTAAAAAGATTTTTGAACTTTACGCCACCGGAAGCTACAACTTGCGAGAATTGGCCGAGTGGTGCAAGCGAATAAATCTTAAAAGCAATTTGGAGTGGAACATCGCCATCTCTCAAGTCCATAAAATACTCCAAAATGTTTTCTACATTGGCTTAATGAAATACAAAGGTGAAATCTACGAAGCAACCCACGAGCCGTTAATTTTAAAGAAACTTTTTGATAAAGTGCAGGAAATTATGCGAGAGAAAGGAAAACCGCAAAAAGTGAAGAAACATAATTTTGCTTTTCTTGGCTTAATGAAATGTCCGTGTTCTGCTACGATAACCGCTGAAAAGAAAATCAAGCCAAGTGGCAAAGAATATATTTACTATCGTTGCACAAAAAAGAAAGGACCTTGCCAAGAAAAGCACTTTTTGCGGCAGGAAGAACTATACACCCAAATCAAATCTTTTCTTCAAAAAGTTTCTTTGTCGAGCCACGACACCAAGAAGGTTTTATCTGAATTAGACAAAGAGGAATCACAAGCAAAAGAACAATCAAAAATCACTGTTCAAAATCTCAAGGCCAGTTTTTCTGAAATTGAAAAGAAGCTTGAAAAACTTCTCGATGTCTATTTGGCCGAAACTATTACCGCCGAAGAATACGTTTCGCGCAAAGAAAAATTGGTCAAACAAAAGGTCGGTCTGCAAGAGCAAATCCGAGATTTTGAACAGAAAGGCCTGTCGTGGCTCGAACCGGCTCGTGAGTTCGTTTTATCCTTAAATCAAGCCTCAAAACTGCTTGAATCAGAAAACAAAACAGAAATGACAACATTTCTCAAAAATATCGGCTCGAACTGCATTTTACAGAATCGCCAACTGATTTTTTCGCCCAAAATTCAATACGAATTGGCCGCCGAGCAAAGCGAGGCGGCTTCCAATGACTTGCGGTTTTCTAAAATGTGGACCCAAGCGGACTCGAACCGCTGACCCCCTCATTGCAAATGAGGTGCTCTACCAGCTGAGCTATGGGCCCACCCTTGCTATCGAGGATCCTCGATTTCACTATTATATTAAAATTGTAAATCGGGACAAACAAGGCGCTCTACCAGCTAAGCTAACGGCCCCTGCACCCAGAAAGCTATGCCAAAGAGTTTTTAATTCTTCGCTTTAGCTGGGTATGTGCCTGCGAAAACCTTTTTAAGTTTTCTTCCCGATATTTGGCATCTTTCTCGGATTTATAATACTCGCAATATATCAACTCGTATGGACCCTTATTCTTGGTGGCTGTACTTTGGTTTTTATTATGTTCTGCTAATCTTCTCTCCAGGTTGGCAGTATAGCCTATATACAACGAGTTATCTTTGAGGCTTTTGATTAAATATATACAGAACATAATATTAGCTTCCTGGGTGAGGGGCTAACGGCCCATCATTATTTATCGAGGATCCTCGATCTGACTACTGCAGTCGGTGTGTTTTACAAAAAATGTAAAATCGTTTATATTTTATCACAGATTTTTAACATTTAAAAGCGGGGCTCCGTGAGCGAAAATCAGAAAGATTCACCCATTACAATCACTGAAAAAGCGGCTGAAAAACTTCTCAAGCTGATAAAGGATAAGGATTTAACTCCCGATAAAGCATTCCTCAGAGTTTTCATACACGGAGGCGGATGCTCCGGATTCCAGTATGGCCTGATGCTCGAAGGCAGTCCTTCGGAAAACGATAAAATTTTTGAATCGAACGGAGCAAAAATCGTAATTGATCCTATCAGCCTCAGATATCTCAAGGGTGCGGAAGTAGATTTATCAAATGACCTGATGGAAAGTTTCACGATAAAGAATCCTAATGCCAAGTCAACTTGCGGCTGCGGACAGTCATTCCAGCCCGAAAATTAAGCAACTCATTAAGAGTTGCTTTTTAAATACCCGAGAACCAATGCCTTTGCTTCGTCGATACTTTTGCTGTCCATCAATTGAGCCCGCAAATCCTTAGCTCCCGGCCAATCATTGATGTATATTTTGAAAAACCTCTTGAGCGTATCGAAGTTTTTGACGGTGGTCTTATCCTCTCCCTTCCATAGTTTTGAAAAATTGTCGCAATGCTGAAGCATCAACTTAATCTTATCTTTCGGCCTGATTGAGTCCGGTTTGATATTTTCGTTGAAAAACCACGGATTGTTAAATATACCGCGCCCGATCATAATCCCGTCCAATTTATACTCGGATGCTTTTTGTCTTGCTTCCGCCATATCCTTTATATCGCCATTACCGACAACTAAAGTACCAACGGGCTTGGCCATTTCGGCTATCTTTCCCATCTCATCCCAATGAGCAGGGACAGAGGACATCTCTTTACGGGTCCGCCCATGAACTACAAGCGCGGCGATCCCCTCTTCGACAAGATGGGGTATCCACGATTCAGTTTCAATTTTATTGTAACCGAGCCGAGTCTTCACCGATATCGGCAAAGAGCCGGCAACTTGTTTTGCCGCCTTAATTAACGCGCGAGCCAATTTAGGATTTTTTATAAGCGCAGCCCCCGCTCCTTGTTTCTCGATAGACCTGTCCGGGCATCCCATATTTATATCAACCCCGTCAAAACCCATTTTTACAGCCATCTCAACGCATCTTTTAAGTTTCTCCGGATCAGCAGTGAAGAACTGAGCAACGATAGGCCTTTCATTTTTTTCAAAATAAAGCTCGCCCCTGAATTTTTCCGGACCTAAAGCACAGATACCGTCGCATGAAACAAATTCAGTATAGAATACGTCCGGTCTTCCGGTCTGAATAATTATCTGCCTGAAAGCCCAATCGGTAACATTAGCCATCGGTGCCAGAACCGTAAAAGGCTTATTCAATTTTCCCCAGAAACCATAGTTCATAAAAGCACATTAGTATAGAAAAACCCTCCGCCGAGGATTTTTCTATACTACTAATGTGCGCATGCCTGGATTTGAACCAGGGACCTCGTCATTATCAGTGACGCGCTCTAACCAGCTGAGCTACATGCGCATTATTGAATCAAGATAGGCCTTTATACCCATCATAATTTCCCTCTTAACTGAACTGCTCGAAACCTTTATCGAACAAGTGCCATGCCTAAACGATTCTTTGTATAAAAAACTAGATTTTTTTAGTTTTGAAACATAGGTCTTATAAAACTGCCCTCTTTTAAGGCATAGCTCATTTTTCCAGAATTCTTTCTCTTTTTCAAGCTCCATGTTCTCGTAGAGATGAAGCTGAGCCCTGAGCTTTGATCTCGGTAGTTTAAAAAAATAAATTAACCATTTTATAAAAAATCTAAGGATTCTCGGGTCGGTATTGGCCAAAGACACATTATAATAATCTGTCTTAGATCCTTCAGCTAAGTACAAAGTCAGCCCGGAAATTAAAAACGATATTTTTGAAAATTTTCCAAGTCTTTTTAAATACCGCCCATATATCTTCTCATCTTTCTTCTGTCTTATTGCTCTCATGGTATTACGGAACTTTTCACGACTCGCCTCTCCTTTTGACCAAGCCGATCTTCTTAACTCCAAGATTCGCTCCTCGCTCAAAGGAAATTGCCTTAACCAAGCACTTAAAGTGCTCTTGGCAACAGGAATTTGAGCTTTAATTGACCCATAGCCCAACTGCTGTCCTATTCTCATCTGGATAGCTTTTTCTTTTAGTTCTTGATGCATTTAATTCGAACCTTTGTTATTAGATTGCTCAGTAATATATCTTAACAAAGAAAAATATAGCAATCAACTATTTGCTATATCACGAGCAGTTCTTCGCACAAGAAATTAAAACTAAAAGAGGGCTATTAAGCCCCCAGCAACAAAGCGGTAACTTTGTCGCTTAAATTCTCTTTATTGCCCGGACTGAACTTTAACAGCCGGCGCAGAATAGACATCTGGGTTCTCTGGGTGTCGCCCTCCGAACACATGACCACGATTTCCCGCGTCAGCCTTTCTAATTCAAAAAGGTTGTCGTTAAAAATCAACCCCGTCAAAAGACTTTCTTTCTCCGTTCTATTTTTGGCGAATGCAGCCAAAACGCTTTCCAGAACATATATTTTAATCAGGCAATCCGCTAAACTGCTCAAAACAACCTGATGTTTTTCGAGTTCGAGTCCGAATTTTTCGTAAGCCGATCCGGCTGCCATCAAAACGGCTTTTTTGGCATTATTCAGGTAGATCTTAAGGCGTTCGACGTAATCTTCCGGCTCCGTCTGAATCGAAGGGGTCATTGATTCGTTGATTACTTTTTGAATCGCATCCTTGACCGGAAGACTTCCGGTCATTGCTTTCTTAAACAGCATGCCCGCCAAGAGCAATCTGTTTATTTCATTGGTACCTTCGAAGATTCGGTTGATTCGAGAATCACGATAATGCCTTTCGGGATGGCCCTCGCAGAATCCGGAACCGCCATGAACCTGAACATTCTCATCGACAACAAAATCAAGGGCTTCACTGCAGAATACTTTGACAATAGAGCATTCTATGGCGCATTCTTCGATGGCCTTCAAAATAGCCTTGGAATCTTTCGCGTCGACACCATGGATGACTTCATCGAGCATTCCGGCAGTTCTGTAAACAACGGACTCCATCGCATAGTTCAAGGCCGCCATTTGGGCAAGCTTGTGACGGATAACTCCGAAATTGCCGATTTGCCGGCCGAACTGTTTCCGCTCTTTCGAATACTGCAAGGCCTCATCCACGCATACCCTGCCCGCTCCCAAACAAGCCGCACCCAATTTAAATCTGCCAAGGTTCAAAATATTGACCGCAATCTTGAAGCCATTGCCCTGCTCGCCAAGCATATTCTCAACCGGTACTTTTACCGAATCGAGAATCAACGTCGCCGTAGAAGAGCCCTGAATACCCATCTTATGCTCTTCTTCTCCAACTCTTAAGCCTTCAAAAGTTTTTTCAACGATAAAGGCCGTCGGGTCCTTGCCGTTTACTTTGGCAAAAATAATGAACAGGTCGGCAAAACCTCCGTTTGTAACGAATATTTTCTCGCCGTTCAATATAAGGCACTTTCCATCTTCGGATTTTACCGCAGTCGCCCGAATACTGTTGGCATCGGATCCGGCCACCCCTTCCGTCAAAGAATAAGCCGCCACCCACTCCCCTGAAACAAGCTTGGGCAGATACTTTTTCTTCTGTTCTTCGGTTCCGAAAAACCTGATCGGAAGAGTGCCAATCCCCGTATGCGCCAAAAACGTACAGGCAAAGGAACCCTGCTTGGAAACATGCTCGGCTACGATAGCGGCGACTACCGCTCCAAGATCAGTCCCCCCATACTCTTCGGGAACTTCAACTCCCAAGAAACCAACCTCGGCCAGCTCACGGATAAGCTCTCTCGAAAATCCGAAGTCCTTGGATTCAATTCTCCTAATAGCTTCATCGGTAATCAGTTTTTGATCAACCACCTCCGCTATCGTTTCCTTGATTAGCCGCTGTTCGTCGGTCAGATTATTGACCGTGAGTATATCGGGAATTTTATCGCTCGGAAGAATGAATTCTCCGCCCTTCGGCACTCGCCGCCTCGCCTGTTTTTAAAAGTTCAGGTACGCAGACTATCTATGCCATAATCGATTTAAAGAGTAAATACTTGTCAAATTTGGCCTCTTGTGGTAGGATCTTATATGCCTTTAATGACCCCTGACCCAAAAATGAAGGGTGTCCATGACGCCCTGAAAAGGAAATTTAAAGGCCGGCAACTATTATTCGGCCAGGGTTTTATTGACGCAAAAGTCGTATTTGTGGCCGAAAACCCCATATCCGAAAACGGGTCCAAGGACCTGACAAGATGGACTCCTCAATCAGAAAAGCTCCTTAATCAGCTTATCCGATCAGCCGGAATCAATAAAAACAAAACTTACTTCACTACCGTATTAAAGCACTGCCCTCAGCCGAACAAAGTACCTACATCCAAAGAGATAAAATCTTACGTTCCCTTCTTAAGGGAGGAGCTTAAAACCATAGGACCGGCCATCGTGGTCACTCTGGGCAACTTAGCCCTTAATGGAATCGGCTTGCGCCAGCCATTGGCTAATATACACGGAAGGAGCTTCAATTTCGGAAGCTATGAACTGTTCCCTACCTTCCACCCGGAAACCGCATTAAAAAGCACAGAAATAAAAACGCTCTTAGAGGGCGACTTTATAAAGCTCAAGCAAATGATAGACAGCAAGAAGACCTAAAAAATCCACCAGACGGTGGATTTTTTAGGGGGTTAAAGCTTTTCTTCTAA
This sequence comes from Candidatus Yanofskybacteria bacterium RIFCSPHIGHO2_01_FULL_44_24, assembly GCA_001794215.1. Classification (GTDB taxonomy): domain Bacteria; phylum Patescibacteriota; class Minisyncoccia; order 2-02-FULL-40-12; family GWA2-44-9; genus GWA2-44-9. Next base: position 64,239 of record MGJK01000011.1, read on the forward strand.
GAACTCGCTTAGCGGCTTCTTTTATAGATCCAATCCCCATTCCGAAAGATTCTATCAGCTCTAAGTGCTCGCCCGATTCTCCGAATCTATTGGCAACTCCGATATACTCCTGCGGAACAGGGTAATTTCTTGACAGAACTTCGGCCACAGCTGAACCTAATCCCCCGTTGATTTGATGCTCCTCGACCGAGACAATAGCACCTGTTTTTTTAGCTGCCTCGATTATTGTTTTTTCATCGATAGGATCCACCGTATGAGAATTGATAACCATACACTCGATTCCTTCTTTTGATAATTCTTCTGCCGCTACCAGCACATTGTGTAAAAGAATTCCGCAACCGACAATCGCAACATCTTTGCCCTCACGAAATACCTCTGCTTTTCCAATCTCAAAAGGGGTGTCCTTAGTTGTGAAAACAGGAGACTTTTCCCTTCCCAGCCTGATATATGTCGGCTTCCCGTTGAAAGCCGCCGCCACGGTCGCCTTTTGAGCTTCCAGGGCATCGCAAGGAACGAGCACGACCATGTTGGGCTGAACTCGCATCAGGGCGATATCCTCCAACTGCTGATGAGTTGCTCCATCCGGCCCTACCGAAATACCGGCATGAGCTCCGGCTATTTTAACCGGCACATTATTTAAAGCAATGGTCGTTCTGATCTGTTCATTATTTCTTCCCGGACTGAAAGCCGCATAAGAAGAAATAAAAGGGATCTTGCCGTAGTTGGCCATGCCCGAAGCGACCGTTGCCATATTCTGTTCGGCAACTCCTATTTCAACGAATCTATCCGGAAATTTTTCCTTAAACCAGTGGCTCATGGTTGATTCCGTTAAATCAGCGCAAAGCACAACAACTCTTTTGTCTTTTTCTCCGGCCTCAACCAAACCTTTTCCATAACCTTGCCGAGTAGGGGCCATCTCAACCTTGGCTTTATCAAATAAGTTTTCGACTAAGTGAGCGTTTTTATTAAGCATAATAAGGTTAAATTTGACTCAAAATCCGAATTTCGAAATCCGAAATAAAATCCGAAAATCTTAAATATCAAATCCTAAATAGTTTGGAATTTGAAATTTATAATTTTGATATTATTTCGAATTTCGTATTTCGTGCTTCGAATTTTCTGCTATTTGCATCTTCCGCAATCTCCGCATCTGCAGGTCATTCCGTGACTGCACGTATCCGCATTGCCCGTACCAGCAGCCATGCCCTTCCAATGTCTACCGCAACAGCCGCAGGCTTTAGCGCCAAAAGCTAAGAGCGTTAAGACGACAACGGACCAGGCATACTGACTTTCTTCAAATCCGAATACCAAAAACCCTTCCCACGTACTCCAGAAAAACAAAACGCCGGCTAAGCAAGCCAAAAGATGAAGAACTTTAACCACCCAATGATGAAAACATCTACAATCTCCTGACATAAAGCACCTCCCTTCCTGATTAGCTTAGGGTCAAGAGATCAAAGCTGAAAGCAAGAAAATATTCCGCTTTAGACTTTAAGCCTCATGCCGAAAGCCGGATTTAATACCTGTTTAAAAACGAGAAGAGGATCCAAAATACGATACCGATGATTCCGGCTATTATCGTTGCCCTAAACCAGAGGTCAAGACTTGCCCTATCTTGGTTCGTCCCCTCTTTATTGACGACTCCGTCAACCCCTACTCTTTCTAATCTCTGCAGAATACCGCTATGATCCGTATCTCCTATAATTTTCCGGAAATACTGTTCGTTGAAAAACTTGATAAGGTCATAACGGCTGACTATCCCCAAGAGCCTCTTTTGATCGTCGACCACCGGAATAGGATTAACTCTGTGATGCTGAGCAAACTCTTTGGCTAAATCTTCGACTTTCACGTCGGGACCGACCACTAAAGGATCGACATTCATTACCTCCCTAATCTTTATTTCTCTTAACTTCTTGAAATGGTCATCGAGGGTTTTATTATCTACCTTGCTTTGAGAAGCCTGCTTCATAATATTCAGTATCGTAGGCAGATGCATTCCCGAACCCTGAAGAATCATATCGTAACCGGTGACGATACCGACTAATTTTCGGCTATGGTCAATCACCGGAAACCCGTCATAATTATACTTTTCAAAAAGCTCTGCGGCGTATTCTAAGCTGTCCTCGGGTTTAACCGAGATAACTCCGACCCGCATTATATCGCTAACGCGCGCGATCGCTTCCTGCTCTTGTTTGTTTTCCATGGTTGTTTAGTAAGGTTTATATTATTTATAATTATACAATAACTGCTTAATTTGACTATTGATGCTCAGATCTGATTTTACCCCCCAAGGTTCTTAGTTCATCTAACATCTTCTTGGCCTGCTCCCCTTTCGGCCAAACATCATCCGGACCTTTTCCCGGAGGATTACCGTGCCAGCGATAATCAAATTCTATTTCTTTTATTCCTTTGCCCGGAATAGTGTGGGCGATGATGACGGTTGGTTTCTCATATATAGTTTTGGCTTCTTCGGTAGCATCGACGAACTGTTCTAAATTGTGGCCATCCACCTCAAGGACGTGCCAGTTAAAAGATTCGTATTTCGCCCTCAATGACTCAAGGGGCATTATGTCTTCGGTCATCCCGTCAATCTGAATATTATTGCGGTCAATTATACCGACTAAATTATTCAGCCTATATTTCCCGGCGAACATAATTGATTCCCAGGTATTACCCGCATCGTGCTCGCCATCAGACATGATGCAATACACACGATTTTTCTTTTTATCCATGCGCATGGCATAGGCAATTCCGGCCGCCTGGCCAAGCCCCGAACCTAAAGGCCCGGACGTGGTCTCAACGCCGGGTAATCTCTCCCTCTCCGGATGACCCTGCAAACGAGATCCGAATTTTCGTAAAGTTTTTAATTCTTCAACAGGAAAATACCCCGCCTGAGCCATTGATACATATCTGATCGGAGTAATATGTCCGTTGGAAAGGATCAGCCAATCTCTATCCGGTAAGTTAGGATTCTTGGGATCATGATTTAAAATATAGAAATACAGAGCAGTAAAAATATCGGCCATCCCCAAAGGACCGGCAGTATGCCCGGAACCGGCCGTGGTCAGCATCTCAATCAAAAGCTGCCGGGCTTCATTGGCTTTTATCTCTAACTCCCCTATTTTTTCTTCTGTAATATAGCTGCTCATTTAGAAAATGTTAACTTAATAGCCATAAAACAAGTAATAAAGAAAGTGCACCAAATAGTACTTTCATCTTTTTATCTTTATGCCTATTTGCATAGAAAAAGGCATAAAGAGCGGCAATCATAGTACTGATTAATGAACTTCCCATAATAGCCGCAGAGGCATTATTATCGCAGAAGAATGGTCTTGGCTCCATACTTCCTCCCCATATTTCAAATGGACAAAAGTACATCATATAAAAGATCATCGCAACCGCAAAAATGCTTAAGATAAAGGGCAGCGAATAGATAATTAATTTACTGCTCCATACCTTCCCCTTAATCCCTCTATCATTCTGTGTAAAATCCGTCTCCTCTATCTTCTTAATTTTTTCTTCGGTGATATAACTGCTCATTTAGAAAAATAAAGCATTATGAGGGAGATTGCTCCGGAAATAAAAGTTCCCACGGTCAGCAATAGAGCATTCTTGGTGCTCGTGTTGCCTCCGCCGGCTGTACCGACGGTAATTTTACTTTTCGGTAAAACCGAGCCCATGATCATAAAAAGAGAAACGGCAAAAAAAGAAAACGAGATAACTAATAAAAAGGAGAAGATGGACCTGAAGGCTTCTGATATGATGCCGAACATCATGGGAGTTTAGCGGCCTTCAATACATGTTCAACCAATGTATTGGTATAGCCGAATTCATTATCGTACCACGAGAATACCGCGCATAAATCTCCGTCGACTACCTTGGTTAGGCCGAGGTCAACAATGGCTGCGTGCGGGTCCCCGACAATATCTGATGAAACAATCTGGTCGTTAGTTGTCCTCAGTATTCCTTTCCAGCGATCTTCTTTCTCGGATTCTTTAAACATACCATTCAGCTCTTCCACGGTAACCGACTTGGGAGAACAGAAAACAATACAAGACAAAGATCCCGTCTGAGTCGGAACTCTCATCGATACTCCGTCAAATTTGCCCTTCAAAGCCGTAACAGCCCGGGTAGTCGCAATGGCCGCCCCCGTCCATGAGGGCGAGATATTGACTGCCGCCGATCGTCCCCTCTTCCAATCACTGCCCTTGACTGGACCGTCAATCAAAGACTGCGTAGCGGTGTAGCTATGAGTAGTATTCAAAAATGCTTTCTTAATTCTCAGCTTCTCAACTAAAATCTGCATCACCGGTGAAACGGAGTTGGTTGTGCAAGAACCGTTTGAAGAGATTGAGCAGTTTTTGAGATTGTCCTCATTGACTCCTAAAAGAACGGTCTGTCCATTGGGGCCATCGTCGTCTTTCGCGGGAGCGGTGATAACTACTTTCTTAGCTCCGACCTTCTGGTGAACGGCCGCCTTTTCAAAACTATCAAAAACACCGGTCGCCTCAACTACTATGTCTATATTGAGCGGGGCCCAGGGCAACAATGTCGGATCCTTTTCTCCGATGAATAACGTTTCATGGCCGTCTACAACTAAGTACTTCTTACCGTCAACTTCTTTGGTCGATATATCCTTGCCATACCGGCCGTAAGCCGAATCGTATCTTAACAAGTAAGCTAAATTGCCCAAATCCCCGAGGTCATTGATTGCCACGACCTCAAGCTCTTTCTTAGTTAGGGCCAACTTAAAAAACGCTCTGCCAATTCTTCCGAAGCCATTAATAGCTACACGCACCTTGCGCAAGTTATAAAGTTCGTAAAGTTATAAAGTTCGTAAAGTTAGCGCTTGATGAACTTGATAAACTTGATGAACGAATCACTTATATATTATATCAGTTCTGAAACAGGGGCAAAAGAGCTTTCTGTGCATTAAAAAGACCCCTAATAAGGGGGTCAATTCGACTAACTTGAGAGGGTATTTATTAATCGGCTCTTCAAAGAGGTCTTGACCGAAGAATAATCTCCTCTATCCACCCATTCGTCGAAGTCTATATGCACATATTTTCGACTAACCACAATGGAATGGGGCTCCAAAAAACCAGAATTCTTTTCTCGCCACAAAGGCGCCATGCCTTTGCCTATTCTACTGGATAACCTTGCATAAATTGCCAAAAACACGAGCACGCTCAAAAGATTTAGGGATAGGGAGCCGAGGACGATTTCTGCAGTTTTTGAACCTGAAGTAATCATTGACAGAATAATGATAGCCGAAACAGCCAAGAAAGCTCTTTTGAGCCAGTAAAGCAACTTGGCCTCTTTGGCCATCGCTTCCTTAACTCGAGGTAAGCCCTTGAAAATCCGGACTCGAGTCTCAAGATCAACTTCGAGATTACGAAATGCGGCAATACTTACGCCATAAATCGGACAATGCATTGTATTCAGCGGATGAAGCCTGTCGCAGACGACACAGGTTTCTGCAACCCGAGACCCACACTGATGGCATTTCTCAACCATCTGAAGACTCTGACCGGAAGCCCAGCCAGAAATCTGAGAATTGGTAAAAGGAAAATTATCATGCCCGCAAACCGTGCAAAGAAGCATTGATTTCTCCGTTTTTTAAAGATACTAACGATGCCTGATTATAATAACAAAAAAACTTAATATGTCAATCGAAACGACCGGCGATGTATCGCGCAAGGACCTAACGAGGCCAACTTAACCTGATGATATTTAGTTCCGTACCCTTTATGCTTTTCAAATCCGTAGCCGGGGTATTTTTTAGCGTATTGGACCATCATTTTATCCCTGAAAACTTTGGCAATAACAGATGCGCAGGCAATGGCAAAAACCCTCCTATCCCCCCTTACTATGGCTATCTGCTCGCCTTTTAGTCCCGGGATCTTTTTATTGCCGTCTACCAGAACTATAGATTTAAAAACTGTATCTTGTATTTTGTATTTAGTATTTTGTATACCAGATACCATATACAAACTACTATATACTTTTCTGACCGCCCTCCTCATGGCCCATCGCGATGCCTGATAAATATTCAACTTATCTATCGTCTTCGGATAAGCATAGGATAGGGCATAAACCAGATCTTTTTCTTTCAAAAGCTCCTCGGCATAGAATTCCCTGCTCTTGGCCAAAAGAAGCTTCGAATCCCTTAGCCATCGAAGTTTTTTGTGTGTTTTTTTATAAAATTGGTTAGTTATGGCTACGGCGCAAACTACTACAGGCCCGGCCAAACAACCCATCCCGACTTCATCAACGGCATAAATAAGCCGATAACCCGACATAAACAGATTGCGTTCGAGCGATTTATTTGGTAGTTTCATTGTCAGAATACATTAAAAACAAGGAGTTTTATGTCAGCTTGGAGCGGCATTCCCCCGGTCATTCCCGATCAGCCATGCGATGTATGCGGATCAAAAACCAATGTCGAGAGCGGGCAAGTAGAGGTTACGGAGTCTCCTTGCTGTAAAAGCAGTTTCTCTCATATTCAATCGAATCTTTGCAAATCCTGCAAAGAACAAGGTTGGGTTATATTCGGCCGAGCAAGCTTGAACGGAAGAATCACTTACTATAAAGCCCATGGCCGCGAATTCAGGGAATTTCCTAAGCGTTAATCAGCGCATACAGAGCAATTCCTGTCGCAACGGAAACGTTAAGGCTTTCTTTTTTTCCATACATCGGTATGGAAATTTTTTTATCCGCACGGCTCAGTACCGACGCAGAGACTCCATTCACCTCATTCCCGACAACCAAGGCGACCGATCCGCCAGATGACCGACTTAGCTTAACCTTAAAAATATTAACCGAATCCTTTGTTTGCTCAAGGGCCACAACAAAAACCCCTTCCATCTTTAGCCTTGTTACTATTCTCCATGAATCACGTATATACTCATAGGGGACGGCCTTTTCCGCCCCGAGTGCTGTTTTGGCTATCTTATCTGAATCATAATTCATAATTCGTAATTCATCATTCGTCTTTGGCCTTGGCGTAATCCCGCAAAGATATATTTTACTGACTCCGACCGCATCGGCAGTACGAAAAATAGAACCTACGTTCTCCCGGCTACGAATATTGTCTAAGATAAGGTATATTTCTCTGTTTTTAATCACTTTGCTATAATATATGTAAGCAGCTTAATTTTCAATTACCAATTCTCAATTTTCACTGAATATATCGATGGTTCCATTTTCAAACATTGGAACATTGAAAATTTATTGTAAATTGTAAATTGTAAATTGATAATTTCTTTGAAGAATTATAAATATCTGGTCTGGGCTGGAACAGCAGCCTTGGTAATGCTGATCATTTTCTTAGCGGCGGCGACTAAACAAATTAAAAATACGGCGACCACAACAAACACCATATCTTTCTCCGGCGAAGGCAAGATTTCTGCCGTACCGGATGTTGCTGTTATAAGTTTTTCAATTCTAACCGAAGCAACGACGTCCAAGAAAGCACAAGACGATAATTCTGTGAAATCTAAGCAAGTTGTAGATTTTCTAAAAAGCCAAGATATAGACGATAAGGACATTAAAACCGCGGGCTACAACGTCTATCCCCAGTATGGCTACGACAAACCACTGCCGGTACCTCTTGGATCTGAAGTTCAGAGCTATCCCTCATATTATCCAGGGAATCAAAAAATTATTGGCTATCAAGTGAACCAGTCTTATGAAGCAAAGGTTCGTGACTTGGAAAAAGTCAGCGCTGTCCTTGATGGTCTTGTAAAGGCCGGGGCAAACCAAGTCAATAACCTCGGATTCAAAATTGATGATGAAGAAAAATTAAAAGACCAGGCAAGGGAAATGGCGATTAATGATGCCAAGGAAAAGGCAAACAAGTTAAGAAAGCAATTGGGAATCCTTCTTGGTAAAATAGTTAATTACCAGGAAGGCGGATACTATCCTCCTGTATACTTAAAAGCTGAGGCGATGGATACCGGCGGTTATGGCGGAGGCGGTCCCCTGCCCGAAGTGCCCACTGGCGAAAACGAAGTAGTGGTCAACGTTACCATAACGTACCAAATCAAGTAGTGAATGCCTGCCCCGTACCAAGCCCGCCCCCTTTCTCAATGGCGGTCAGCGGAAAAGCTTGGTATGGGGTAACAATAACTTATCAAATTAAGTAAATCCTAAATCAAAAGGCGCCCGGAAGGGCGCTTTTGGTGTACCGGAATCATTACAATGACTTCATATACAATACACACTTGGGAAATCTTGTTTTCAATCTCTTGGCTAACCTTTTCCTTCTTCGGACCTGGTACTCAATAATATCCATCTCGGCTCCCAAAATGAGATCAACTACCTTTCCCGTAGTGAGTTTGCTTCTCCTTGCTATACGCTCAAGTTCTTTCCAGGCTTCTTTTGATAGTTCCAAATCAACAAGGGCCGCTCTATTCTTTCTCATCTCCCCTCTTTTTCTAATCTAACAAAGAACCGTGATTACTTTTACCATGCAAAGTATAGTTTGTCTATCATTCCGTCATTGCGTTATGAGCATCGTTAAAGATTTCTTAAAAGCCCGATCGAGGTTTAATTGTGTATATGCGACCGTCACTTTAAAGAGTTATGCCTTCACAATCCATGAATTGTTCAACCATCCCGAGAAAGGCCTGAAAATACGCCATTGCAAGAGAATACGCATCGGGGCTCTCAACCTCAAGTTTCCAAAACAGTAACTGGACCAATGATTCAATTGAAATTTCGCCGCTTGCCTTTTCCTCGTCAACGAATTCTTGCGCCCCATTATCCAGGAGGACGCCCTCGAATTTATCAAAGTAATACTCAGCATAGTCCATCCACTTTTCACAGTCACTTGCCCTGGTTCTGTTTATACTAATCGTGTCCGGCTTAATATCGGGAAAGTATAAAGCTATACCAGAAACACCTTGGGAAATACCCTGCCTTTTGTTGTTATATACTTTTGAGGCAAAGGATGTTTGCTCGGCAAAATACTGCTCCGAACTTTTGGTAACTTGACGATTATTACCACTCGGAAAAACCAACATTCCGACCGCCAATAACCCAAAGAAGGCTATTAATGTTCCCGCTAAAATTACATTGTTTTTTTGTTGAATGTTCATAGTCCAATTATACCCCCCCC
>MGJK01000011.1:73378-75381 GCA_001794215.1 Candidatus Yanofskybacteria bacterium RIFCSPHIGHO2_01_FULL_44_24
GGCCTCAGTATTTCGAAACCTTCGTTTCTCAACCTGCCTGCCCGCTTCACCAGAGCTTCAGCGAGGCCAGCCGGCGAGGATTTCCAAAACCTAAAACCGCCTTCGGGCGGTTTTAGGTTTCCTAATCTTATATAGCTAACCAGTTCACCCTTTGAAATCCGGCGAAGCCGGAAACGCAAAGCGTTTATTTCATAGGGTAAATTCCTTTTGATGGCGATTTGTGTTCTAGCCATCATTGAACCAAAGCTCTCACATGGAGAACCCTGTCCCGTTAGAGGCAGGCCGCCATAGGCGACCGTAAGCTCTAATGGGATCCGATATATCTGTCGGACCCAGATCTCGCCCAGAGGGCGGAATCGACTTCATTTTTAATTGAAGGATAGAGGTTGGATGTGAAAAAGGACAATATTTAAATATTTAAATATTTAAACTATCCGATTACCCATCTTTCGCCTCCCACTTCTAACCTTTCAGGATATTTTCATAAAGAAAATATAGAAAGGAGGTGATCCAAGACCAGCTTCCGCTAGCCTTGCCTTGTTACGACTTACTCCCTGTTACCGATCCTACCGTGTCCCCACGTGTAAACATGGATCTTCAGGTATTACCGGCTCCCTTGAGTTGACGGGCAAGTATCTTCTGGGATTTCAGAATTGATGTTCCCATCGTACCTGCGGATTTCCCGCATACGACGAGCTCCTAATGCATCTTCGCTTTAATCTGGCGAAGATTTTTCAGTCCTTGAATGGTCTTGTGTTCGCCTTTCTGGAGACGCTCCATAATATCGCAAAATATCTGGAAGTCTTTTTTCTTAGAGACGAATCTCAACCTGTGCTTAGAGAAGAACGGGATAATTATTTTCTGTAAATCTCCCCAATTAAACACTTCGTATCGATAACATTGCTGATGATTTGGTCTTTTATCACGCTGGAAATATATACTACCACACCTAAAATAATCTTTTAATTTATAGAGGATATCTTTATCCTTCTCTATTAATTTAATATAGAACCTTGGTTCGACATATACCCGACGCTTGGTTTTGCCGCCCTTGTCCGGATCACGGACATAAGCAGTAAAACTACCTTCCCCATCAACAAGACCGACAATGTAATCTGGACTTAACATAAGAGTAGACCCTTCATAAAGCATTACTGCTTATACTACTATAGTCTAGCTGACTTCTGACGCGGCGTCAAATCCTTATACCGCATCAGATCTCCCCGGGTCAGTTATATTTCATTTCCCGACATCTTTTCGCGTCTTTTTTTCAGACCTTCTCTATGCTCACTGCCAATCATAGATCGATCAGACGTTTTGAATGAAAAGCTGTTGTTTGCTTTCAACTCCTTCGACCTAATCCTCGCGGATTAAGCCTAGTTTTCAGCTACGCTCGAATGACGGACATTCGAGGAACGGATTTCAACCGCTTAGAAATATAACCTGCCAGGCGCTTTTATTGTGAGTGCAAAATTTGAGAACGTATTCACCGCTGCGTTCTGATCAGCGATTACTAGCAATTCCAGCTTCAAGGAGGCAAGTTTCAGCCTCCTATCCGAACTGAGGGTGCCTTTGATGGGATTAGCTCCGCCTCGCGGCTTAGCGACCCATTGTAACACCCATTGTATCATGTGTGTAGCCCAGGGCATCAAAGGGCCACGCTGACTTGACGTCATCCCCACCTTCCTCTCCGTTACCGGAGCAGTCTCGTCTGACACGTATAACAGACAATAGGGGTTGCGCTCGTTAATCCACTTAAGGAAACCATTCACATGACGAGCTGACGACAGCCGTGCAGCACCTGTCCTAGTGCCTTGCGGGGGCCTTAGTTTCCTAAGGCTTACACTAGAATTTCAAGCCCTGGTGAGGTTCCTCGCTCAGTGTCGAATTGAACCACATGATCCACTGCTTGTGCAAATTCCCGCCTATTCCTTTGAGTTTTAAGCTTGCGCTCGTACTTCCCAGGCGGCAGACTTAACGCGTTAGCTTTGCCACTGGAAGGG